>JAAENK010000243.1 GCA_024224415.1 Gammaproteobacteria bacterium | reverse complement strand
AAACTGACAACTATCCCCTGCTGGTTACCTTCACCGATATCAATGACCCGGCCAGTGTGGCGCGGGTTGATCGGTATGATCTGGAGAAACATTTCGGCACAGGAGTGAAGCTGAAGGCGGTGACGCTGGAGATTACCGGGGAACCGGTGACCCGGGGTGAGGTGGAGAAGGTGCTGGGGTGGTGGAATAATTTAACTGTGCCTATTGGCGGGAACGTTAAAAGAAAATATGGCGACCCTTTTTATAGGATGGGCAAGTGGGATTTTAGGAGAGAATAAATGAGTGTTTCAAACGAGCTTATGTATGCCATTTTAGCCATGGATTCTTACAATCGTGGTTATGGTGCTGGAATAAATGTTTCAGGACCGCAAATTGGCACGGCGGTTATAGGTGACGATTCGCTAATCCTGAATTCTGATCCCAACGATCCAAATCGAGTGGACGAAGCCGTCGATTTCTACGCCGCTACCTATAACTATAACGGCCAGACGGTTATTTCCTACCGTGGGACGGATGATCGGACAAGCGATATCGACTATGGTTATGCCATTGGATTTGGCCTGCCAGGAGGTGCTCAGGATACAATGGCGCTTCAATTTTACAAGCAGGTGGCAGGTAAGGAGTCGATGGGTGAAGACCCCAGAGAATCAAATATTGGTGCTGAAATTACGGGGACAGCAACCGAAATCACCTGATTTTT
>JAAENK010000242.1 GCA_024224415.1 Gammaproteobacteria bacterium | reverse complement strand
TGGTTATCCCGACGGTGTCGCGTTTGCGGTGCTGCTGGCAAATATGTGTGTGCCGTTTATCGACTACTACACACAACCGAGAATTTACGGTAACAATGAAAATCAGTAGTCGACAAGTTTTGCTTTCAGGTCTGATTCTGTGGGCATTCGCAGTGGTCGGTAGTGGCCTGGTAGCACTCACCGAACACAGCACCCGCGAAAAAATAGCCGAAAATGAACGCCGGGTTTTATTGCGCAATCTGAATGCTCTGCTGCCCGCGGAAAAATTCGATAATGACATAGCCACCGATATCCGACAGCTCAACGCGTCGGCTTTACTCGGTACCGATGCAGATAGCACGCTATATCGTGCGCGTCTGGACAATGAGCCAATAGCAGTAATCTTCAACAGCATTGCGCCGAATGGGTACAACGGCAAGATTCATCTATTGATCGGGGTTTACCGAGATGGTAGCTTGGCCGGTGTGCGGGCTGTCAAACACAACGAAACACCTGGGCTGGGCGATAGCATCGAAACACGTAAAAGCGACTGGATTTTGGGTTTTAACGATAAGTCACTCGGTAATCCAGATTCCGAAAACTGGACTGTGAAACGCGATGGCGGTGAGTTCGATCAATTTACCGGTGCAACGATAACCCCGCGCGCCATCGTCGAAGCTGTGAAAAATACCCTGCTTTACTACCAGGATAACGCCAATACATTATTTGACTAGCAATGGCAACGAATAGCGAAATTACCGAAAACGGTCTGTGGACCAACAACGTCGCGCTGGTGCAGTTGCTCGGCCTCTGCCCATTGCTGGCGGTAACCAGTACGTTGGTGAATGGCATCGGCCTGGGTATCGCCACACTGGCCACGCTGGTTATCTCGAATACGCTCGTCTCACTAATTCGCGGCTTCGTGCGCAGCGAAGTGCGCCTGCCGGTATTTGTGCTCATCATCGCCAGTGTGGTTACAGTCATTGAGCTGACCATGAAAGCTCTTTTTTACGATCTTTACCTGGTGCTCGGTATTTTCATTCCGCTTATTGTCACCAACTGCGCAATCATCGGCAGGGCAGAAGGTTTCGCCTCGAAGAACCCGGTTGGCGCTTCGGCACTGGATGGATTTATGATGGGATTCGGATTTTTGCTGGTGCTATCAATACTAGGCGGTATGCGCGAAATTATCGGTTTCGGCACCCTGTTCGCCAACGCCAATTTGATGTTTGGCGAAGCGGCGAACGTGCTCACTGTTATCATCAATCCTGATTACAGCGGATTTCTATTGGCCATATTACCGCCCGGCGCATTCTTCGGTCTGGCGATATTGATTGTCTGCAAAAACCTGATCGATGAATAAGCATAAAAGATTCGAAATTTTTAACCGCTTTCGTGAACACAATAAAAAACCCGCTACCGAACTAAAATACCTTTCAAATTTTGAGCTACTAATTTCAGTCATACTCTCGGCACAAGCCACTGATGTCAGCGTCAATAAAGCCACCGCCAGGCTCTACCCGGCTGCCAACACAGCCGAGGAGATTCTCGCGCTTGGTGAAGCCAGTCTCAAGTCATATATCAAAACTATCGGCCTTTACAACAGCAAAGCAAAAAACATCATAAAAACCTGTCGCATTCTAATCGAACAACACAACTCACAGGTGCCCGAAAACCGCGTCGCACTCGAAGCCTTACCTGGTGTCGGCCGCAAAACTGCCAACGTGATTCTAAATACCGCATTCGGTCACCCAACCATTGCAGTCGACACACATATATTCAGAGTTTCCAATCGCACCGGCATCGCACCCGGCAAAGACGTAATCGCGGTGGAGAAAAAACTACTCAGGGTTGTCGACGACGAATTCAAACTCGACGCGCATCACTGGTTAATCCTGCACGGCAGATACACCTGCATCGCACGCAAACCACGCTGTGGCAGTTGCATTATCGAAGACCTTTGCGAATACAAACAGAAGACAATGAGCTAACAACATGTTTCAATCACGCGACCAAATTCGACAGGTATACCTGGATGTCTGGCAAAAGATGCAACGCCAGGCGCTGCTCGAACCGATGGAAGCCATCATCGCCGACATCATCGAACTACACCCGGAATATCACACCTTGCTGAGCAAGGAAGAAACCGCTCGTGACAAAGATTTTTCACCCGAGCATGGAGAAACTAATCCCTTCCTGCACATGGGCATGCACATCGCCTTACGCGAGCAGGCGAATACTAATCAGCCGCTCGGCTTTCAGGGTATTTACCAGAAACTCGTCACCAAACTGGGCAAGCATGATGCCGAACATGCAATGACGAAATGCCTCGCCGAAGCACTGTGGCGTTCGCAGAAAGATAACTTGCCGTTTGATGAAGAAGCTTATTTGGTGAATTTGAAGGCTTTGTAGACTTTTGGGTTCCTGTGGCAAGTTTCCAAAATGGTCAAGAACCATGTTACGGTAGACGTCTAAACCAAGGGAGGATTATCATGAGAATAATTATTAACTCAGCATTTCTGCTGGCTCTTTTCACCGCGGGCCTCAAGACTGCGTTTGCAGAGCCACCACCTGCTTTTGAGGGGCGGGCACTCTATGTTTCTTACTGCCAGTTGTGTCATGGCGTGGGCGGCAAGGGGGATGGCCCGCTGGCGAGGGCGATGGGGATCGAGCCAGCTGACCTGACTACCACTGTGCGCTCGCGAAGTGACACTATCCTCATGAAGATTATCACCGGCGATGGAAAGCAAACCATAACCGGCCGCGACCGGCATAATCTGCTTAGCGATACAATGCCGGAATGGAAAGAGATTTTTACCGAGACTCAAATCAAATCGCTTATCGCTTTTCTGCGTTTTCTGGGTACTAGTAAGCATGAATTAATGGGGGATCCAAAGGTGGGTTTTCAAATCTACCAGGAGTACTGTCAGGTATGCCACGGGGTGGATGGCGACGGAGAGGGCATTATGACCGAACTCATCGGCATAACACCAATGGATCACACCAACCCGATTGAAACCAACGACCTCAGTAATATGGATCTGGTTAACAGCATCGTCAACGGCAAAGGCCGCTTTATGCCGGCCTGGCGGGGTATTATCAGTCAGAGCAATGTCGAGGCGTTGGTGAGCTATATTCGCTTGCTTGCACAGTGAGGAGAGTACCAGCACGATAGAAGCCTTAAGGGATTGTTTTGAAGACCGTGAATAAACACGGGTTATCTGATGGCCATGTTGGTATTTGTTAAAAAGCACCTTGCAGGCATTCTAATCGGGTTTTGCTGCATCGCATTTGTATTGAGTGGCCTTGCACTCTGGTGGCGTGATAATTGGCTGGCCTACCAGGTCTATGTGCCGCCAGGCAGCACTAATAGTCAAGCCCCACTGCTTGTAGTCTTACATGGCACAGGTGGGGATGCGCGAACCACACAAAAATGGCTCGGCTTCGATGAGTTTGCAGATAAATATGGCTTTGTCGTGGTCTATCCGCATAGCCCGGACGGACAATGGGACGCCGGTGCAGGAGTAATGAAGCCCGGCACAGGCGAGCGAACCCTCAGGAACGATAGTGGTTATGTCACCAGCATCATCGATGAAGTGGCCGGGATCCATTCACTAGACAGAGAGAAAATCTTTGTGATAGGTATTTCGGATGGCGCATCAATGGCATTTCGACTGTCCTGCGTACTCGATGGAACCTTCGCAGGACTGGTAAGTGTTGCAGCCACAATCCCGGTTTACGCTAACAAGAACTGTACCGCCGCCAAACCGCTCTCTGCACTTTTTTTTCATGGCAAACAAGACACTATTCTACCCTGGGATGGGATAGTATATCGCGGAACCAGGATATACCAATCACTGGAAGAATCCGTAGACTGGTGGCTTGACAGAAACGGTTGCAGCCCTCAAAGCAGGGATCAAGATTACCAATACTTTGTTGGTCATGTCGAGCGACGACAAATCAAACATTGCCAGGACGATACCGAAGTCGTGGTATATCGCGTGAACGATGGCGGTCATTCATGGCCTATGAGAGATCATCCCAGAGAACGTACAACCGGTCACGTCAATCGAGATATAAATGCGACTGCTATCATTGTTGAATGGTTAATGAAAAGCCAGATTGACTAGCGTCCCCAATAGCTCTCTTGAAATAAGTTTCCTGTACATTATCATTACTACCTTGATGTGGCCTGTAAAATTCAGCTCGATTTTTAGATGGTAACCGACAGCCTCATCGCGATAAACGATGACAGTCTGCGCGTTGTCGATATGACATCGGTTCTTTCCGGCCCGTTCCGCACCTGTTTTCAATCATACTTTGGCGTCAGTCTTTTACAACTAAAGTGACAGCTCAAACACTGAAATCACTACCTCAAAGCAGTACCCAGGAAATACCTCATGGCCACATTTCAAACCGATGATGATGTTTCGATCTACTACGAAGACACGGGATCAGGCACTCCCATTCTGTTCGTTCACGAATTCGGCGGCGATTACCGGAGTTGGTACAGGCAGGTTCCGATTCTATCGCAATCTTATCGCTGTATCTCCTTTAGCGCGCGTGGTTTTCTGCCGTCTGCCATCCCCGAGAGCCGCGACCAATACGGACAGGAGTTTTCAACCAGAGATGTTTTAGCTCTCATAAACCATCTAAATCTGGACGCGGTCCATCTCGTCGGGACATCCATGGGAAGTTTTACAAGTCTGGATTTTGCGTTGAACCATCCTGATCGCGTGCGCAGTGCCACTCTTGTGGGCAATAGTTCAGGCCCGCGCGATAGTGTCGAACAAGTCGGCTATCGTCAGGACTGGGTTGGGCATGAAATCCGGCTGCGCAAGACCGAGGGCGTTGAAGGTGCTGTCGCTGTTCTGACAAATGATCCCGCCTATCAGAGTTTTCAGGAGAATGATCCCGGCGGCTGGGCGATATACACAGGAAATTTGCATGAGCAATCAGTCAAAGGCGCAATTCACATTCTATCGACACTACATTGGGATCGACGGTCCCTGTTCGATGATCGACAGCGTCTAAAAACTCTCGAAGTACCGATTCTGCTAATTACCGGAAATGAGGATTGTTACCTGGTCAGAGAGACAAACGTTTTTCTCAAAGAGATCCTGCCCAATGTCATCTGGAGAGATTTTGAAGGTACTGGCCATCTCGTCAACATAGAACGGGCATCGGAATTCAATGCTCTGCTAACGCAATTCATAACTCTATAAAATAGGGATCACATGTTTGCTCTGATCTGGGCGATTTTCATTGGTTGGGTACGCAACCTGGTGAACCAATGCCCGATCCAGGATATCAGAGAAAAGTATACCGTTTAGCAATAAATCGATATGCTTTCAGTAAAGCAAGATTTTTACGCAAGGGTACTCTCTAGCAATTTAACCTCTATGCTGGATAATGCCGCTCAATTTCATGAGCCAGGAGTGTTTTAAACACCAAATTCTGATTTACCTGTCATAGCTTCGGATATAAGCTTCCCAGCAATCATTCACTTAGCGAAAAAAGCAATAACCATGAGCATCAAATCTCCACTAACCGTCGGTCAGGCGGTGATTAAGTTACTCGAACAATACGGCGTCGATACGGTTTTTGGCATTCCCGGTGTGCATACGCTGGATTTCTGCCGCGGCCTGAATATCAGCCATATTCAACATGTTCAGGCGCGCAATGAACAGGGAGCTGGATTTATGGCGGATGGTTACGCGCGTGCTTCGGGACGCCCCGGTGTCGCGCTGGTAATTTCCGGTCCCGGAGTCACCAATGCACTCACCGCCATCGGCCAGGCATATGCCGACAGTATTCCGGTGCTGATGCTCTCTGCTGATGCGGCCAGTCATACCCTGGGCAAAGGCTGGGGTTGCCTGCACGAGGTGCCACGTTTAACAGATACTACCGAACCGTTAACAGCACTGGCCGCCACGGCGATGTCCCCTGACGACGTACCCGAATTGTTGGCCAAAGCATTCAGCATTTTTGCATCCGAACGACCACGCCCGGTGCATATTGCCATTCCTATTGACATACTGAAGATGCCGGTAGAAACCGAGTGGTGGGCGGTGAATTTACCCGAGCGCCCAACCGCGTCGGCGCAAAATATAAAAACCGCCTGCGAAATCCTCAGTCAGGCCAAACAACCGATGATTTGTGTCGGCGGTGGTGCATGGCGGGCGGGTGATCACATTACTCAAATCGCCGAAAAACTCGGTGCACCGGTTATCGCCAGTACCGCCGGCAAGGGCATCATCGACGACAACCATGCATTATCACTCAGCGCCGGCACGGTGCGTGGCGAGGTGCAGGTTTATTTAAAACAGGCGGATGTGGTGCTGGCAATCGGCACCGAGTTATCCGAAGTCGACAGTTTTGTCGAAACACTGGAAATTAACGGCAAGCTGATTCGGGTCGATATCGATCCGCGCAAGATGACCGATCTGTACCCGGCTGACCTGGCGCTGATTGCCGATGCCAGCCAGGCAGCTGAAGCTATTAATAATGGTCTAAGCAATATCACTGCTCGGGTCGAGAGCCAGGACGAGGTCGCCGAAATCAGAAAAGCTATCGACAATAACCTGAGCAATCGAGAAAGTAGGCATCGCATCGCACTCGATGTTTTACGCGAAACTCTTGACGAAAATACCATCGTCATGACCGATATCTGTCAACTGGCTTATACCGGGGCTTTTGCATTCAACGTGTCCGCGCCACGCTTATGGAATTATCCAGCGGGCTACTGCACGCTGGGCTGTGGTCTGCCCGATGCAATAGGTGCCAAACTGGCCCTGCCAGATGTACCGGTAATTTGCTTTGCCGGCGACGGTGGCTTTATGTTCACCGTACAGGAACTGGTTACCGCAGCGGAATTGAAGCTGCCGATCCCGATTATTTTATGGAACAACAGCGCTTTGCAACAAATTAAGGATGACATGATCGCACGCGAAATAGAACCCGTTGGCGTACTGGGCATTAATCCAGATTTCATCGCCCTGGCACAATCTTGTCACTGTGCGGCTTTGGCTATCGACAGTGCGGAGGGCTTAAGCGAGGCGGTAAAAAATGCTTTCAAACATGATCGACCAACCCTGATCGAAATTATCGAAACTGACAGTTGGCTCGATAGTTAATCGATGAACTCGGTGTCGGCCAGTACCAGCGCGCATATAACACTTTATCGAATGCTGGTGCTATCGCTGATCGGGCTTGCGGTTGGCAGCGTCAGCTCGTTTGCCACGATTGGTTTTGTAGAACTGGTACACTGGCTTAACGACCTGCTTTATGTCAGTCAAACAAGCCGTGACCAACTCGATAGCGGTATGCTGGCGGTTGCCACCATTAGCGTCCTTACAATCGGCGGTCTGCTGGTCGGTGTCATCTTAAATCTGGATGTTAAACCAACTACTTCACTCGGACCCGCGGATGCGATTTATGCAGTGCAGTTGCGCGAAAGGCTACCGCGACCGGTGGCAGGCGTGTTATCCACAGTGGCGGCGATTTTTTCGCTGGGTTGTGGCGCTTCGGTGGGACAGTATGGCCCGCTGGTTTATCTCGGCGCACTGATTGGACAGCTTACCCATCGACTGCAACTCGGAATCCGCGACATACGTAGCATTGCTATCGCCTGTGGCGTTGCCGCGGCAATTGCGACAGCGTTTAATGCACCGATTGCCGGTTTAATTTTTACCCACGAAGTAATTCTGCGTCACTATTCCCTACGCATTTTTACCGCAGTCACCGTGGCTAGCGCCTGCGGTTTCGTAGTCGCCAATGTTGTTTTTCACAATCCCGCTTTATTTTTGATCGACTTTAATCAAGCCTTTCACACCGCGGAGTTTTTCCTGTTTGCGCTGGAAGGGCTATGCTGTGGGATACTCGCGGTGATTTTCATGAAACTGCTGGCAAAGTCGGAATTACTCGCTGCAAAAATTAAAATCAATGCCGTCTTCAAACCCATGCTAGCCGGTTTCCTGGTTGCTCTGGTTGGTTTGCAAATTCCAGAGGTACTGGGTGCAGGCCAGGCTGTATTGCGACTGGCTACCATTCCCGGTAGTTATACCGTGTTCGATTTGAGTAGCATTTTGATTGCTAAAATTTTAGTGACCTCATTGTGCATCGGTTTCGGATTCGCTGGTGGTGTAATTTTTCCTGCATTATTAATCGGTGTCCTGTTTGGCGCTCTGTTTGCCATCTCGGTGCCCGAGCTTTTACTGGGCGAATATTCGGGACTTTCGGTTTACGCCATCTGCGGCATGGTGGCTTTGGCCAGTCCGGTGATCGGCGCACCGCTGACTGCGTTATTGATTATCTTCGAAATCACTCGTAACTACGAAGTTACCGTTGCTGCCATGGTCGCGGTGGTATTCGCCAACCTGGTGGCCTACCACTGGTACGGTCGCTCGCTGTACGACACGCAGCTTAGCGAGCGCGGGCTGGATTTATCGCTCGGGCGTGATCGCGCCTATTTGCAGCATCACAAAGCCGCGGAGTATATTACCAATAAAATACCCATCATCAGCAACGACTGGAGCTGCGGTCAGTTACTCGAACAAGTGGCTGGCGACGCGACTCAATCCGCCGTCGTCATAGATAAAGATGGTTGCTACCTGGGCATGGTGTTCCACAGCCAGCTACACGATAAAAACAATAGCGATCCTGTTGCATCATTGGCTTTAAAATCCGATCTGAAGTTTGACGAAAATACCAGCCTCTGGATCGCCATGGAAACTATGCGTGATTATATTGGCGAGGCGGTGCCGGTGGTGCATTCACAAACGCATAAATATCTCGGCGCGCTACCAGAAGCTACGGTCATCAGCGCCTATCTCGATGCGATTCATGACTTGCGTCGTGAAGAACACGAAGCTTGAGGATTTTTCTGCTACAATTTCCTCGCACTATCGATTTTTCACTACGTATTCTGTAATCGATTGAAAACCGAAACTCCTCACCAGGCATCACCCGAAGATGCAGACAATACCGTAAAAGGCATTGTCGCACTGGTCATCGCCACCCTGTTTTTTGCCGGACAGGATGCCATCACCAAGCACCTCACGGAAGACCTGCCGGTAATGCAGATCATTTTTGTACGGTTCTTTTTCTTCACCATATTTGCCCTGGTTTATGCAACTCGGCGAATTGGTATTAAACGGGCATTCCGATCTGAAATGCCTGCCCAGCAAATTATGCGCGGCCTGCTCATTGTGGGTGAAATCGGTTTGTTCGCCTGGTGTTTGCAGTTCATGGGGCTGGCCGAAATGCATGCCATCTTTGCCTGCTTCCCGTTGGTAATCACCGCATTATCCGTCCCCTTTCTTGGCGAACAGGTCGGCTGGCGACGCTGGCTAGCGGTATTTATAGGCTTTGTTGGAACAGTGGTTATCATCCAGCCTGGGAATGGCGAGTTTAATTTCTATGCGGTACTGGTTTTAGTCTGTGTATTGATGTTTTCTATTTATAATTTACTCACCCGCAAGGTATCCCGAAAAGATTGCTTCGAAACTTCGCTGATATATTTCGGCATAGTCGGTTTCCTCGCTTCGCTAGTGTCAATTCCATTCTACTGGCAAGCGCTGAATACAGACCAGGCAGTCTGGTTGTTGACGATCAGCGTAACCAGCATCATCGGGCACCTGCTATTGATTAAGGCTTTACAGCTCGCACCTGCAGTGATTCTCCAGCCATTTAATTATTTTGTGCTGGTCTGGGCGATCATCATCGGTTATCTAGTCTACGGCGAAGTACTCGGTACCACCGCCCTGCTCGGTGCCGGGTTGGTGGTGCTCAGCGGCATTTATATTGCGCGAAGGGAATATGCGGTTGCCCTTGAAACCCGCAGAAAGTTACGTAGTTCGATGTATCCGCCTGAGGTTTAATTTTGAGTGAACTGTGGAGATGATTTACTTGAT
>JAAENK010000241.1 GCA_024224415.1 Gammaproteobacteria bacterium | reverse complement strand
TTTTCCGGGCATTGTAAAAAGCTGTGTATTGTCCGCAGTATTGGCGAAAAAATCCAGCTTCCGCGTATAATGTTGAGCAATTAATTACTGGAGAATGACTATGTCCGATACAGGATTCAGGGTACACGCACTAGAACTCGGCCCGATGTTGAACTTTGTCTATTTAATCGAAGATTTGAAATCGAAACGCTGCGCCGTGGTCGACCCGGCCTGGGATGTCGATGCTATAGTCAAAAAGGCCGCCGAGTTGGCGCTTAAGGTGACAGATATTTTGCTCACGCATAGCCACCACGACCATATCAATGGTATCGAAGGCTTGCTTGAACATGACAATGCCGAAGTACATTTACTCAAACCCGAGTATGAATTTTGGCAACACGAACTGGACAAGCCGAATTTGCACCACGGTGGGGACGAGTTATCGCTGGGCGACACCAGTATTAAAATTCTGCATACACCCGGGCATACGCCAGGTTCAACCTGTTATCAACTAGGCAATGAGATTATCACCGGCGATACGCTGTTCGTATTCGGTTGTGGGCGCTGCGACTTTAGCGGCGGTAGCCCCGAACAAATGTTCGAAACCCTGAAAACCATGAAAGAACACCTGCCCAAAGATATGCTAATCCATCCAGGCCATAACTATTCGGTGAGAAAAACCTGCACACTGGGAGAACAGATTGAAGGCAACCCATTCATGCATTACGAAGACGAAGAGGAATTCGTCAAATATCGCCAACACGTACACGATAAAACCCGCGACGAACCCTACGATGCGGTAAGCAAGCAACAACTAAGGATTGCTAATTTGCTTTGACTACAACAATGCCACAATCTCAGTCAGATGTATGACTTTGATATCGGTAAACTCAGGCCAGTCGATACCCCGGGTATCGACATGAATCGTAGTCACACCGGCGCTTCGCCCCGCCTGTAAATCATAGAGATAGTCACCCACCATGACGGTATCGATGGCATCAACTCGCCAAAGTTCAAGCAGATGATTAATACCGTCGGGTGATGGTTTGGGTGTACATGAGTCACGATCCAGACGGTGATGGATTGGAAAAAAATGATCAATACCGCAAGCTGTTAAGGTTTTTTCAACCATAGGCATGGTATTGCGTGTCAGGATCGCCAGCTCTACCCCACGCGCCTGCAACTTCTCCAGAAGTTCGGCTGCGCCATGCTTGAGGGATGATTGTTCAGCGAAATGTTCTTCCATTTGATTTAATTTTTGCCACAGAGGTTCGGATTGTTCTGGCGGCATAGCGTGAAGCGCCTCAAGAATCGGGGTCTGCGATGCTATGCTCAGTTCCTGGCGAATGAATTCGAAATCGTGTGCACTCTCGGTTAAGGTGCCATCCATATCAAATATCCAGTGCCTGGTTTTATCTAAACGGTACTGCTGTGGCATCGAGTAAGCCTGTTTTAACGACATACCACTATTTTAACGCTTGCTATCAATAGATGTTAGCCTGTAAATTACTTTTGTGAGCAACACTAAAGACATCACCGGAAAAACTTTCGTCACCGAGGCTTATGGCCTTAGCGACAAGAAGAATATGGTGAGTTTTTACCAGAAATGGGCTGATGAGTACGATCACCAAATGCTGGAGATCCTGCAATATTTGTCACCCACCATGATTGCCGAACTATTGCTCCAATACCTGCCCAGGCAGCAGGTAAAAATTCTCGATATTGGTTGCGGTACCGGATTAACCAGCAAATTACTGCACTCGCGGGGTTACCAAAACCTGGATGGCCTGGATTTTTCTGCCGATATGTTGCGGGTTGCTGATAACCGGGGTATTTATCGCGATTTATTCGAAGCTGACCTCAATCAACCACTCGACATAGCCGATGGTTACTACGATGCAGCCATTTCTTCCGGCACCTTCACTCACGGCCATGTCGGCCCAGAACCATTGGATGAGGTTTTCCGCATCTTGAAAAACAATGGCATATTTGCCTGTACAATTCATCTCGATCTCTGGCGATCGAGGGGTTTTGCAAGCAAGCTGCAGGATATGATAGATCAGGCATTGATTCGTTGTTTATACAGGGAACAGGGCTGTTTTTACAAAGATGGTGAACCTGAAGGCTGGTTTTGCATCTACCAAAAGCTATCGACAAAATGATTTAACAAAGTAGTGAAATAAGTCCCCCGCGGCAGGGTCGCTTTAATCAGCATGGTATTGTCTTGTTGGTTATGGTCGATTTCCAGATCATTTACGCTCACTCGAAGCGCCCGCATCTGTAAGCTGGCTTT
>JAAENK010000240.1 GCA_024224415.1 Gammaproteobacteria bacterium | reverse complement strand
GATGCAAAGGTAATGCGCTACTGCCAACAGCTTCAGGGCCGTGTGATAGCGATAGAACTGACTGACCTCGAAAAAACCATTTATTGCCACCCAGGATCCTGGGGGTTACGCCTTAGTCTTCATGCCCCACCAAAACCGGTCGATGCGACGCTCCGAAGCCGGGTATTCGGTCTGATTAACCTGCTGTCGGCGCAAACCAATATCGATTCTCAGAATGGCCAGCATGTGGAGATTTTGGGCAATATTCCGGTGGCGCAAAAGTTCCAGAAAATTCTTACCGAGCTGGATATCGACTGGCAACATAAATTAGCAGAAATGGGTGGAGACCAAATGGTGGACCGAATCGATCAGGGGTTTCGTGATACCCAGCAGTGGGTTTCAGAAAGCCTGCGTGCATTCACCTCTTCCAGTAGTCATTGTCTGCATGAAAACACCCACCTGTTAATCGATAAAGATCATTTTTCGGTATTTAAGCAAGATGTGACGAATCTACGGCAACAAGTGGATCGACTCGAAGACCTGCTTGAATTTAATCTTGCAAAGAAAGACGCCG
>JAAENK010000239.1 GCA_024224415.1 Gammaproteobacteria bacterium | reverse complement strand
GCGACTGCGAGTCAGGAATATCAGTCGGTTATTAAATTACTGGCCAGCCAGGCTGACGTGGTCAGGACGCCATTGAGTGAACTTGAGTAAAATTATTACTCAAGTACCCCCATACTGACGATGTTGTAACCCGAATCGACGTAAATATTTTCTCCTGTAATTCCTGCCGCCAGGTCTGAACATAGAAAAGCGCCAGTGTTGCCGACATCCTCGGTAGTGACATTGCGACGCAGCGGTGAATTGTGCGCCACTTCATCAAGAATTTTCTTGAAATTACCAATACCAGCCGCCGCCAGTGTTTTGATCGGACCAGCCGAAATTGAGTTGACCCGAATACCTTCTGGTCCCAGCGCAGCTGCCAAATAGCGTACATTTGCCTCCAGACTGGCTTTGGCTACACCCATGATATTGGAGTTTGGTAAAGCACGCTCCGAACCCAGGTAAGACATAGTAATAATTGCGCCGTTGGTATTTTGCATCATAGGTCGGGCAGCTTTTGCCATTGCCGCCAGGCTATAGGAACTAATGTCGTGAGCGATACGGAAAGCTTCACGGTCGAGATTGGCAAGATAATCACCATCCAGCGCTTCTCGCGGTGCGAAAGCAACCGAATGTACTAATGCATCCAGAGAATCCCAACTATTACCCAGCGAGTCAAATAACCCGGTAATATCTTCATCGATGGCGACATCACAGGGTAGCACAATGTCAGAGTTAAACTCGGCGGCAAATTTTTCAACCCGAGGTTTTAGCTTGTCATTTGGATAGCTGAAGGCAAGCTCAGCACCTTCACGAAACATCGCCTGCGCAATGCCGTATGCGATTGATCTATTACTGGCTATGCCAACAATGAGTGCTTTCTTACCGGCTAGAAATCCCATGATTTTTCCTGAATTTGAAAGCTTCATTTTCGCAATGTCGTTAGATTCATGCAATCAATAAATTTTGGGATTGGCGAATGGGTTTTGGTTTATCAGGAAAGCAATTCGTCAAGTAATTGCAGTTTAATCGGGCGGCCTTGTTGATTGATCGCAGTGCCGGTGATACGTGCCTGTAGCATGATTTTATTATCTGCTAATCGGTAGATATCCTGGATAAACATAAAGCGCAGTCTAGAAATAGGTTCTACCGCACTTTTG
>JAAENK010000238.1 GCA_024224415.1 Gammaproteobacteria bacterium | reverse complement strand
TAAGGATAAATAAATGAAAATAATAGTAATCCCTGTTACTGCCTTCGAACAAAACTGTACGCTACTGATCTGTGAGCAAAGCAATCGCGCTGCGGTAGTAGACCCCGGAGGTGATATCGAACTGATTCTGGCAGCAATTGATGAAGCCGGTGTAAAGGTGGAGAAAATCCTGGTCACTCATGGCCATGTCGATCATGTCGGCGGCGTGGCCGATTTGGCGAAGCGGTTGAATCTGCCAATCGAAGGGCCTCAGCAAGGGGACAAATTCTGGATCGACCAATTGCCCGAACAGGCAAGCCAGTTCGGCTTTGGCGAGTCGGAAGCGTTCGAGCCGGACCGATGGCTGGAAGATGGCGATATGGTCGAGGTGGGTAACAGCAAACTACGGGTCATCCATGCACCGGGCCACACCCCTGGGCATGTGGTTTTCTACGACCCTGCCGGGCATCAGGCTATCGTCGGCGATGTGCTGTTTCATGGCTCTATCGGTCGCACTGACTTTCCCGGTGGCAGTCACCAGGAGCTACTGCATTCCATCCGCGAAAAGCTCTTTCCCCTTGGGGACGATATTGAGTTTATTGCTGGACATGGGCCCAATTCCACTTTTGGGGATGAGCGACGACACAATCCTTTTGTGGGTGATAGTTGATTTGCAGCTAACCAATCTCAGTAATAACTTCGGTTTTCACTGAGTTCGCAATAAAACATTGCTCGTGCGATTGATGGTGCATTTTCTCAAGTTTGTCTCGATTAGCTTGTTTTTCAGCAGAAAAGCTGACGATTGGTCGTAGCTTTACCTGACTTATCCACATTTTACCGTCTGCATTTTTTTCCATGATGCCTATAGCGTCGTCGACATATTTATCGACAACAAGCCTGTTTTTAGCGGCGATTGAAAGGAAAAATAGCATGTGGCAACTGGACAGGGAGGCAACGAAGGCTTCTTCCGGGTCGACATTTTCGGCTACCGACCAGGGTAGTGGCACAATATGCGGTGAAGCCGAGGCGGGTACGCTGACGCCGCCATCGAACAGCCATTCGTGACCACGACTATACTGGTTATCGATAAAATTTTCGTGTTCATCGCGCTGCCAGCGGATATTTGCGGTATATGTGTACATGGCGTTTCTCGTGAAGGGTTGCTTATCTGTAGGTACCTGGAGGTTTTCCAGATTTTAAAGGATAATTTTCTGGTATCTGCTGTCAAACATCCCAAATAATGATTGAGGCTGGATCTATGATCAAGAAAAAAAACCGCTGGGAAGTATCCGAAACTGATGTAACGCCGGAAAAAATTTACCATCAACGCCGAAAGTTCATGCAGACCAGTGGCGCATTCTGTACCACGATGTTGCTCAGTCCCTGGGGTAGTACGTGGGCGTCTCTCAATCAGAGTATCACCGGCGAAGCCGACGCCACCAGCTATAACAATTTCTACGAGTTTGGTACCGGCAAGGACGATCCAGTCAAAAGCGCACAGAATTTCGATACCAGCGACTGGAAAATTATGGTCGGCGGTGAATGCGATAGGCCCGGCGAATACGCTCTTGAAGATTTAATCGATAGTAACGTTGTCGAAGAACGTATATATCGTTTTCGTTGTGTCGAGGCCTGGTCGATGGTAATCCCCTGGCTCGGCGTGCCACTGGCATCGATACTCAATAAACTCGCGCCAAATTCACGTGCCAGATATGTAGCGTTCAAAACACTGCACGACCCACGCCAGATGCCCGGCCAAAACCGATCGACGTTGCAATGGCCGTATCGTGAAGGTTTACGTATCGACGAGGCGATGCATCCTCTGACTATGATGGCGGTTGGTATGTACGGCAAAACCATGCCGAATCAGAATGGTGCGCCGATCCGTCTGGTAGTACCGTGGAAGTATGGTTTCAAGAGCATCAAGTCTATTGTCAGTATCGATTTTACCGAGCAGCAACCACCTACCAGCTGGAATATGGCCGCTGCGCGTGAGTATGGTTTTTATTCAAATGTAAATCCCGAGGTAAACCATCCTCGCTGGTCGCAGAAAAAGGAACGCCGTATTGGTGACATTTTCAAACAAAAAACATTGATGTTTAACGGCTACGAAGAAGAGGTTGCAGGTATGTATGAAGACATGGATTTACACATCAATTTCTAGTCATGAAAACGAAGCAACATTATGCAAAGCCCATACTTTTTATATTATGCCTGATGCCACTGGCAACCCTTGTCTGGCGCGGATTTGCTGGAAACCTGGGCGCTAACCCGGTTGAAACAATTACCCACGAAACCGGCGAATGGGCGCTACGCTTCTTACTGATAACATTGCTGATATCGCCTGCAATAAGCTGGACAGGCAATGCCACCATAATCAGGTTTCGACGTATGTTCGGTCTTTACGTTTTCTTCTATGCTTTTTGTCATTTCATGATCTGGTTGATAGCCGATCATTCACTCAGTATTAGCGATATGCTCGAAGACATTATCGACCGTCCCTACATCAGCTTCGGCTTTAGCGCATTCCTGGCATTGATCCCGCTCGCGGCTACGTCTAATCAAGCAATGATAAGACGCCTGGGTAAGCGTTGGAAAAGTTTGCACAAACTAACCTATCTGGTTGCAGTACTGGTGGTATTGCATATCATCTGGTTGGTGAAAGCAGATTATTTTGAAGCGGGCATTTATGCCGGGCTTATTATCGGATTACTATTATTGCGTGTTAAAAATCGAGCAGGTAAGTCCGGTAGAACAT
>JAAENK010000237.1 GCA_024224415.1 Gammaproteobacteria bacterium | reverse complement strand
TAGTGAAATTAACCATCCGGCAGACGGTGCTATCTTGCTCATGGTAAATGGGGAAATACGCCAGCAGGGTGATTTAAACCAAATGATCTGGAAGGTCCCCGAAATAATTTCATATCTTTCTGGCCTGTTTACCCTGGCGCCGGGTGATTTAATATTATCTGGTACGCCATCCGGTGTCGGTCCGATTGTACGAGGCGATAAAATGGAAGGTCATATTGATGGTGTTGGCAAATTGCGTTGCAGAGTGGTGTGAAAGTTATGAGCAACCGCTATTTGTGGGAAAATGTTGTCGTATTGCAATGCGCTGTGGTAGTGGCCAAAAATGAATCTTCGTAAACGTAATATTGAGCAGTTAGCGTGCACAGAATTTGATGTTTTAATCATCGGTGGTGGTATTAATGGCGCGGTATCCGCTGCGGCGCTGACAGCGCGTGGTGCGCGTGTTGGCTTGATCGATGCACGTGATTTTGCGGGCTTTACCAGCCAGCAATCCTCCAATCTGGTCTGGGGTGGCATTAAGTACATGGAAAGCTACGAGTTCGGACTGGTGGCAGGATTGTGTCAATCGCGTAATGAATTACTGCGTAGTTTTCCGTCGACCGTCAAGGAAATCCGTTTCCTCACAACTATTTCAAAAAACTTTAGATACCACCCGTTATTAATGATAGCCGGGAGCTGGCTGTACTGGCTCATGGGGCGATGTCAGACACGTATTCCGACGCTGTTGTCGGCGCAAAAAAAAAAAAAAAAGGAACCATTGATAAATACCCAGCCAAGTCGTGGCGGTATCGAGTACTCTGATGCCTACCTGCATGATAACGACGCGAGGTTTGTATTTAACTTTGTGCGTAACGCAATGGACAAAGATTGTATTGCAGCGAACTATGTAAGGTCATTGGGTGCGAAACGTGATGACAATAATCAATGGATTGTCCAGACCGAGGATCAGATTGATGGTCAAAAATTTTATATTCGCGCCAAAGTCCTGGTCAACGCCGCTGGAGCATTTGTCGATCAGCATATCGAATTATCAGGTATTCGAACGGATTTTTCTCATCTGTTTTCAAAAGGCATACACTTGAGCGTGCCGCAGATATCGAAAGCCAAACGCGTGCTTGCTTTCTTTGCCGACGATG
>JAAENK010000236.1 GCA_024224415.1 Gammaproteobacteria bacterium | reverse complement strand
CGAGTTTATTTTGCATTTTACTGATTGGCGTGGCCTGTTCTGGATTCTTGCCATCCTGACGCTGATTGTCGCTGCCATCGTATTTGTTGTGGTGCCGGAAAAACCTGTGAATGCCAAACAGGCTGCTCTCAGGGAGCATATCAGCGGCATTTTCCATGTCTTCTCCGATCATTATTTCTGGCGCATTATTCCACTGGCTGTCAGTACTCAGGCTGCAACCCTGGCTATTATCGGCTTGTGGACTGGACCCTGGTTTCGTGACGTCGCCTTGTACGACCGAACTGAAGTAGCCACCGCCCTGACCCTGATCGCCATTGCCTTAATCGCAGGGTTCCTGGTGATTGGTTTTGCTACAGACCGGCTCAGTCGGCGCGGTGTTAGTGGTTTAACCATAGCCATAAGTGGAATGGCTATTTTCATCCTGATTCAAATTATGATTCTGTTCGAACCAGTCACCCTGGCGATACCGCTGTGGATGTTATTTGCCTTCTTCAGCACCAGCGCAATTCTAATTTACGCGGTGCTATCGCAACGCTTTGCACCCGAGCTTGCCGGCAGGGTGAACACGGCTTTTAACTTTCTCACCTTCATCGTTGCTTTTTTTGCGCAATGGGGTATAGGCGCGGTGATCAATGCTTTCGGTGCGGATCAGGCCGGTCATTATGCTAGCGAAGGTTACCTGGTGGCCTTTTTCGGCTTAATTGTAGTTCAAGTATTAAGCATGCTCTGGTATCTATTTTACCGCGTCAAATAGCGCTTAGAACGGTAACATGGGCTTACCGCGGCTGTAGCGATAGGCAAGCAGTAAAATGATAGATATCCCTAGCAAAACATGGCAATTGTAGACACTGAACAGACTATTTGCACAAACCTGCCCGCCTAATAGTTGCGAAATGCTATTGAACAGCGCCAGCAGAAACACAACTAACCATCCAGGGTAAAAAAACCACTGGCTCTTTCTGGAATTCAACGTGACCGACAATCCGATGGCCAGGTAGCCGATAAACAATAGATAACAGGTCGGTAGGAAACCAATTACGGCACAGACATTGCGCCCCTGTATTTGCCTGACTAAAACCGGAAACAGCCGATACAAATAATAACAGCAAACCACTAAAATGACGGCCCTGACAATAAATGAAATGGACTCTTTCACGGGCGGTACGCACTTTGGTAAAAACAGGGTCGACTACAAAGCATGGGTTAATTTTAAAGCTGGTTATGCTCTTAGAATAACCAGCTAATTTAAGGTTGGCAACCGGCGATGCAGGTTAATCGCTTTCCAGTTCGATATTAATCATGCCCAGTGACTCCATCACATCGAACAGTTGCTCTTCGGCGTGCTGGCAGGCAAAACAAACCTGATCGACTGAGATGCCCAGAAGCTGCCAGTTATCGATCTTACTTAGCTGTTCAAGTGCCTCGCCCTCATCCAGGGGTGGCAGGTTTTTACTTAACAGGTTGGACAGGTAAATAATTCTTGTCGCTGCAGCATAAACCTGGTCGTAACCGCTGTCATGATGATGACGAGTACAAGTTACCAGCAACTCCGGCAAGTCCCAGCGAATCATCATTTCGGCCCCCAGTTCAGCATGATCGAACCCAAGCACCTGACGTTCTGCTGAAATCTGATCCTGTCTGGTTTTCAGGCCATCAATGTGTTCGTAGAGCAAAGGCAATTTGCTGGCCAGTAACAGGCTGCCAATATCATGTAGCAATCCAGCAACAAAAAGTGCATCGGGCTCGCTGACATCATGATGCTGTATTGCCAGTTGCTTGGCGATAATCGCCGTTTTAATGCTGTGCTGCCAGTACTCCTGCAGCGATAGCACCTCAACGCCAGGATCGGTGAAAATGTTGACCAGTACTGATCCCATTAAAATCTGCTTAAGCCGATCACGACCCAATAAAGCCACAGCTTGCGAAATCGTCGATATTTTCTTTGGCATACCGTAGTAGGCACTATTCACCATCTTCAACAGTCGGGTCGAGATAGCTGGGTCAGTTTGCACCGTGTCACCGATTTCGTGCACCGTAACACTGGCATCTTCAAGTTGTTGTGTAACCCGTAAATAGACTTCAGGCAGGGTACTCATTTCGGGACCCTGCGCCAACACTGACTCTAGCGTCACTACGTCTTCTTCTATGGCGTTCACTACAACTTTACCTGTCATTGAGTACCATATAAGCATAGCAAAGAAATGCAGTTCTGCAGGGCCAGAAAACATATAAAAGCTAATAGCTCCATTTATTTCACCTGGAGTTTTTCAGCAACGCCCGCCAGCCAATCCACCACCACTTTGATCCGTGCCAATTGTCGTAAGTCTGGATGAACCAAAAGCCAGATTTCTCGTGATACGGGAACACTGGAATTTATCCGTTGCAAATCAGCTTGCTGATCACCAACAGCAACTGGCAGGAGTGATTTTCCCAGGCCTGCTTTAATACATGCGAGGATCACTTCGGCATCATTACCCAGAATATATGTACCAGGTATAGCTGAGTCGATCCGACTATTTATCCACTGAGCCTGAGGCAAATCACGCATACCATCCTCGTAGTTAATCCACGGTAATCGTGCTGCATTCGCAGATTTTAAGGCATAGACAGCATAGTCTAACTTGCCGATGCGCTGCGCTAGCACTTTTAACTCCTTCGTCGGCCTGGCGAGCCGCAGCGCAATATCTGACTCTCTTTTGCTTAAACTTAAGTCTCGCGATTCGGCGATTAACTCCAGACTCAATTCGGGATGCTGATTGCATAATTCATTCACAGCAGGAACCAGCAGGTGATTAATAATGAGCGGAACCGAAGTTAAACGAACCGTTCCGGCAATACGTTGGTCTGCACCAGAAACAGCAGACTCCAAACCCTGGGTCTCGAGTTCAACGCGCTCGGCTGCAAGCATCGCGAGTTCACCGGCCCTGGTAGGCAGGAGTACACCACTGTTGCGTTCGAAAAGTTGTGTGGACAATTGCTTTTCAATTACAACAATGCGTCGCGCCACCGTACTTTCGTTCACAGCGAGTGTTCGCGCCGCAGCTGCAAGGGATTTTCCCCGCGAAACTGCGAGCACATACCTGAGATCATTCCAGTTTAATGCCTGCATTTTTGCCTGCCAGCTTTGCATTATTCTCTATTTTATAACTAAATATGCCGTACTAAGATAGTCATTTTGCAACAAATATAACTGGAGATAAGACAATGATTTTCGTTCTGTTCTTTGAAGACAACGATAACCATGCCGACATGCGCACAAAGTACATGACCGAGCATCTCTCTTTTCTGTTAAAAAACACCTCAGGTATTCTAGCCGCTGGTCCTCTAAAAGATACTGACAAGGGTGACTCAGCTGGTGGACTATGGCTAGTCGAAGCTGACACCCTGACAGATGTAAAGGCATTGATTGAACAGGATCCATTCTGGCCAACCGGTCTTCGAAAGTCGGTTCGTATTCTTGAGTGGACACGCGTGTTTGCGGCGGGTGAAGTGCTTATTTAATCGGCCATCTTTACCTGGAAGATATCGTGAGGCATGA
The DNA here is from genome assembly GCA_024224415.1 of Gammaproteobacteria bacterium. Classification (GTDB taxonomy): domain Bacteria; phylum Pseudomonadota; class Gammaproteobacteria. The sequence continues at coordinate 11,069 of JAAENK010000236.1, read as the reverse complement.
TCGATAATTTATAACGGAATATTTCATGGCGCTCATCCTCTACGGCAGACATACATCCTACAATGTACAAAAAGTTCTCTGGCTACTGGACGAGCTTTCACTCGATTACGACCACGTCGAACTGGGTTCCAATCCAGCTGATACCGAAACCGATGAGTTTGGCGAATTAAACCCGATGCGAAAAGTTCCGGTGCTGGTCGACCATAAACACAGTATCTGGGAGTCGAACACTATCCTCCGCTACCTGGTAAATACTTACGGTTCGAAACATTGGCAAAATGGCGACACCTACCAAACCTCGCTGATGGAACGCTGGATGGATTGGGCACAAACACGATTCGAACCAGCATTCGTGGGTGTATTCTGGGGTTACTACCGTACGCCCGAGCATTTACGCCATATGGAAGCTATCAATAAAAGCCTGGAAGACTGTCAGTTCTGTCTGGCCCGGCTCGACGATCAACTGGCCAGGAAACCATTCTTATTTGGTGATCAACTATCACTAGCCGATGTTGCCTGTGGTGTATTCTTATTTCGCCTGATTGAGATTGATCTGCAAGTTGAATTACCGGAGCACGTAAAACGCTGGTATCAAAACCTGCAGCAAAGCACTGGTTACCGGCGTTGGGTGCAAAGCGATTTTTCCAGTCTGCAAGGACGTTTGCAATACTAAACCGTTAACTTGCGGCTAGTCTCCATCAGCGACCTTGCTGCCTCGTTTGGCGGCAATTTTCTCTCGCATTGAAGGCAGGAATATCAACAGGACGGCGATTATCAGCAAGATGGTTGTCATCGGGCGTTCCCACATGAAACTGATGCCGTCTGACAAATTCATCGCGCGCGCGAAATTATCCTCCAGCATTTGTCCCAGGATAAATCCGATCAACATAGGCGCCAGTGGAAATCCCGCAAAGCGCATGATAGTAGCGATGATACCCATGCCAGTGAGTAGTAATAATTCGGTGGAGTTATTCTGGCCAATATAACTCCCCATCATGGTGAAAAATAAAATAAACGGGATGAGATAATTACGCGGCACCATCAGCAGTTTGGCAATATACGGAATCAATGGCAAGTTGAGGATTAACAGCACCACGTTGCCAATGTACATCGAAATGATCACCGACCAAAATATTGTCGGGTTATCGACCATCAAGCGTGGACCTGGCGTGACATTTAAAGCTATCAGGGCACCGAGTAAAATTGCCGTGGTACCCGAGCCTGGAATTCCAAGCGTCAACAATGGTACAAACGATCCGGTACAGGCGGCATTATTGGCTGTTTCTGGTGCCGACAGACCTTTGACAGAACCCTTCCCGAATTCGGCCCGGTCTTCACCTTTTGCCAGATTGCGTTCTACTGCATATCCCAGAAAAGACGCCAGCGTCGCCCCGGCGCCAGGTAACACACCTATCAGAAATCCCTGCACAGATTGTCGTCCAATAACCGGTGCAATTTGCTTCGCCTCCTTTCTGGAGATACGCAGATCCTTAATCTCACCATCGGCACTGCCGGTATTAGAGCGCTTGGGATCGAGTACCAGATACATAGCCTCGGGGAATGCGAACAGCGCCATAGCAAGCGTAATAAAGCTAATGCCACTTTGCAGGTCCATTATGCCCATGGTAAAGCGGGGTGCATTAAACTGGGCGCTCTCACCGAGGGTCGCTAGCATGACGCCAAGCACTGTCATCATCAAGGCTTTGGCCACCTGACCCGTGCCAGCAAATGCCGAAATCGCCGAGAGACCGACAATCATCAAGGCAAAATACTCAGCCGAGTGGAACAATAAGGCCACCGAAGCCAGTGCGGGCGCAAATCCCATTAACAAAACTGCACCAACCGTACCACCGGCGAAGGATGAGACAGCTGCAATGGTCAGGGCTTTACCGGCCTTGCCTTTGCGCGCTAATGGATAGCCGTCGAAAGCGGTTGCCACCGTGCCTGCTATACCCGGCGCGTTGATCAGGATCGACGACGTAGAGCCACCAAATATTGCACCGTAGTAGACACCGGCTAATAAAATGAGTGCGGCGGATGGGTCACCAATTTTGATCGCGACCGGAATCATGATGGCGATAATCGACATTGGCCCCAGTCCTGGCAACATACCGATGATGGTGCCGATCAGGCATCCAGCGATCACCATCATTAAATTTTGTAGCGATAAAGCGGCGTCTAGTCCTAGCAGGATTCCATCGAGCATGATCAGGTCCCCTCAAATAAACCATGGCCAGGGGCGCAAAAATATCCCCAGCACTTCCTGCACCAGGTACCAGATCAGGAAGGCGGTTGATATTGAAATCGGTAACAGTAAGCGGTAATTGTGCTCTCCCAGAATAAAACCGCCTCCAGCCAGAAATAAGCTTGTTGCCAGTAGAAAGCCAATGGGATGCAACAGTAATGCATAAGCGACCATTAACCCAATCAACAATAATGCCTGGCCGAGCTTGTACTGTCGTAAATTTCGGTAGTCGATTTCACTCGCATCAATTTCGGCATCTTCTTCAGGACCCGATTGAATAATGACAACCAGCGCGACAATTACACCGAGTACACTCAACCACTTTGGCATCGTGTTGGGTAAAAATGTCATGTTTAACTCGAATGGTAGAAGATGGGCTTGCATGGTGACAAAAGCTGTATAGCCGTAAATTAAACATACGAGGAGAAAAATGCCCGCTACCGCGCGATCGAGTGTCATTCCACTGGTTCTCTTATTGTGATAAGAGCCGGAGATCTTCTATCGAAGAACTCCGGCCAGAAGGTCTTTATTACAGGAAGCCAAGCTTGGTCATCAAATCCTTGATGATGGTTTCCTGAGCCTCAAGAAAGGTTACAAACTTGTCACCAGGGTTGTGGATATTAACCCAGCCATTTCTCGAACGCACAGCTTCCCATTCTGGGGTATCGTACATTTTTGCAATAGCAGCACGATAAGCCTTCGCCTTGCTGTCAGGCAAACCCGGTGCTCCGAAAAATCCACGCCAGTTGACAAAAGTTACATCGATGCCCTGCTCTTTGAGTGTTGGTGCTTTGTCAAAAGCCGGGACGCGTTTATCCGAGGTCACAGCAAGAATGCGCATTTCTCCAGACTGGGCAAGCGCTATGGCTTCCGAAAACCCTGTTGAACCTGCCGCAACTTCACCTGACAAAATTGATGCATTAAGTTTTCCACCAGCATCAAAAGGAATGTACTTGACCTTTGTTGGATCAGCACCTGCACCCTGGAAAGCCATGGCTGCAACTAAATGGTCCATTCCGCCTGGCACCGATCCGCCACCAATAGAAACTTCACGTGGGTTTTTCTTATAGGCAGCAACAAGGTCCTTAAAGTCTTTATATGGGCTATCTTTACCGGTAATGATCGCACCATAGTCACCGATGGTTCCGGCAATCATGGTCAAGTCACGAAAATTATGAGGAAAACGTCCAACCAGCGAGCGAATCACAATTGGCGTGGAATTTACCATTAGCGTGCCGTGGTTAGACGCCGCATTTTCAATCAGGTATCCAATCGCCTTACCACCGCCACCACCGGACATATTCTCGTAGGAAGCGGACTTGATGATGCCTGATTTGCTCAGCGCCTCGCCTGTGCCACGAGCCGTGCCATCCCAGCCGCCACCGGCACCGCCGGGTATTAGAAAATGAATCGAATCGATATCAGCCGAGAAAGCCGATGTAGATGCCATAGTCAGGCCGACACCGCTGGCAAGTGCCACGCCTAATAAGTGCCGACGTGTTATTTTATTTTTTTGAAACATAGTTACCCCTCCTGATTATAGATATGTGAAGCCATAACTTACGCCGATAGACTCAAACCGAGAAGCATTTGAAAATAATGAGCTTTTGCCGCATAAACTGCATTTTGTTCATTTTGTTCACAGGTCTCTTAAAAACCAGGATTCAGGCGCTGCAATAATGTCGCTCGGGTCGACCGACACCGCCATAGCTGACATCAACTTTAAGTTCACTGTTGCTCACCAGGTATTCAAGATATCGTCGGGCAGTGGTGCGACTGGCGCCAATACTCTGACCTACCTGTTCGGCGCCTAGCGAGACATCGCCGGCGGAAAACAGCCTTCTAATCTTGCTCAGGGTTAAGGCGTCGATACCTTTGGGTAATCGTACCTCGATACGCTCTGGCTGACTGGATTCAATGGTTCTCGGCATTAAGCCATCGATATCCGATTGTTCGAAAGTATCGAGTGTATTCAGTCGGTTAAAATAGTCTTCGAAACGCGACAGGGAGTCACGCAATCGATTGAACTCCAGGGGTTTCACCACATAATCGAAGACACCACCATGCATAGCTTCCTTTAGCGACTCCATATCTTTCGCCGCGGTAACCAGGATGACTTCAATATGCTGTTTCTGCGTTCGAATTGATTTTAGCAATTCAAAACCACTACCGTCCGGAAAATGAACATCCAGCAAAACCAGATCGGGAGCCAGGATATCGATCATATTTTCACAGTCTTCAAGCGTGAGGGCGATGCCAACGACCTCGAAACTGGGTAGTTTTTCCAGAAAACGATTCTGTATTTCGGCAATGCGAGCATCGTCTTCGACGATCATGGTGCGTATCGGGTTCATATACTTTGTACCTGCTGTTCTACGCCAGCCCTGACTTTAGGAAGATAAACAATCACGCGTGTGCCGCCAGTCTGGATCAGGTTAATAGAAATCTGACCACCAAGATTGTTAATGATTTCGGCCACCAAATAGAGTCCGTAGCCATGCCCGGTTTCAGCTTTGCTACTCACCCCTTTCTCAAATACGCGTTGCTTCTCGCTATCCGGTATACCTTCTCCATGATCATCGATTTCAAAAATCAGATCGTTGCCATAGTCGCTCATGGTGAGTTTAACCGAGGCTTCAATTTCACGATCTTTCTTGCGCAGAACTCGTGTCGCCTCAAACGCATTATCGAGCAAATTGCCCAGCATGGTGACCAATTGCTCGCGCGGCAGCCAGCCCGGCACATCGGCCATATGGCTTTCGGCATCGACGATTAATTCAAGTCCCAGTTCGCGCGCCCGATTGAACTTGCCCAGGATACAACCGGCCAGGATCGGGTCGGGTACCGCTTCGACCAACAAATGCACAAGTTCCTGGACGCCTTTACTCTCCTGACCGATCAACTCCATAGCTTCATCTTTGGCATCGATCTGGATTAAACCTGCAATAGTATGCAGCTTGTTCGCATACTCATGACTTTGCGAGCGCAGGGTTTCGGCATATTGTTCGATATGCGACAGTTTGCGGGTGAGCGACTCGAGTTCACCCTTCGGTCTAAAACTGGAAACCACGCCGGTAACCTGACCATCGACCATTACCGGCAGGCGATTCACAATCAGGCTTTGACCATTGATCATAACTTCTTTATCTGTCTCGGCTTCACCATTTTGGAGAATGCTCCACATATTACTCTCGGGCAAAACCTGTCGAATATCCCGCCCGGTCAGGTCCTCATGCCTGGCCAGTCCAAGAGCTTCAACTGCGGTGCGATTGAACGTAGTTATCCTACCCTGATGATCGATTGATATAATGCCCTCGCGCACCGTTTCCAGCGTAGCCAGTCGTTCCTGAAACAATCGTGCGATTTCTTCCGGCTCCAACCCGAACAATACACGTTTGAAATGCCTGGATATCCCCATGCCAATTAACATACTAAAAAACAGCGAGGCGATAACGACGAGAATGACATAGTTTTGATAACCCTCGATAGTTTCACCGACGCTATCGAGCATATAACCCACACTAGTGACGCCGATCACATTGCCTGCTGTATCAAATACCGGAGACTTGCCACGCATCGATGGCCCGAGACTACCGACTGCCTTGGAAACATAAGATTCACCCTGATTAATTGCACGCTGATTATCACCACCAACCCGTTTTTGACCAATACGCTCTACAATCGGATGCGAATAACGAATCCCATCAAGATCACCAACCACGATAAATCGTGCGTCGGTTTGTTCCCGAATTGACTCCGCCAGCGGCTGAATTTGATTACTATCACGGGCTATCAGCCCCTGACGTATTTGCGGCAGACTTGAGACCACTTGTGACAATTGCAATGCTTGATCGCCAATGCGCTCTTCCAGTATTACCTCAATATAATGCAAGGTGAAACTACCACTAACACTGGCCTGCAACAGCATCATAAAAATCAACAACAACATCAAACGTGTTGTCAGGCGGGCTTTGCTAAATAATTTACTTATCGCTGTCATGTCGCACCTGAAATTATTGATACGTTGGTTATCGGTTTATTGAAAATGGCAGAATACAGGAACTATTGAACCATAAGTTGGCAGGATTTTGGAGTTTTCCAGTCAGCTATCGCACAGTTTGTAGCCAATGGCTCGAGAAAATATGATTGTCAGAAAATCTGACAAAAGGAGACATTAATAACATGAAAGTTATAGGCAGGTTTCGGCACATACTTGCCGTTGGTAGTCTGAGATACGACAGTTTGGATTGAAAGTGCCATAAGCTGGTATTGGGTAGAGTTTAGAAACTATACCGCAATCTGATAATAAATAAGGGGTAACGATTGTGGAAATTTGGCACGTAAATCAGCAATACGCACCTATTCACGCTATACCCGTGAAGCATTGAAGCTTATGAGCCAGCTTGTCACCGGCCTGAATGCGGCGCACAATTTCTGCTCTCACGAGACAGGGTCTCGGCTCAATTTAGCTTTCAATTGACAAATCAATCACCAACTTTCCGATATGTTGTTTTAGTTGAAATTGTTTTTGTGCTTCGGCAACTTGAGACAGCGCAAAGGTGTTTGCAACAATGGGTCTGACTTCGTCTGCCTCAATTCGCTTAATTAAATTCCCAAAAACCTCTTCCCCCAGAACAGTACAACCGAACAGGCTTAAGTCTTTCAGGTAAAGAGTTCTTACATCCAGCTCAACAAGCGGTCCCGCTATTGCTCCAGCGGCGGCATATCTTCCAAATGGCTTTAACACCTCCAGGTGATCTGGCCATTGCTTGCCAGCTACCAGATCAATAACAACATCCACACTATTCCTCCCGAGTGTTTGGATAGCATTTTCGTCTCTGGAGAGTGTGCGTTCAGCCCCCAGACTTATCACCTCAGCTGATTTCGACTGGCTGGTGATGCCAATTACTTTTGCGCCTCGTGCTTTAGCGAGTTGAATCACCGCCGAACCAACACCACCGGAGGCACCCGTTACCAAAACGGTCTCGTTGGCTGTAACATTGGTGCGTGTTAACAGGTTTTCAGCGGTGGAGTAGGAACAGGGGAATGATGCAAGTTCAACATCACTGAGAGAACTATCGATTTTGTAAGCATGTCGGGCAGCAACAATCGTGTATTCAGCAAAGCCACCGTCGCATTCCGAACCAAAGTACCAGGGTAAATCCAATACCGAGCCGCCAGCTTCGCGTATACATGGCTCTACAAGTACACGTTCATTCAGGAGATCTTCCTCAACATGCTCACCAACAGCAACAACCTGGCCGCACACATCGGCACCCTGTATGCGTGGAAATTGAATTGCATTTCCTGACCAGCTCGCATCATTGCTATCTCTATCAGTTTTTGAATACCAGGCAGTCCTGGTATTGATATCTGTGTTGTTTATACCAGCTGCACTAACCTTAATGAGAACATCATGTGACCCAGGGTTCGGTACAGGAATATCCTCTCGCAAGGCCAATTTATCCAGATCACCATGTCCTGTGAGCTGTAAGCCTGTCATTCTGGCTGGTATGTCTTTAAATCCCACACCCGCCTCCTGGGCACCCATCACCCGACATACATGGCGGCGAATCCGGATTTTTCAGGCTGCTGCTTCTAACCAGCCCACCACCGCTTATTACTCTGGTTACTTTTGTATCAGGCTCGATATCTCCGGGACTGATACCCGCTTGTTTACAAAGCTCTCCCCAGGTATTTAGCAGAACAGACATGGAGTGTTTTACTTCATAAACCTGTTGGTTCTGTTCACAGCGGTAATCGTATGTTGGCATTTTATTTTCCTGGGGTGTTTAGTGTGAGGTTCGACAGCAAGTAAGTTGCGGTGACATCTATGGACGAGCACCTCGTGCCCAGGCCTTCAGACAGAGCATTTCGATACCAATCATCGCTGCGGCATTTGAGGTCACTTCGCTATGATCGTAAGGCGGTGATACTTCGACGACGTCCATGCCAACAAAATCAATACCTTTGAGTGCACGGAGTATAGCAAGGGCCTGGTAAGTAGAAAGCCCACCAGGTACGGGTGTTCCGGTACCTGGCGCGAAGGCCGGATCCAGGCAATCGATATCGAATGTCAGATAAGCGGGCCCATTTCCGACCCGCGTCAAAATATGGTTTGCGACCTCCTCTGCCGACATCTGATGCGCTTCATCGGCACCGATGACCTTGACGCCTTCACCGCGCTCACCATTAAAACAGGTCCGAATACCGACTTGAATCGTTCGTGCCGGGTCGATAAGCCCATCTTTCATTGCTCGAGTAAACATTGTGCCATGGTCAATGCGATCATCCTCGTCATCCTCAAAATCTCGATGCGCATCGAAATGAACCAGGCCGAGCGGACCATATTTCTGGTGATATGCTTTAAGGATCGGATAGGTAACGAAATGGTCTCCACCGATTGCAAGGGTCGACACATTTGCATCTAGAATCGTGGAAATATGCCGGGTTATTTCATCTGTGATATTTTCGAGATGACCATAATCGTACTGCAAATCTCCGTAGTCAGTAACTGCGAGAGTCTCGAAGGGGTCGAAGTACCAGGGCCAAATCGGTCCCCAGGCGTGATGCGCACTAACGCGACGTACGGCTTCAGGGCCGAACCGAGCGCCCGGCCGATTCGATACTGCCTGGTCGAATGGGATACCTGTAATCGTGACGTCAACACCCTCAAGTTCACGCGTGTACTTACGTCGCATGAACGAAAGGGCACCGGAAAAAGTATTTTCCATTACAGTACCCTTGAGATCTTTTCTACGAAATGCAGCGTCACCACGACTCATATTACATTCTCCTTTGAATAACAGGTTTAACAATCCAGCATTGTGCCATCAGGAACCCTGGTGTTAAATTAATATTTATCACCGCGTCGCCAATGCAGGAAGTTACCGATAGCAATGACACCAGTTGTACAAATGGCACTTTTCTCTATTTAAATGCTCCTCAGGACTCGACTTTCGAGCCTCAACTCTTTACAGTGCGCCTCGTTTGATTGCTGCCATGCCAGCGGTCAATACCTGCTTAAACTCGCTTACCCTGGATCAACACGATGATTTCAATCGCCAATATCACCATGCAATTCGGCGCCAAACCTTTATTTGAAAACATTTCCGCCAAATTTGGGGGTGGAAATCGATACGGACTGATCGGCGCAAATGGTAGCGGCAAATCAACCCTGATGAAGATCATGAGCGGCACACTTGCACCATCTTCTGGCAATGTCTCGATTACGCCCGATCACAAGGTCGGTACACTTAGCCAGGATCAATTTGCCTTTGAGGAGTTTAGCGTCATCAACACTGTAATCATGGGTGATGCCGAGCTGTGGCGGATCAAGCAGGAACGCGAACGCATTTACGGCTTACCCGAAATGTCCGGGGATGACGGTATGAAGGTCGCCGACCTCGAAGCCGAGTTCGCCGAAATGGATGGTTACAGCGCTGAGAGCCGTGCTGGTGAAATCCTGTTGCAGGCAGGCATCGCAGAGGAACTGCACCATGGTTCTATGCAACAGGTCGCGCCGGGCTGGAAGTTGCGCGTACTACTGGCACAGGCGTTGTTCGCCAACCCCGATATACTGTTGCTGGACGAACCCACCAACAACCTCGACATCCACACCATCAACTGGCTTGAAACCGTGCTCAACCAGCGCAAGTCGACGATGATCATCATTTCGCACGACCGCCATTTTCTGAACTCTGTATGCACTCACATGGCAGATATCGACTACGGCGAGTTGCGTATCTATCCCGGCAATTATGATGCATTCCTGGCTGCCTCAGCACTGACACGGGAACAGTTGCAAAGTGCGAATGCGAAAAAGAGCATCGAGCTGGCTGAACTGCAACATTTTGTCGACCGTTTTTCGGCGAATGCTTCGAAAGCGAAGCAAGCAAGTTCACGCGCAAAAAAGATGGAGAAGATCAAGCTCGACGAAGTCAAGCCATCGAGTCGGCGCACGCCCTACCTGAGCTACCAGCAGGAAAGGAAATTGCACCGCCAGGCTGTAGTCATGGAAAACCTGTCGCATGGTTTCGACGGGGAAACCCTGTTCGGCGACGGTAGTCTGATCCTGGAGGCCGGCGCGCGCCTCGCAGTAATTGGTGAAAATGGCACCGGGAAAACCACTTTCTTACGCTGCCTGCTGGGCGAACTCGAGCCTGCTGTGGGCACTATCAAGTGGTCCGAGAATGCAGCACTCAGCTATTGCCCACAAGACAGCACAGCCGATTTCGATTGCGAGTTGAACCTGTTTGACTGGATGTCACAATGGCGCAAGCCAAAACACGATGAGCTGATGGTGCGTGGCATGCTCGGACGTCTGCTATTTAGCGCCGATGACTACAAGAAGCAGGTCAAAGTCTGTTCAGGTGGTGAAAAGAACCGCCTGTTGTTCGGTAAGATGATGATGTCGGAAGCCAACGTCATGATATTAGATGAACCTACCAACCACCTCGACATGGAATCCATAGAGGCACTCAACAAGGCACTTGCAAAATACGACGGTACTGTGATTTTTGTTAGCCATGACCGCGAGTTCGTCTCTTCACTCGCAAACCGGGTGATCGAAATAAAGGAACACAGAATGATCAGTTTCCAGGGAAATTATGATGAATACCTGGCCAGCCAGCTGCAGGTACCAAGGGTCGCATAAGACAGTATGGTACGCCTGGAGAGATTACAGCCTACTTCCCTGTAGGCTGCCCTTCGAGCTCGCTTCACTCATACAAATTCGTTCCCGACGAATTTGTCGAACCAGGAGTTCGAACCAATTCTTCAAACTCATCATCCATAAAAAAACCCACCGCATGGGTGGGTTCTT
>JAAENK010000235.1 GCA_024224415.1 Gammaproteobacteria bacterium | reverse complement strand
GTCGTATTTTCGACTGAGCCCTGATACCGGCTGATTCGAAGCACTGGCTGATCTCGGTATCGGCAAAACCCAGTCGGTGATGCTGGTAATCGCTGCGTAAGTATTCTTCTGTGTGGGTGGCGAAGTCGACCACAATAAGCCGACCTCCGGGACGCAATACTCGAGCAGCTTCGCGAATGACTTCGGCAGGGTTATCGCTATAGTGTAAAACCATATGCAGAATAGCGAGGTCAAATGTGTCATCATCGACGGGTAACTGATACATATCTCCCTTGCGCACATGAATATGCTGCCTGTTCTCGCATTCCAGATTGCTGCGCGCCACCGCTAACATGCCATTGCTCGTATCGACACCGACGCCTCGCCTGACACGTTCAGCAAACAGCTCGAGAATACGCCCGGTACCGGTGCCGATATCGAGCAAATCTCCATTGAAATCATCTCCGACCACTTCGCAAAGCGCTTGTTCGAGCTGCTGCTCTGCTACATGCATGGAACGGATACTGTCCCAGTTTTTAGCAACTTGCTGAAAATAGTTCTGGGCTTTTTGTGCTCGTGCATCGCGTACCTGATATAAGCGGGATAAATCCCGGTTCAGGACCGCATCGGATTCGGGTATCAACGATGCCAGGACATGTGCTATTTTTGATGCCATCGCGGAGTCTGAAAGACGGAAGTAAACTTGCGAGCCCTCGGGTAGTCGTTCCAGCAAACCGGCTTCGACCATTAATTTCAGATGCCGCGAGACTCGTGGCTGACTCTGGCCCAGTATCTGTACCAGCTCGGAAACACTCAACTCTCCCCTGGAGCATAAGGCGAGAATTCGTAACCGCGTATGCTCTCCGGCGGCGCGTAAACCCACAAGTAATGTGTCGAGATCATGCATAATCTAATATAAATACATAAAGATATCTTTATATCTTAGTATTTGATGCTACAATGTCAACCAGTTTTTACTATGCTATTAGTGCAGACCTTCAAAACGGGGCAAAATATATGGGCAATTTATTTGAAAAATTACTTAGCGAGAAACAGACTTTGTTGGCCGATGGCGCTACGGGCACCAATTTGTTTGCGCTGGGTTTGCAAAGTGGCGATGCACCAGAGCTATGGAATGTAGACCAGCCGGAAAAAATTGCTCGCCACTATCGTAGCTTTATAGATGCCGGTTCAGATATCGTACTAACCAATACTTTTGGCGGTACCAGATTTAGGCTCAAGCTACACAAAGCCCAGGATCGGGTAGCCGAGCTAAATATCGCCGCCACTAAACTACTCAAGGCGGAAATCGAGGCATCGGGTCGTGAAGTCGTCCTCGCCGGTTCAATCGGTCCAACCGGTGAACTACTTCCACCAATGGGCAGTCTCGAACCCGACGATGCAGTGGCCGCGTTTGCTGAACAGGCCAATGCACTCAAGCAGGGTGGCGCCGATGTGCTCTGGATCGAAACCATGTCTGCGCGTGAAGAGGTTGAATTTGCAGTACAAGGCGCCAGCCAGACGGGGTTGCCAATAGTATTCACCATGAGCCTCGATACCAACGGGCACTCTATGATGGGAGTCAGCGCCGCCAACCTGATGCAAATTTATGAAAACCTGGAACCTGGTGTGCACGCCTGCGGCACCAACTGCGGTGTGGGCGCTTCTGAAGTTGTTGCCGTGGTATTGAATATCAAATCTGCCAGCCAGGCAGGCAGTGATCCTGTTATTATTGCCAAGGCTAATTGCGGCATCCCCGAGTTCGTCGATGGTAAAATTGTTTACAATGGTACGCCCGAAATTATGGCCAACTATGCCGTCATGGCGCGTGATGCAGGGGCGCGTATCGTCGGCGGCTGTTGTGGCACCTCGCCAGCACACGTCGCCGCCATGCGCCATGCTCTGGATTCGACACCACCCGGTAATGCACCGACGTTGGAGGACGTAGAACGTGTACTCGGTGAGGTCAGCGACGGCACTAAAGCCCAGGCACAGGGTCAGCATCAGGTAACTGCAAGATCCAAATCACGCAGATCACGTCGTCGTCAGGTCTGAGCCAGTAAAGTATCGATCATACGCTGCGCTGAAGCGGCGTAGTCTCCGCCAAATAAATTGGCGTGATTGAGGATATGGTAGAGATTGTAGAGGTCGCGCCGTATGGAATAACCTCTGTCGATAGCAAAGACTTCATGATATACATCGAAGAATTGCCGACTGGGCCTGCCGAATAATTCCATCATCGCCAGGTCCGTTTCGTGATCGCCGTAGTAACAGGCGGGGTCGAATATTACCGGATTATCCCTGTCATCCGCAGCCTGGTTACCGCTCCACAGATCTCCGTGTAGCAACGAAGCCACGGGTTGATAGTCGCTGTAGAAAACCTGTATTCGTTCATTCAGACGCTCGCCCGCATCGATCAGGCCATTGTCCAGCCCATTCTCCCTCGCCAGCTTTAACTGCAACCCCAACCGCTGATCACACCAGAAATCTACCCAGCTAGCTGTAAATCGATTGGTTTGCGGGCTGGTGCCGATGGTGTTGTCTATTTCGAATCCAAACTGGTTGTTGGTGTGATTATGCATCGCCGCCAGTTGTTGAGCGAATATGCGCTCGTTTATACCGCCCGACAAGTTAAGGTATTCCATCAATATAAACGAATGATCACCATCGATACCACAACCATAAACTACTGGCACACGGATGGCGCTGCTAGCCTGAATTTCGATCAGGCCTTTTTGTTCAGCCTCGAACATCGCCAGGCGACTGTGATGATTGGTTTTAACAAAAAATGAATGTTGACCGGCACTCAAATGCCAGGCTTCATTGATGTTACCGCCATGCACCCTGGTGGCGGAAAAGTCTTTCGTGTGTAGTGCCATCATTTCACACAGACTGGGCCAGTTTACGAGGTTCATAACTGCCGCCATTCTCCCGGTACGAGCCCGTCCAGTGACCAGTCCGCCACACGAACCCGAATCAGGCGTAATGTCGGGTGACCAACTGCAGCTGTCATACGCCGCACCTGGCGATTACGACCCTCGTGGATTTCGATTTCGAGCCATTGCGTGGGGATGTCGCGACGCTCGCGTATCGGTGGGTTTCTCGGCCATAACCACTCGGGCTCATCGGCTAGTTGTACTTTTGCCGGTGCGGTAACCCCGTCTTTAAGTTCAACACCGCGCCTTAATGCCACCAGTGCTTTGCGCGATGGCAACTGCTCGACCTGCGCCAGATAACATTTCGGCTGTTTGTGTTTGGGATGCGAAATTTTCGCCTGCAACTGACCATCGTCGGTTAGTAGCATTAAACCTTCGCTGTCGAAATCGAGTCTGCCTGCCGGGTAAATCCCGGGTACATCTATATAGTCAGCCAGGGTTTTCTTGCCATCCATCGGTGAAAACTGGCTGATTACCTGGAAAGGTTTATTGAATAGAATAGTTTTAGCCATGCTCACACTTGCTCAGTAGTGCTTCCCATTTGTGTCGACGCGGCTCATCCATGGCATGAGTCTCCATCATATCGCGCAGTTTTTCGAGATGAACTTCGCCACGGTCGATCGACAGCTGGTCAACATCTTGTACCGCGCAGTTAATTTGCGTGAGGCGATCGCAAACATCGAGGATGGATTCATGCTCAATAAGCGACTGCTGCACTCGCGCCGCGTACCGAAACTTCATTTTGGAGACTTCACCGAGGTTTTCACGTAAAGCCTGTAAATTACCAAACTTGCGCAACAGATTGGCGGCGGTCTTCTGTCCGACGAAGGGAACACCCGGAATATTGTCGACCTTATCCCCCATCAAGGCGAGTTGATTGGCGATTTGTTCAGGGTAGACACCGTACTTTTTACGAATGCCACGATAATCGAGTTTTTTGTTATCGTAAAACGACCACCACAAATCGCCCTCGTGGATGAGCTGGGTCAAATCCTTGTCTGCGGTTAAAATTACTATCGGCAGTTCTGCCGATCGATGCTGCATCGCCAGGGTGCCGATCAAATCATCTGCTTCCCAGTATTGACTCACCGCTTTGCTAAAACCGAGGTGTTCAACCCATTGTTGGCACCAGCCAAATTGACGTTTGAGTTCAATCGGCACTGGTGTGCGATTGGCTTTATAGGCGGGATAAATCTGTTTACGCGAGGATTGTTTGAGGCTTTCGTCAAATGCAAATACCAGCTTGCTCGGCACAACTTCGGTGAGCAGACGATAGGTGAAATCACTAAAGCCGATAAATGCATGGTTGGGTTCACCTCGCAGATTGCTCTGTGCACCTTTTTGCGCAAACCAGGCTTTGAATATAAAAATGCTGGAGTCGACCAGATATAGTTTCAATGGATGTGCCCTGGAATATATTTGTTATACTCCTTTGCAGTTTGGTTGATTGTCAAGGCAATGCGTCGTTTAATAATTCTTTTAGCTCTCTTTTGTGCTATTCCCGGTCCGGTAACGGCTGGGGCCATCGATGATTTACGGGCTCTGGTGGCAGGAAAAAAGTTTACCTCGGCCATAGAAGCCGGGGAATCTCTGCTGAAACAAAAGCCGCAGTGGCCCGATGTTCAATTTCTGACCGCATATTCCTATCAGATGAACCGGCAAACCGCTCGAGCTACTGATCTTTATCAGAACCTGATACGACAACATCCTGAATTACCCGAGCCGCGCAATAATCTGGCGATGATTTATCTCGCCAATGGTGACTATGACGCCGCCAGCAAATTACTGGTCGAGGCGCTTAATACGCATAATAGCTACGCCACGGCTTATCAAAACCTGAGCCAGATTTACACCGGCATCGCCAGCGAGGCTTACCGGCGTGCACTGAGTGAATCGGCTGAGCCTGCTAAATACACGCATAAAATAGAGCTTGCCGCACTGACTCAACTTGAACCTCCTGAGCAGCAAAACACGACCGTCACTCTGGCCAGTACCGAACCAGAGCAGTCGACTAATTCAATCCTAAGCCAGCAGATCGAGCTTTGGGCCAGGGCCTGGAGCAATAAGGATTTCGCCACTTACACCAGTTTTTACTCGACCGAGCACCGCCCTAATTTCCAGACGCATAGTGACTGGGTCGAACATCGGCGGCAGCGTATCATGCGACCCGGTTTTATTAAAATCGGGGTAAGTGATATTAATGTTCGAGCAGAAAATAATAATCGGGCTATTATTGATTTTAAACAATCGTTCGATTCACCCAGTTATAGTGATCGCGTGAAGAAACGGCTTAGTTTTCGCCGTATTGGCTCACAATGGAAAATTACTGACGAGAGAGTCCTGTCTGTATTATGAGAAATCTCCTGATTTGCCTGTTAATGCTATTGTCGATTGACCTGCTGGCCAGCGAAGCCCCGGAGCATAGTTATGAGCAAACCATCCTCAACACGATTAAGGAAATCCAGAGCCTGAATCACGACCAGGCCCTCGACAGCACCCGCAACCTGATTAAGCAATACCCGCATAGCCGCCTCGGCCAGATGATGTACGCCGACCTCCTGCTCGCCAAAGCCGGGCCTTTGCAGCATATTGGTTCTGGTATTGAAGTTGATCAGGCTGTACGCGATTTCCGCTACGAAATCCAGCAACGCTGGCAACACGAAACCAGCAATGCCCACACCGGCATGTATCCTGAGAACATATTATTCCTTGCCGAGAATCAGCCTTATGTGATACTGGTAGATCAACAAAGTTCACGTATTTATGTTTACAGTAACGAACAGGGTACACCGGTGCTTGAGACCGATTATTTTATTACCATCGGTCTCAAGGGCTGGGGTAAACAAAAACGTGGCGACCAGAAAACACCGATTGGCATTTACCATGTCACCAAGTTTATAGAGGATAAAGAACTCCCCGATTTATACGGCAAAGGCGCATTCCCGATCAGCTATCCCAATGTCTGGGATGTACGAAAAAATCGCACCGGTGGCGGTATCTGGATTCATGGCACACCCTCGTATACCTACAACCGCTCCCCCTGGGCCAGTAACGGCTGCATTGTTGTCAGCAATCCAGACTTTCTGCACATCGATCAATATGTAAGTACCGAGCTACATACTCCTGTAGTCGTCACCGAACAGGTAAACTGGTTATCCTACGACCAATGGCAGACCAGGCGCAAACAATGGCTAAAGACTTTAAGTGGCTGGATTGGTGACTGGGAAAGCCTCGATCATGAACGCTATCGACAGCATTATTCAAAAACTGAGTTTCTCGCCTACGGGCGTAATTTCAAAAACTGGGATGGTCACAAGCGCTGGGTAAATCGCAAGAAAACCCAGGTAAAAGTCGAATACAGTGACCTCAGTATTTTTATCTACCCCGGTGAAGATGATCTGGTGCTGATGCAGTATGAACAAAATTATGCCAGCAATAACCTCGATTTAGTCTCCCCCAAAGAGATTTACTGGCGTAAATTCCCGGATCGCTGGCAAATAGTTTACGAGGGTTCGCGGACTTTTCCAAAAACCAGCAACGACATCGTACAGAACTAATGGTTCTAACGTTTCAGGGCTTTTAATACGACAAACTTACGATTGCCTGCAACCTGCGTACAGTTGCCGAATATTTTCTTCAGTTTGGCGTGATAGGCCAGATGTCGATTACCGACCAGCCATAACTCACCACCGGTTTTCAAAACTCTACGCGCTTCGACAAACATTTGCCAGGCAATGGTATCGCCCAGACTATGCTGTTGATGGAAAGGTGGGTTGTTTAGCACCAGATCAATGGAGTTTTCGTCAACTCCCTGCAGACAATCAGTGACCCTGAAATCGGCCTCCCTATTACCCGTGTAGGCTGCTTTAAAATTTAACTGAGCGGAAGCAATCGCCGAGTAAGATTCATCGGTAAACAATAATCCAGCCTGTGGATTGAGTGAGGCGGCGATGAGGCCGAGTATGCCATTGCCGCAGCCCAGATCGACAATTTTTTGGTAGTGCTCAGATATCGGTATATTTTCTATCAACAGCCGACTGCCGTTATCCAGCCCCTTCCTGCTGAAAAGATTAGCATGATTACAAATAGTGAATTCCCGACCTGCTTCGACAACAAAGCAATCGGGAAAAGGGCTCTGCCCCTGATTAAGGGACTGATCTCGCATTACATGGATCAGTCTCGCCTTCTTCCAGGCCAGCGATGTCGTGGTTGGCCCTAATATTGTTTCAAATAGCTCTAAGGTAGAACTGTGGATGGATCGCGTCATGCCCGCAGCGATAACTCTGGTTTCAAAACCAATCGAGCTCCGCAGTGAATAAAGTTGGTGTTCCAGCAGAGCAATCGACTTTGGAATCTTGATTAATATCAGATCAAATTCATGTCTGGGCAAGTCGATACCAGTATTGAAATCGACTAGATCTGGCGCATATCCATTGAATATCAGGTTTTTCGACAAGGCTTGCTCTGCAAGAAATGAATCATTAACCATGGTGGGACTATAATCTGCCAGGGCCACACTTAGTGCGGCAAAACTATCGTTTACCAGCATGATTCGGCATTGCCGCGATAGTAACCGAGACTCATCGATGTGCTTCAGTAAATACAAATCTGCAGCATCCCATGCCTGTAATTGAGGATTGTGAGGCACACGTTGAAGCTCAAACTCGCCCTGCGGGGTGAGCATTAATCTGTTCGAATGTTGGACTTTGCTGCTAGTCAAAATAAACCTCTATGGTGGAAATGTGCTTTTCGATCTTCTTCTCCGATACCGGAAAGCGGGTTTTCATTGGTTGCGCGAAACAACCGATACGAAATTCTTCGATCATCCAGCGTAACGCATCCAGTTTCTGGTAATCGTAGCACTCCTGCTGGTAAAACTGCTGATACTGTTGTTGATAGACCTGAATGGTTTCGAGCTGCTTATTGAGCCGTTGCGAACCAGGTTTAAAATTTTGCATACGCCTGAGTATGCCCTGCAAATAAGCTGGCAGGCGTGATAACTGGAGCGTCGGGATATCGCGTATAAACTCTGGGTATATCAAGCCCTGTAGTTGCTCAGTTATGTCATCACGGTGAACTTCCGGCAAATCCAGGCTATCAAGCCGGCTACGCACATCCTGTTTCAAAGCCAGAACCTGATGAACCAGTTCCGCCAATTTATTGGCCGTGCTAACAAATTGCTGGTGATTTTCCTGCAAGCTGTCGTTAAATTCCTCCCGGGACTGGGGCAACTCCCCATCAAGGAAACAACTAAACACGGTTGCCATAATGAGGTCTGCCAACAATTCGGTACGTGTCCCCATCGCGCTATACATCAGCGCAGTCTGCTCGATCCTGGGTAGATTTTTATTCAGATATTTAATACTGTCATCCAGTTGCAGGTAAAACAGACGGGCGATACCGCTGGCATGATAAAAATCGGCATCGGCGCGAGTTTCGAACAATTCGATAGCCACCGAGTCTTCGTAGTCTACCAACGCCGGGTAGGCGCGCAGTGACTGGCCGCTTGGTTGTAGCGTGACATGCTCGGGCAACCGATCAAAATCCCAGTCGTCAAGCCCGCTACGCGCCAGGCTTTCATGATGCTGTAGATGGTGCTCGAACTGAGTTCGTGCATGCTCGCCAAATTGTTGCTGTAATTCAACCAGATTATGCGAGCGTGCAATGCAGCTTTTACCGTCATACAGTGCATAATGCATCTGGAAGTGGGTTTCCAGCGTGACGCCACGCCATTCGTCGAGGTCTATAGTCACGCCGGTCATAGCACGCAAGGACTGTTGTATCGATACCAGTAAATCGGCATCGGTATCCATGCGTTGCATACAGGCGCTGGTGAATTCATTGACCGGTACAAAATTTTTACGCAACTTACGCGGCAGGCTTCGGATTAAAGCTTCGACTTTTTCCGGTAATAAGCCAGGCACCAGCCGGTCAAAATCTGCTTCCTTAAACTGATTTAATAGCGCTAGTGGCAGAGCAACAGTTACGCCATCGAATTCATTGCCGGGTTCGAACAGGTAATCGAGTTTTAAAGTTTGGTCTCGCAGCTCTATTAGTTCGGGAAATCCTTCCACTTTCTCGGCATCCACCGAGTCATCGGCAATATCACTGGCAAGAAAACGCAAGTTGTCGATCTGTACCGAGGATTGCTGCTTTACCCAGGCTTCGAAACTCGGCGCGTCGACTGCCTCGGCTGGCAATCTCGTATCGTAGAATTCGTAGAGCAGGCGATCACTCAAAAGTATATCGCGTCGGCGATATTTGTCTTCCTGTTGGCGGTAATGCTCGACGAGCTTACGGTTGGCAATAATAACTTCGATTCGGGTAACGTAGTCACCCTCGACCAACGCGTTTTGAATAAATATCTGGCGTGATTGCTTCGGCTCGATGGCAGCGAAATTGATACGCTTACCGCCTTCGATCAACAGGCCGTAAATGCGCGTGTTTCGAAACGCGGCAACGCGCCCCTGGCGGGATTGCCAATGTGGTTCATAGTATTCGTACTGGTGCAACTGGCTGGCGTCCTGCATCGCCCACTGTGGGTTAAACCGTGCTACCGCATGAGCGTATAGCTGACGGGTTTCGATCAACGAAAATGCCATAATCCACTTCGGCGTCTGTTTCGCCAGCGTAGAGGCGGGAAAAATTCGCAAGCGTCGGCCACGGGTGGCCTGAAACTGGGTATCCTTATCAAAACTGGCAATGTGGCTGGGGATACCGCTAAAAATGCATCGATGAATGCTGTCCGCTTCCGCCTCGGTAGTGTTAAACCGATATTTCAACGATTTGAGCTGTTGGTTGAGTTGCTGGTAAATATCCTGCCATTCGCGGAGCCGTGAATATGACAGGTAATGCTTTCTGCACCATCGTGAAAACTGGTTGCGACTTAGCTCGGCCCGCTGCTCAGCCAACGACTTCCATAACGCGATCCAGAATAAAAAATCGGAATTATTATTTTGCCAGAGTTGATATTTTTCATTCGCCGCCTGTCGTTTCTCTTCCGCTGCGCTGCGTGGATCCTGTACCGATAGCGCGCTGACGATGATGAGCATTTCATTCAGGCAATTCAGCGTCTGCGCCCGGATTAACATATGCGCCAGACGAGGATCCAGCGGCAGCCCGGCGATGCGGTGTCCGTGTTTTAAAATGCGGTCTTCGTTATCGGTAGCGCCAAGTTCAAACAACAATCGATAGCCATCGTTGATTAGGCGGCTATCAGGACTTTCGATGAAGTCGAATTCGTGAATCGTGCCGAGCTTCAAATCGTTCATCTGCAAAATGACCGACGCCAGGTTGCTACGCAGAATTTCGGCCTCGGTAAATTTGGCACGTGAAGTGAAATCTTCCTCGTCATAAAGCCGAATGCAGATACCCGGCGCAAGCCGACCGCAACGCCCACTACGCTGATTAGCCGAAGCCTGCGAAATTTTTTCGATGGGTAAGCGTTGCACACGCGCCCGCCAGGAATATCTCGACAGTCGCGCCAGACCGGTATCGATGACATAGCGAATGCCGGGCACGGTTAACGAAGTCTCCGCTACATTGGTTGCGAGCACGATACGGCGTTTGCTATGGGCTTGAAAAATGCGGCGTTGTTCGGCCGCATTAAGCCGCGCATACAAAGGCAGTATGTCATAATCACGACTGAATTTTTTACCAAGCTTTTCCTCGGCTTCACGGATTTGTCGCTCACCGGGAAAGAACACCAGCATGTCTTCGCGCGCGACAGCATCCAGCTCTTCCACGGCATCGCAGAGTATTTGCAGGTTGTCCCTGTCATCTTCATTTGCCGGCCGATAGCGCATTTCCACCGCATAACTGCGACCGCTAATATTGAGAATGGGAGCATCGTTGAAGTAAGTCGCGAAACACTGCGGATCGATGGTTGCGGAAGTTACGATCAATTTGAGATCAGGCCGACGCGGTAGCAATTGCTTGATAAAACCAAGCAGCAGGTCGATATTGAGACTACGCTCGTGGGCTTCGTCGATAATCAGGGTTGCGTATCGATTCAACCAACGATCACTCTGGGTTTCCGCCAGTAAAATGCCGTCGGTCATGAGCTTGATGTAGGCCGAGTCGCTACTGCGATCCTGAAAACGGATTTTGTATCCAACCGCTGTGCCGACCTCGGTTTTTAACTCTTCGGCAATACGGCTACAAACCGCCTGCGCCGCGATACGACGTGGCTGGGTATGCCCGATTAAACCGGCATCCGCCAATCCCAGATCGATACAAAGCTGGGGAAGCTGGGTGGTTTTTCCCGAGCCGGTCTCACCGCATACAATCACCACCTGATTGTTCAGTATTGCATCAGAGAGTTCTTCAATGTGATTACCAAAAGGTAAGTCAGCATTGAAATTCGCACGAGGTCGTTTCGAGGCACGTGTTTCACGCTTGTGGATAGATTCTTCTATCGCTTTTTCCAACGCCTCATTATACTGTCCGCTGGTTTTTTTCAGCAGACGCAGCAGGGCTGCACGGTCGGCAGAGAGGCACTGCTGAAAGATTTTGACCTTCAATGATGACTGATGGCGGGACATGGCGAGCGATTTTATAATCGATGATAACGAGAATACAGTAATTGATTACTCCCTGAGAGTATCGTCCAGGGCCAGATACGCAAAATTGCAGATTAAACCCTATTCTGGCCTCGAAGTGGTGGTACCCAGAGGTTTCCCCAAAAAGGTAATCCCAGAATTCGTTAAGCAGCATTCTGTCTGGATTCGGCGACAATTACAAAAACACGGGCAGCAATATGCCATTCCTGAATTACCCGAGCGTATTTATCTTGCGATTAACGAGAGTATTACCTGTACGGATTGCCTTAACTTTGGCAGCAACACCTACCAGGACAACCTGAGTAAGCTGCGAACCTGGTTACGAAATAGGGCCTGGGAAATATTGCCACCGATACTCGAATCACTATCCACCGGACTTGGCCTGAATTATCAAAAAATCAGTATTCGTAGCCAGAAAACTCGCTGGGGTAGCTGTTCGTCCAGTGGCACAATTAGTCTTAATGATCAGCTTCTGTTTGTGCCCAGGCAAACGGCTGAATATTTAATGATCCACGAGTTATGCCATACCCGGCATATGAATCACTCGGTCAGATTTTGGCGTATGGTAGGTGAATTTTGCCCGGATTACCGGGATCATGAATTGGTGTTGAACCGGGCGCGGCGAAATATCCCGGATTGGTTTCAGTATAGTTTGTACCGGTAAAGAACTATTGCGGCATGCTACGCTGCATATATTTTATATTATTTTCCAGCAATAAATTCTTCGCGCGTGACAGGGCGCTATTACTGGCGAAAGGCCCAACCTGTACACGATGCCAGGTATCGTTATTCACCATCGCCGACTTCACCGAAGCTTCGAGACCCAGAAACGCCAGCTCGGCTTTGAAACTATCGGCTTCGCCTGCACTCTGGAAAGACCCTACCTGTAACAATACCTGGTCGCCAGATGTTTTATTGATCGAGGGATTCCTGATGCCTTCCTGCTCTTCCTCGCTGATTGGAATTTCAACCTTACGGTCTGGCAGCACCGAATAAAAATCGATTTTAGGTTTGGTTCTATCTGCATCACTATCCACAGAACTATCCGTGGAGTGACTGTTGCTGACAATTTGCTGATCCAGGAACACGATGAAAGCCGCAAACGATCCAAGCATCAAAAAAAGAAATATCCAGATCCAGGGTGAACTCGATTTTTCGGCAGCCATTACATTGTTTCCGGCGCGGAAACGCCCATCATTGTGAGCCCGTTATGAAGCACCTGGCCAACTGCGCTCGCCAGCGCTAGCCGAGCATCGCGTAGTTCGACATCATCGACAATAAACTGGTGAGCGTTGTACCAGGAGTGAAACAGGTTGGCGAGATCGCGCAGATAATTCACTACGATATGCGGTTCACGCCGCATTGCCGCGCTGTGCACGCGCTCGGCGTAAAGACCGAGTTGTTTGATCAACTCGAGTTCATGATCGTTATCGAGTCGCGACAGGTTGGCCGAATGGGTCGATACCTTAAGCCCCTTCTCGGTACATTGACGTTTGACACTGCAAATTCGTGCGTGAGCATATTGCAGGTAATACACCGGATTATCGCTTGATTGTTCACGCGCCAGATCAAGGTCGAAGTCCATGTGCTGGTCGGGCTTACGCATCACGTAAAAAAACCGTGCCGCATCTTTACCGACGTCTTCGCGCAACTGTTTCAGCGTGACAAACTCACCTGAGCGTGTCGACATCGAGACTTTGTTACCGTTTTCGTAAAGATTGGCAAACTGCACCAGCTGAATTTCGAGACACTCGGCGTCGTATCCCAGCGCCGTTAAGGCGGCTTTGTTACGAGCAATATAACCGTGGTGATCCGCACCCCAGATATTGATCAAGTGATCGAAGCCCCGGTCAAACTTATTCATGTGATAAGCGACGTCTGAGGCGAAATAAGTCGTGTGCCCATTATCGCGTTGCACCACCCGATCTTTCTCGTCACCTAACTCGGTGGAGCGAAACCACAATGCGCCATCTTTTTCATAAATGTGGCCATTTTCGTTGAGACGTTTGATGGCGTTTTCGAGTAAACCGCCATCGGCCAGCGAACGTTCCGAAAACCATTCGTCATAATCGACACCAAAAGCGTGCAAGTCTTTGCGGATAACGTCGACCAGCGTGTCGAGCGCCAGGTCAAATACCCGACGATAATCCTCTGCCAGCAAAGTCTGGGCATTGGCGATTAAATCATCGATGTGCTTCTCCTTGTCACCGAGCGGTGCATCATCACATACATTATAAAAAACCTGCGCCGCACTACGCTGAAAGGCATCACCGTTTTCACGATGCAGCGTCGCAGCAATGTCCCACACATAATCACCCTGATATCCGTTGCTCGGGAAAGTCAGTTCGACCCCGCAAAGTTCCAGATAACGCAACCAGGTCGAGGTGCCCAGTATATCCATCTGTCGACCGGCATCATTGACATAATATTCATTGTGCACATCATAACCAACATATCGCAGTACATTCGCCAACGTCGCACCGTGAGCTGCACCGCGCCCATGGCCGACATGCAACGGGCCGGTTGGATTTGCCGAAACAAATTCGATCATAATTCGCTGCCCTTTGCCGTAATCACTACGGCCAAAACTTTCACCCTGTTGCAGGATCTTGCTAACTACCGAATGACTCACCTCACCGGCAAGGAAAAAGTTGATAAACCCGGGACCGGCTACCTCGATTTTTTCAATCGAACTGGACGCGGGCATGCGATCGACAATCAACAACGCCAGATCGCGTGGCGGTTTGCGCGCTGCTTTCGCCAACATCATTGCGATGTTGCTGGCAAAATCACCCTGGCTACGATCTTTGGTAGCGTTGACCTGAATATTGATGTTGAGATCCGACGGCAATAGCTCAGCTTGCTGCAATTCGGCCAATGCTGCTTCGATCAGATCGTTAATGGTCTGTTTCAAGAATAAAAACCTGGATAGTGGCGGGCGGTTGCCGCCGCATAAAAATAAACCGCGATTTTACATGGATGAGAGGCGAGACAAAAGGGCTGAAAACAATTCCAGCCCTGTTTTGTTGTTTTGATCAGGCACCAATGATGTTATGTGCTGGTCCGTAGGGAAATTTGGTAATATTTTCAGCCCCATCGTCGTCAATCACCAGAATATCGTGCTCGCGATAGCCGCCGGCGCCGGGCGTACCCAGTGGCAGAGTCAACATTGGTTCCATGGATACCACCATACCGGGTTTGAGTTCTGTATCGATATCTTCGCGCAGTTCCAGCCCGGCTTCACGACCATAGTAGTGCGAGAGTAAACCGAAAGAATGACCGTAACCGAAGGAACGGTACTGCAACAAATCCAGTTCTTCGAAATACTGATTAATTTCTGCGCAAATGCCCGAACAGGTGGCACCGGGTTTTATCAATGAAAGCCCCAGTTCGTGCGCGCCGACATTGGCTTCCCAGACACGTAACGATGCGGCATCGGGCTCACCCAGAAACAGAGTACGTTCCAATGCCGTGTAGTAACCAGAAATCATTGGAAAGGTATTGAGGCTGAGAATATCGCCCATCTTCAACTTTGCTGTGGTCACCGGGTTATGTGCACCATCAGTGTTCAAACCTGCCTGAAACCAGACCCAGCTGTCACGTAATTCGCTATCGGGATAGCTACGGGAGATTTCAAGTTCCATCGCATCGCGGCCCGCCATGGCGACATCAATTTCACGTGTGCCTTCTTTGATTGCATCGTGTATCGCTTCGCCGCCGATATCGGCAGTACGTGCGCCACCTTTGATGAGTTCGATTTCTGCTGCTGATTTGATCATACGTAGCGCCATGATCTCGGCATTCATATCGATAGCATGCACTTCACCCAACAGATCGGTCATGGTTTGGCGCGATGCGAGGGTCATGTGGTCGCCTTCTATGCCGATAGTACCTGCATCTGAAATGATGGATTTCACTGCGCGCCAGTAATTGTTACGTTTCCAGTCGGTGTAGATCAGGTTTTCACCATAGCAACGTCGCCAGGGCTGGCCGCCGTCGATATTGGCCGAGACAGTAACGCAGCGCTCCGCTGTCACGACACAGGCGTAGGGACGACCGAATGAGCAATATAGAAATCCTGAATAGTAGGCGATATTATGCATCGAGGTCAGCACCATGGCATCGACCGAGACACTTTCCATCAATTGTCGTAGCTTGCCCAGACGCGCTTCAAATTCTGCATCGGAAAAGGGTAAATTGGCTTTTGGCCCGTTTTGTAACTGGAAATATTCGGGCCTGATAGTTTGCGATTGTGACATAAGTTACTCCGAAGTTTTGGCCGGATAACTTTCAATTGTACCCGGTGGTTTATCCGGGCGTGCAGGATCAAACGCTGCTACAGCAGCAATCGATTAGGCTTTTCGGTAGCGACGCCATCGCTACCAGCGTAGGGCATTTTAGCGAACCGGTTTTAAGTGGGCAAGTCTAATTCCGGTTAAACTGCCCGACTAAGTCGGGCAGTTGGTTTTATGGCTATTTAGTCGAGGAAATAAATTCCTGGATTTTGGAAGCATCGATCAGTGTGTTCCAGCTTTTCGCACCGGAACTCACCAGCCGCTCATCCCACTTTTCCAGACGATTACGATAAACCTCGGGGTTGCTACTGTCCTTATTCAGTTTAATGATGTTCATCGCGGCAATGTTAATACCGTCAAATTCGTCGTCCTTAAACCGCCGCACCACACCCTTTGGTAACTCCTCTTTCATGTCACTAAAAACAAACATGATTTGTGTACCCGATTGCGTTGCTTTTAGAAAATCCGAGCACAACATCAACGCACCGCTGATATCGGTCAACTTCGAACGTGCCTTACCACTGGCAAACTTGTCCAGCGTCTTCGCTAACGCCAATTTCTGTCCATTCGCCTTGGTGGGTCGATAGTCCAGTGTTAACTTGGTTACCAGGTTTTCTTCAGCGTAACTATTGCTATCGATTTTGACAAAAAACAGGCTGTCACCCGGCACCATTTCGGGCACCACACCGGCTTTGACGATATTCACAACATTGTCTTTTTCACTCGCATAGGTTCCGGATACATCAACCAGCGTACAGTAGGAAGTCTCATATAACTTGCTATCGGTGCAGGCCGCTGCACCAAAGACCAACGTCGCTAGCAATACACTACGTTTCAATATATTAATCATAGTATTTCTCCCACTTAACTCGCGACAGCCGTCGCGCCGGAATGTCCACGCGGGGTAGCGGCACGCTTACCAGCGATAAGGTTGGCAATCTGTGCTGGCACGACAATATAAATGTCGAAAATATGCATCAGAATCTTGAACAGGCTTTCGATCAAGTAGGCTATGCCGTTTGCCAAATGGCATAACAGGGTGATGACTATGTTGTAAATCCTGGCGAAAGCATGCTGGCTGGCTTCGATAAACATTTCCAGTGGAATCGCGATCACGGCGAGTATCCAGGGTAAGACAAATCCCAGTAATGCCTGACCAATTACGGTGATATTTGAGTTTAGCGATTGGGTAATTTGTGCCACACCACCGGCCAGGCTAATGTCGAGAGCAGTCTTGGCCTCCGCCAGGTTTTCGCGCAATACTGCAAGTGACGCTTCAACCGAAGATAGGAACAATAAACCAAATAATGCGCCGTAGAGAATAATCTTGCGCTTGCCACGCGTCATATTAGCGATTTGTGGAAAAGTATGTGTAACACCCATAGCTTCGAATAAAAATATACCCAACACCAGTTCCAGCGCAACGATAACCAGCGCCGACACTTCTGACACCGCCATGCCAGCGACACGCACACCAGCGGGTACCAGTTCGGACATCGGTAACGCGATCAGGTTAAAGTTGATAAACGCTCCGACCAGGCCCACGCAAATAACAATCAACGAAATGATGAATAGTTTGGTAACTTTTGATGATAGCAAGTCTACCGACTCTGGCTCTGCAGCTGATATTTTTTCGTACTGGGTCATGTATTTTTCGATATTGCGACCATTCTCCATCACCTTATCGACTTGATTGCCAACGTCCTTGCCGAGCTTCTCGACGCGCTTCCAGACAGGTGCCATGGCGGTCAGTATCTTATGCCTTTTCGATGTTGCGTCACGAAATTCCGACAACGCTTTCTTTTCTCCGGCAACCGCCGATTTGTGGATTTCACCCAGCATCTTTTCAATGATACGGTCCGTGGTAGAACCCTGTGCCTTGGCGATGCTTTCGACGACTTCGCTCCAGCCTGGAGCCATCGGCGAGACCTGACCACAGTCTTCATAATCACGTTCGATCCGACTAATGCTTTCATCGAGTCGTAATTGAATTTTTGGATACCCGGAGAGGCTTTTGGTATTCGCCGCATCGATGCGCGAAAATTCCTGTAAAATCTCACCCTGCATTTTCGCCACACCCGATTCAAGCAAGACTTTTTTATCTTTTTCGCGCATCGCTTCAGCTGATTTCTTTGTCCATTCAGCAAGTTTGCGCAAGCCGCCAGCAGAACCATCCGACATGGCCTGAATCATTTTGTGCACCGGCTCGCGCGCAAAAAATAGAAAAATCATACTAAATAAAACCAGTATGGCGATTGATACGCCCGGCATGCCCGGTACTATATATAAATATTCCATCTCAATTACCTCTTACAGAGTTGTTTCTTGTGAATGGACTCTAGGTAGTCGATGTGAAAAATCGGTGAAAAATGGGTGCCAGTATTTCCAGTTTTACCAATTCTGAGCGATATTTAGAATTAATTCACATTCTCAGGCCTGCTTTGCACGAATCACCGCGTATACTTGAAACTTATTGTTAACCTTGCATAGGCTTAGGCATGGCCTCGATATTTTGGGTCGAAGATCAATCACACTGGATTAGCAAATTTTCATCGATACTGGAACAGGGCGATTTTGACAATAGTCCGAACCAGCTCGCAATTTATAGTTTTGCCGAAGCGGCCAAACAAAAAATAGCGTTAAGCGATAAAAACTTCCCACCCGATGTTGCGTTACTAGATGCGCGTATGAACGGTAACGACCAGGCCGGGTTTTCGGTATCGAGTGCGCTAAGAAAAAAATGGCCGAATATTCCGATAATATACCTCTCGGAACACAGCGGCACCGAAATTGAGCGCGATGCGCTGGAACAATTTTCCGCCACAGATTTCATCGCCAAACACCAGCATAATGTCGAGCATGTACTGTGTTGGCGCATAAAAGCGGTGCTGAGACAGAACGCACTCGAAGCCGCTGATAACAACGATACCAGCCGCAGCGGGGACTTAACCATCGATTTAAATACCTGGAATGTTTACTGGAAAAACGTACGCCTGATGAACCCGAACAATAGCAAACGCCCACTTGCGCCGATGCCGCGAAAGATTCTGCGCGAACTGGTGGAATGTTCGCCGAGACCTTTAACCGCCGGGCAAATTGCCGAGCGCCTGGAAGCCGATCCAGAAAAATTTTCCTATGCATCCTATCGCCAGCATATCAAGGCTCTGCGACGGGCATTCGATGCGGCAGAGACAGGTGAAGGTGGGTTTCTCGAGCTCTGCAACAGTGGTTATGGCATCGTCACCTTTGGTGATGAAGGCGCTTATTTCTGGAACCCTCCAACGGCGAAGCGGTCGTGAGCCGATCCCGAGTACCCTATCCCTGGATGAGCGCATTGGCAGCACTTCTGCTAATCAGCTGGCAATTTATACTCGCAACACCCGAGTTGATTCTCCCCTACCAACTCCCCGTGGCGCTGACTAATCAGGAAACACTGGTGGCAGCAGCGGCTATCGTCATACTGCTGCTGGTATTCGATATCACACGTTTTTTTAAATCATGGGCGGGGTACAAGGCGCAATTAATTCAGCACGAAGAACAAATTACCGAGTTGTTCGACTCCAGGCGTGAACTCGGTTCACGCGTACGCACCTACTCCGACCATGCCGATAAGCTAAAATTATTTATCAGCGACCGTCTACTGGAATATATTGAATACGATGAAAAGTTTCTGCATTTTAAGAATATCGCCTCCGAAGTTCGACACAATGGTGTTATCAGTTACGACAAGGCGCAAACAGCCCTGAGGAAAGCTGCGGAGTTATGCAAGGATCGGCTCGATAAAGGCAATCAGGGACGCGAATTTGAAGTCGCCTCCGAAAGCTTGACCTATTTATGGGACCTGCTCGACATCGCGACTACCGATAATATCACCCTGCATGTCGCCAACCGTATCTACGATAGCGAAGAATATTATTTTCAGTCGATGTTAAACAAAGTCGACCCATCGACATTCCCCTACGCGCCGACCTTTTCGATGTTTGACGCTTTACAGAAAGCCTTATTACCAATCGTCGACGAACCCGAAAAACTACGCCAGCTGGATAGTAAAGGCTGTCCGATGAGTTTTCTCGATGACCGCTTTCATATACAACTGAACAATGACTGTGAAATGCTTGGCAATCAGAACCATATGGTCTTGCTGCTGGAGAATTTACTTAACAACGCCGTGTACTACGCTAACCAGAAATCGACAAAAAATCGCTACAACCGTGTAGCAATATTGCTGGCGCGTCAGCAGGATGAAATCCTTGTCGAAGTGTACAACCGTGGGCCGTCCATCAAGGAAGAAGATCGTAGTCGAATTTTCCAGCTGGGTTATTCATCCCGTCGGATTCGCGATCATCATGGCAAAGGTCTGGGATTATATTTCGTCAATGAAATCAGCAAGGGTTTCGAAGGCTCGGTCAATTATGAGAATATAGAAAACCATGAAAACGGATTATCACTACGCATCGAACAGTTAAACGGCGAGGTGGAGACACATTTCATAGCCATGGTCGAAGAAAACGGCAAAGCTTTATGCCATATCGCACAGTCAGACAAACCAGCAAGCAAATCACTGGACTGGTCGCTAAGCAGCCCGATCACCAGCGTCGAAGTCAGCTCACAGGCCAGCGCCGAACCCCAGGTGATTAACAATTTACCTGGTAAAGAAACCTTCAGCCAACCCGACACCAGCGAATCCCTGCTGCCGCGCTGGGTACTCGAAATCAACAACCGCAAACGATCGGCGAAACTGGTATTCAGGCCGCTCGATGTACGTGGCGTGCGTTTCCGGGTGAAATTCCCCACCGCGATATCACGGCTTGAGAATCAGGAAGGGGATGTTGAAAGCTGATTCAGGATCAAAAAAGGCCACTATCCCATTCGCACTCTATGACGCTTTTACCGATACTGTCTTCAGTTGAAGTCAGGCTGGGATCGTAGTAATGGCTGCTGGTCTGAGTAAAGAAACCCGGCAAAAAATGGCCACTGAAATTGGCTTACCAGCCACCGGCTTCATCACCGCCTGCGATGATAAGGCTGTTCATGCCCACTTCCACTCGACCGTGACCGAGTATCCAATGTGCGGTCACGGCACCATTTGCCTGATGAGCCATTTGGTTGAGATGGGGGTCTTGCACTGGAGGAGTAACGACTCAATCAATGTCGATCTTCATTTACCAACTACCATCGCCACGGTTGAAATATTCAAGCGTGATAGTGGATATCCGTTGGTTATGCTAGATATCAAGCCTCCCTCATTTCATCAATATGGTATTGATTCGGCACAGTTAGCCAATTTGCTGGGTTTGCGACCACAGGACTACGACCCACGTTTGCCGATAGAGACGGCCAGGGGTGATTTTGTGCACCTGGTTGTGCCCTTGAAAGGCCTCGATGCGATGCGTCGACTGACCCCCGATTTTACAGGGATTAGCCAGCTCCTGCCTGAGTTTGGCATTCAAACTGTCGCCGTTTTTTGTAGCGAAACCGAGCGCGCCAATGCCACTATTCACGTGCGGGACTTTTGCCCCGGCGTTGGTGTAGCGGAATCGGCCGCAGCTGGCACCACCAACAGTGCGTTGACTAGCTATCTAATCCGTCATGGTATCCTCCCTGTAAGCAAGGATGGTTTGGTAAATGTTCTGGCCGAACAGGGCCATGAAATAAACCGACCCAGTAGCATTTATTCGACAGTCAGGATGGATGGTGAAAATATTACCCGTTTGCAGGTTGGTGGTGAAGCCAGGAAAGTCATCGATGGCATGCTGCATATACCTGATGATAATAGTCCAACAAAAGGAAACTTCCATGTTGAGTAAATCGGTCGTAATCGAGCCCTGTGCGAACTCTCTGGTATGGGATGCACATGCCGGTGTTTTCCCTGATCCAGCGGTTGATCTAAATCTACTGGATGCCTGGCCTGATAACGGTGTCAACTATGTCAGCATCAATGTTGGATTTGATGTCATGGACTGGCAGCAAACCATGAAAACACTCGCTGCCTATCGCCATTGGATTATTGAAAACAGTAACCGGTTTACTCTGATTGGCTCGGTGAAAGACATTGTTGCTGCGAAGCATGCAGGCAAGTTTGGAGTGTCATTTGACATCGAAGGTATGAATGCTCTGAATGGTGACATTAATATGATCGGTGTCTATCATGCGCTTGGAGTCAGGCAAATGGTTTTTGCCTACAACCTCGATAATGCGGCTGCTGGAGGCTGTCATGGTATCGACACCGGGCTAACCGATTTTGGCCAGAAAATTATTGCAGAGATGAACCGTACAGGCATGATTGTAGATTGCTCGCATGCCGCGTATAAAACCACAATGGATATCATGGCGGCATCACAAAGGCCTGTCGTATTCTCACATTCCAACCCCATGCAGGTTTGGGGGCATCAGCGCAATATTCGTGATGAACAAATTAAAGCCTGTGCAGCAACCAACGGTGCTATCGGCATTAATGGCATGGGTATCTTCCTCGGTGACAACGTCGTCGACAATGCAACACTGCTACAACATATCACCTATCTGGCCGAACTGGTTGGTACGGAGCACATTGGACTGGGCTTCGATTACTCACCGGGAGTTGATGTAGATATTGGTGAAATTCTAAAAAGCAGACCAGACTACTGGCCCTCCGGGCAAGGCTATGACACCGCCAATATCAAACATGTTGCACCATCACAACTTTCCGACCTATCTAATCAGCTACAACAACATGGCTTTAACGATGATGAAATTAGAGGAATTTTTGGTGAGAATTTTCAGCGCGTAGCGAGGGCATGCTGGGGTGAATAAGATACAGGTCGTGTTGATTATGCTTGTCTATTCGTCTATGCGGCAACATAATAAAGTCTTTCATCGAGTTCTCTTAAATGCGCAATACCCTTCTGCCATTATTAATTTGCATCGTACTGGCCGCGAGCCTGTCGGCTTGCGGCAATAAAGGTCCATTGACGCTTCCCGAAGAAGACGAAAAAAGCAAAAAGCAGGGCTAGTTCTTTGGATCATTTTAATTACCGAGACGCAGCGCTTTATTGCGAAAACGTGGCCATTAACGAGCTCGCTGAATCCTATGGCACACCGCTCTATGTTTATTCACGCGCCACCCTGGAGCGTCACTGGCATGCGTTCGACAGGGCGCTCGGAGACCACGACCATCTGGTCTGTTACGCAGTGAAAGCTAACTCCAACCTGGCAGTATTGAATGTGCTCGCACGACTTGGGTCGGGTTTTGACATCGTCTCCGCTGGCGAATTACAACGCGTACTACGCGCTGGTGGCAGGCCCGAAAAAACTGTCTTTTCCGGGGTTGGTAAGCAGGCCAATGAAATACAGCTCGCTATTGATCACGACATCCATTGTTTCAACGTCGAGTCCGAGCAGGAACTTGAGCTTATCAATCAAATCGCCGCGAGTAGCCGCAGGACTGTACGGATATCCTTTCGGGTGAATCCCGACGTCGATGCAAAAACACACCCGTATATTTCCACCGGCCTGAAGGAAAATAAATTCGGCATTGCCTTTAGTGATGCTGAGCGTATCTATACCAGGGCGCACATGCTGGATAATATCGACGTTATGGGGATAGACTGCCATATTGGTTCCCAGTTAACCGAGTTGTCGCCCTATATTGATGCACTTGATCGGCTGCTCGACCTGGTTAACCGCTTAAAGCAATCGGGCATTAATATTCGTCATCTCGATCTTGGCGGAGGCCTCGGTATTCGCTATCGCGAGGAAACCCCACCCCTACCAGCTGAATGGGCAACTGCGCTGCAAGTGCGATTACGAAATTTCGACGGCCAGGTCGTCGTCGAACCAGGAAGAGCGATTGCTGGCAATGCCGGTATACTGGTAAGCCGCGTCAACTACATCAAGCTTTCCGAAGAGAAAAATTTTGCCGTGATCGATGCCGCCATGAACGATTTGATCCGCCCCTCGCTATACGACGCCTGGCAGGACATTATTCGTGTCGAACAACACAGCGATGAAGGCGAGAGAGTCTACGATGTAGTCGGCGCAATTTGTGAAACCGGCGATTTTCTCGGCAAGGCGCGTTCGCTGCAACTCGCGCAGCACGACCTGATTGCAATACGCTCTTCGGGTGCTTATGCTTTTGCGATGTCTTCTAATTACAATAGCCGTAATCGCGCCGCCGAAGTCATGGTGGATGGTGACCAGCATTATTGTGTGCGTGAGCGCGAGGTATTTGAAGACTTGGTTCGCGGTGAAAGTCTGCTTCCATGAAACTTAAATTCAGCAAAATGCACGGCCTCGGCAACGATTTCATGGTGATCGATGCAATTCGCCAGGACTTCGAACCCGACCCGGTACTGATACGACAATGGGCCAACCGATACCATGGCATTGGTTTCGACCAGATGCTCATCGTCGAGAAACCACAGTCCGGCCAGGCGGCCTTTCGTTACCGTATCTTTAACGCCGATGGCGGTGAAGTGATGCAATGCGGCAACGGTGCGCGTTGTTTTGCGCGTTTTGTGCGTGAACAGGGGTTGACTGATCTCGATGTTATTCCAGTGGAAACCAGCGCTGGCTTAATGCAGCTGCAAATGGTCGGTGAAACCCGGGTTTGTGTGAATATGGGCGTGCCTCAGTTCGAACCATCCGAGATTCCACTCAAAACAGATAGCCGGCAAAATCAATACGGCCTCGATATAAACGATGTACATATCGAGTTTAGCGCGCTGGCAATAGGCAATCCGCATATGGTAATTCAAGTTGAAGATGTCGATACTGCAACGGTTAACAAGCTTGGGCCAGCACTGGAGAGCCATGACTTCTTCCCCGAGCGCATCAACGTCGGTTTCCTGCAGATTATCGACCGTGGGAATTTCAAACTACGCGTATTCGAACGCGGCGTTGGCGAAACCCGGGCTTGCGGTAGCGGCGCTTGCGCTGCACACATCGCTGGCTACCGACTCGGATTGCTCGACGGCGAATCCAGTGCTAAATTACGCGGCGGTGAATTAAAACTCGAATGGCAAGGTGAGGGAAACCCCGTTATGATGACCGGCGAAACAGCTATGGTGTTCCAGGGTGACATCGAATATGAGTAATACTGGCAGTAAAACCGAACAGACCGATCAAAACGAAGAAAGCACCACCATCGAATTTTTACGCAAGAATCCCGATGTATTAATGTCATACCCCGATGTTTTCGGTTCTATGACTATTCCTCATCAATCGGGTGGCGTCACCTCGCTGGTCGAACGGCAGATGAAAATGCTGCGCGAGGAAAACTATGTGCTGAAAAAAAACATGGATGAACTGGTGGGTATCGCGCGTGAAAACGAAGATTTGAATCTACGTTTCCACCGTCTGGCGCTGGAACTGATTGGCACCGACCAGCTCGATGATGTATTGGCCATGGTGCAAAATCAGGTACAGACATTCTTTTACACTGATTTTGTGAGTTTCCGTTTCCTGCCCTCGATTCTGGACAGGAAAAACCGCTTGAAGTCACATTATCTCAGTCGTGAAAGCGGCATACTGGAAACTGTCGAACCCTGGGTGCTTAGCCGTAAACCAGTTTGCGGCCATCTCGATAATAAAATCAATCGCGAACTATTTGGTGACAATGTAAATGTCGGTTCCAGCGCCCTGATTCCTTTATTTCACACCAACGATCTCGGCTTGCTTTGTCTGGGCAGTAGCAGCGAAACGCGGTTCAAGAAATCCATGGGGACTATCTTTCTGCAACAGCTCGGCGAACTCGTCAGCATCCGGGTCCAGGGTTTACTGGGCCTCTGAAATGAATGCTGATAAATATCTGGAAACTTTCATCCGGATGTTACGCAGTGAAAAGTATTACTCCGAGCACACCACTAAGAGTTACCGACGCGACCTGCTCAAGTTCCAGCACTTTCTGCACGAGCAGGGAATAACCGACTGGCCATCGGTGAGCTATCGGCAGGTTAGCGCTTACGCTGCATTTCGCCATCGAAATGGCCTCAAAAGCACCTCGATACAGCGTGAATTATCATCGATTCGAAGTTTTTACCAGTACTTGATCCGTGAAAAACAAGCTAAAAATAATCCCGCCAAAGAAGTTAGCGCACCAAAATCTGGCCAACCGCTACCGAAAACCTGTGACGCTGAGCAAATCGACCGACTTCTACAATCGGGTAACAGCCAGGACACCTTATTTATCCGCGACATCGCAATGTTTGAGCTAATGTATTCATCCGGTCTGCGCCTGGCCGAACTGGTAAGTATTAATCTGCACGACATTGATCTGTCCCACGGACAACTGGTAGTCACGGGTAAGGGCAATAAAACCCGCTATTTACCAGTCGGTAGCAAAGCCAGCGAAGCCATCAGGCGTTGGCTAAAGGAGCGAGCTGGTTTATTAAAAGGCGACAGTAATGCTCTTTTCCTGAGCAAACAGGGCAAGCGCATCTCAGGGCGGAGCGTGCAAAGCCGCCTGAACCAATTGATTAGACGCCAGCAGCTCGATCAACATTTATCACCGCACACGCTCAGGCATTCATTCGCCACCCACCTGCTCGAATCGAGTGGCGACCTACGCGCGGTGCAGGAATTGCTCGGCCACGCAAATATCAGCACCACACAGGTTTATACGCATCTAGATTTCCAGCACCTGGCAAAAGTTTACGATGCCGCACATCCGCGGGCGAAGCGTAAACGTGATTAAGCTTGCAAAACACTCAAGCAACCCTATATCTGCCTGTTAGAATCAATTCTTAACATAAATCATTCGAGGTTTTATCTTGGAACAATATAGAGGCACCACTATCTTGTCGGTTCGCCGGGGTAATTCGGTGGTCATCGGTGGTGACGGCCAGGTCAGCCTGGGCAATACCATCATGAAAGGTAACGCCCGCAAGGTACGGCGTTTGTATAAAGACCAGGTCATTGCCGGATTTGCCGGTGGTACAGCCGACGCTTTCCTGCTTTTCGAATTATTCGAAGCCAAGCTTGAAAAACACAATGGGCAGATGGTTCGTGCTGCGGTAGAGTTGGCGAAAGACTGGCGCTCGGACAAAATTCTGCGTCGTCTCGAGGCGCTACTTTGCGTCGCCAACAAAGACGCATCGTTGATAATCTCGGGCAATGGCGATGTTATCGAACCCGAGGACGACTTGATGGCGATCGGTTCCGGCGGCGCTTTCGCGCAGGCCGCGGCCCGCGCCATGCTCGACACCACCGAAATGTCTGCGCACGATATCGTGCAGAAAGGCCTCGAAATTGCTGGTGGAATCTGTATCTACACCAACCTCAATCACAACTTTGAAGAACTCAACTACGGCGAATCCTGAACGTGGACAGCACTCTAATCAATCAGTCTCCAATGACCCCGCGAGAAATTACGCAGGAACTCGACAAACATATTATCGGTCAGGACAACGCCAAGCGGGCAGTCGCAATAGCTTTGCGCAATCGCTGGCGGCGTCAGCAGGTAAAGGAAGAGCTGCGTAATGAAATTACACCGAAAAATATATTGATGATGGGGCCGACCGGCGTTGGAAAAACCGAAATAGCCCGACGTCTTGCTCGTCTAGCGAACGCGCCTTTCATTAAAGTCGAAGCCACCAAGTTCACCGAAGTCGGTTACGTTGGCCGTGATGTTGAATCGATTATTCGCGATCTGGTCGATGTCTCGGTAAAAGGCATGCGCGAAGCCGAAGTGGCCCGCGTGCGCTATCGCGCCGAAGACGCAGCCGAGGAAAAAGTGCTCGATGCCTTGTTGCCCCGACCAAACGACTTTCAGCAGGAGGCCGACGATTCAGCCGCTAATACACGCCAGAAATTTCGTAAAATGCTGCGTGAAGGCAAGCTCAATGACAAGGAAATTGAAATCGATTTACAACTCCCCAGTGTAGGCGTCGAAATCATGGCGCCCCCGGGCATGGAAGACATGACCAATCAGTTGCAGGGATTATTCCAGAACCTTGGCAGCCAGAAAACCAAGGCCCGTAAATTACGCGTCGATGAAGCCCTAAAGCTGCTCACCGACGAAGAAGCAGCGAAAATGATCAACGAAGATGAGCTTAAACTCACCGCGTTGGAAAACGCCGAGCAAAACGGCATCGTGTTTATCGACGAAATCGACAAGGTCGCCAAGCGTCAGGAAACCAGTGGCACCGATGTCTCGCGTGAAGGTGTGCAACGCGATTTATTACCACTGGTGGAAGGCTGTACGGTTTCGACCAAGGCAGGCATGATCAAAACTGATCATATTCTTTTTATTGCCTCCGGTGCATTTCATCTATCCAAGCCTAGCGATTTGATTCCGGAATTACAGGGTCGCCTGCCGATTCGTGTCGAGTTATCAGCGCTCACGGTCGAGGATTTTATTCGCATACTTAGCGAACCCGACGCTTCGCTAACCGAGCAATACATCGCACTGATGGAAACCGAAGGTGTAACACTGTCGTTTTCTAGCGACGCGCTTGTGCGCATCGCCGAAGTCGCCTGGCAGGTCAATGAAAAACAGGAAAATATTGGTGCGCGAAGATTGCATACCGTGATGGAACGCTTGCTCGAAACCGTGAGTTTCGACGCTTCGGATATGAATGGTCAGCAGGTGAGTATCGACGCCGATTACGTCAACGAGCACCTCGGCGAACTGTCACTCGAAGAAGACCTGAGCCAGTACATCCTGTAAAACAGAATCGGAAAAGTTATGTCGACGGTAAAACCAACAGAAATTAATTTTCACAAGCTGTCTCGCACCCTTGAACTGAGCTTCAACGACGGTGCCAATTTCAAATTACCTTCTGAATACCTGCGGATTTACTCGCCTTCGGCCGAAGTACAAGGTCATGGCCCGGGCCAGGAAACTTTACAAATCGGCAAGGAAGACGTCAATATCACACAGATCGAACCGGTTGGGCAATATGCTTTAAATCTGGTTTTTGACGATAACCACAATACAGGCATATTTAGTTGGGAGTATCTCTACCAGTTGGGCGCGAATTACGATGACAAATGGCAAAGTTATCTGGATCGACTGGTCGAGGCTGGATACGAGCGTAAGGCCGACTAATTTATCAGGCGCAATAAATTGCGCCCCTACAACCTGACCTCTACATCTGCTATGGTTCGCCTGTTAATTTAGCAGCGAAGCTCGCCGTGCAAAAAGAATCTTCTACACATTTCGGTTTTGATGAAATTCCCGCCTCGGAAAAGCAAGGCCGGGTGGCCGATGTTTTCGACTCGGTGGCAAGTAAATACGATTTGATGAACAATGTGCTGTCTTTCGGCGTGCATCATCTGTGGAAACGGTTCACGCTGGAGCTCTGCGGTTTGCGGCCTGGGCATCAAGTCCTGGATCTTGCTGGCGGCACCGGCGATCTGGCGATAAAACAAGCCAGTAAAGTAGGCGAGTCTGGTCAGGTTTATCTTGCGGATATTAACGCCGCGATGCTGCAACATGGGCGGGATCGTGTCATCGATAAGGGCCTTGTAAATCGCATTACGGCGATTCAGTGCAATGCCGAAATTTTACCTTTCGCCGACAATTCGCTGGATTGCATCACCATTGCCTTCGGCCTGCGCAACGTCACCGACAAGGAAAAGGCGCTGGCTTCGATGCAGCGCGTATTAAAGCCTGGCGGCAGGCTTTGTGTGCTTGAATTTTCTCGACCAATTTGTGAACCGCTAGAGAAAGCTTACGATTTTTATTCCTTTAAAATCCTGCCGCAACTTGGCGAGTGGATCACGCAGGATCGCGATAGTTATCAATACCTCGCCGAGTCGATCCGTATGCATCCAGACCAGGAAAGTCTCAAACAAATGATGCTCGACGCGGGGGGCTTTGATGAAGTCGAAGTTCATAACCTCAGCGGTGGAATTGTTGCTTTGCATCGGGCATTCAAGTATTAGTCCGGTTGGGTAGCACGTTATTATGCTGAATACACTTACCGACAGTTTTATCGCGGTTGCCGAAATTGGCGGCAATCAATTACTGGCCCGGGATGAGTCAATAATCGAACGTTGTGTCGCGTTGCAAGGTCGTTGTATTGCCATCGATTTGACCGACATTGAATTCACGCTTTATTGTCACCCCGGAAACCGGGGCATCCGTCTCAGCCAGCATGCACCGCAAAAGCCCATCGATGCAACTATCTCGGGACGACTTTTGGCTCTATTCGATCTTGTTACCAACGACGACAAAGCCCCCTCTTCGGTTCGTGAACGCGTGAGCTTCAACGGTGACGTCAGCGTCGCACAGCAGATGCAGAAGGTACTTAGCGAAATTGATATCGACTGGGAGGAAATACTATCCCAATATACCGGTGACCTGGCGGCCTTTCAGATAACCCAGCGGGTTCGCAAGTCGGGGAAATGGTTGCAACAAAGTTTTCAATCACTGATGCAAAATAAGAGTGACTTTCTGCATAGAGGTGCAAACTTAACCGCAGCGCCGTTAGAGTTAGAACAGTTCCAGCAACAGGTCGCAAAGTTGGAAAATGATGCTGATCAATGCGAAGCGCGCATTCGGCAGTTATTCAAAACTATTGATAAAAATAACAAAACATGAAAACACTGTATCGTCTGCTGGTTATTAACTTTACTTTGGCGCGTTACGGGCTGGACGAGATCCTGGCGCCGCTTCCATTTCTTCGACCACTACGCTGGTTAGGCCTGATTAACCCATTCAACTGGTTTCGCGGTAATGACCTTTCGCGCGGCGAACGCTTGCGTTTATGCATCGAATCCCTGGGCCCAATTTTTATCAAGTTTGGTCAAATGTTATCCACCAGACACGACTTACTGCCAGAAGACATCATTAACGAACTGGAAAAATTGCTTGATCAGGTGCCACCTTTTCCATTGTCGCAGGCGCGTGAGATTCTTGAGCAGCAACTCGGCATGCCCATCGAGCAAGCCTTTTTAACTTTTGACGACAACCTCCTCGCCTCAGCATCTATCGCCCAGGTTTATGCCGCGCAACTGATTGGTGGCGAAGAGGTTGTCGTTAAAATTGTTCGTCCTGACATCGAGCACCGCATCCGAC
Source organism: Gammaproteobacteria bacterium (assembly GCA_024224415.1). Classification (GTDB taxonomy): domain Bacteria; phylum Pseudomonadota; class Gammaproteobacteria. Next base: position 14,457 of record JAAENK010000235.1, on the reverse strand, counting down.
GAGATGTCGATGTATTGCTAATGCTCGCAGGCCTGCTTGACCGTAACTGGCAGGAAGCCAGGCGCATCAAACCGATCCAGGTAGTACAGGAATTCGAAAAGACCATTCTCAATGAGCTCGACCTGATCCGCGAAGCCGCGAACGCTGCCGAACTACGCCGCCACTTCGAGGATTCTGCTGATTTATACGTACCGCAGGTTTACTGGGATTACTGCAAACCAAAAGTGCTGGTAATAGAACGTATTCAGGGCATTGCCGTTTCCGATATTGAACAGCTGAAAGCGCATAACATTAATCTGGAGGTGCTCTCCAGAAAAGGCGTAGAAGTATTTTTTACCCAGGTTTATCGTAACAATTATTTTCATGCCGACATGCATCCCGGTAATATTTTTGTCTCGCCGGATAATCCGGAAAACCCGCGATACATCGCCGTGGATTTCGGCATCATGGGTTCGCTCTCAACCGCCGACCAACGTTATCTGGCGGAAAACCTTGTCGCTTTCTTTAACCGCGACTATCGCCGTGTCGCCGAATTACATGTCGATTCGGGCTGGGTCGACCGCGATACACGTATCGACGAGTTCGAAGCAGCTATTCGGGCCGTGTGCGAACCTATGTTTCAGCGACCACTAGCAGAGATCTCGTTTGGTCATTTACTGCTACGCCTGTTCCAGACCGCCAGAACCTTCAACATGGAAATTCAGCCACAGTTATTATTGCTTGAGAAAACCTTTTTACACATCGAGGGGCTTGGGCGGCAACTCTATCCACAACTCGATTTATGGGATACTGCCAAGCCTTTCCTGGAACGCTGGTTGAGTGAGCAACTCGGCGTTCGCGCACTGGTTAAAGGCATGAAGAAAAACCTGCCTTATTTGGCAGAAAACCTTCCTGACCTGCCACAACTGGCCTTTAAAACACTGCAAAAGATTGCCAACGATGAATTGCAGTTTGAAATGCAATCGAAACAACTAGAAACGATTAAAGGAGAAATCCGCGCAGCAAACCGTCGCAGCATTCGCGCCATTATTGGTAGTGGTTTTATTATCAGCGCGAGTATTATCGCCGGCCTTGATGGCCTCGCCCCTATTATGATTGGTGGCGGAAGGTTTTTAATGCCTCTGGTGACTGGAATGCTTTTGATACCGGGTATTTATCTGCTGGTGACCACGAGCCCACCAGATGATTAATAGCACTGACTCTTTTTGAGGTTTTTGTTCAGTCGCTTACCGTGCTTGAAGCCTTTCCAGTAAGCTGCTTTTGCTTCCTCCTGCAACTCATCTGGAATACCGCTGATATATTCGTTGTAATCGCGATTGAAAACCTTATCGTCTTCACAAAATTTCCGTTTATAGGCGAGCTGGCCAGTGATTTCGGCGACGCGTAATAATGCTTCTTTGGGGTCTTCCTCAGGCTCTTCTTCGACGATTTCCTCGCCAGGAGCGTCTTTCTGGGGCTCATCGTCCGAGGCCACGTTTGCTTCCTCATCCTTATCATCACGCTTTCTTGACTCGGTTAAACGCTTACATTCATCTTCCGACAATAACTGCGTATCCGACTTACTTTTGTCGAAACCCTCCTGAAAAGCATCGCGCATCGTGTCACGTTGGTCTTCCGGCATCAACTGGACTCGTTGGGTAAATTCAGCCAGCACCCCGGCTTCACCACATTGCAAGCGTGAGTAGCTAAGCGTACCCAATGTACGAGACAGATTGACGATGGTTGCATTAGCGTTATCTCGCTTCGTCGCCAGCTCTTCTTCGGTTAACTCACTGGAAGCTTTATTGATCTCGTTAACATCGTCGATTGCTTTGTCGATAATCAGCATAATCGAATTAAGACCTTGATCCTTCAATTCGGCAAAAGCCGAAAATGGAAGGCAACAAAGCGAGAAAAATATAATCAATGTGGACTTGCTAAGACGCATGCGCTTTTTATCCGTTTTGAGTATCGGCATTAAATCATGTCTGCTGGGATTCATCCAGTGCCTTAAGGATTTGCACGTGCGTGGAAAATGTAACCAATCACATTCATCAGCAATTGCGCCCCGAGAATTGATGTAACTCCGGCAGGATCGTAAGCCGGGGCAATCTCGACCAGATCAATGCCGACAATATTGCCACCATTACGTACAGCCAGAGCCTGAAGAATCTCCAGCACCTCGTAATACTGGAAACCGCCATGACTCGGCGTCCCTGTCCCTGGAGCAATCGATGGGTCAAAGCCATCAATGTCGATTGTGACGTAGTAGGACTGACACACTGGAATGCGTTCAAGAACACCTTGTGTACCCAGCTTGCGGAAGTCACGCACCGAGAGAATATCGGAACCGGCCTTACGTGCATCGTCATAATTCTCTTGATTCGATGATGAAACATTGCGGATACCCATTTGTGTCATGCCCACAACATGGTCCCATTCGGATGAACGTCGCAGAGCGTTGCCGTGACCATAACGTACGCCGTGGCGTTCATCGACAAAATCGAGATGAGCATCGAAATGCAGTATGTGAATTGGCCCCTGGCCGGCAAAGGCTTCAATAATCGGTGCATGTACCGAGTGATCACCACCTATAATTATCGGCATCACAGAAGACTGAAGAATTTTTCTCACAGCAGCACAGGTATTACGATGACTTTTTTCCATGTCTGTATGGATGATATCGACATCACCGACATCGACGATTCGACACTGATCGGGGGCTAAATAAAGCTTATCATCCTCGAAATCGTAAGCTCCACCGTGACCAAAGGAAAATAATGTAGACGCCTCTCGCACCCCGCGCGGCCCAAAACGAGCACCAGAGCGCCATTGCGTACCCATATCGTTAGGCACACCAAGAATCGCAACATCGGCATCAATTTTGTCCCAATCGGTACATGCCGGTGCTTTGGCAAAAGTACAATGACCAACAAAAGGTAAATTTAGACGACCAGCTTCATAATTATTTCGCATTGATTGTTCACCCGGGGTATTCAAAAAAATTATGCAGTGCTAACTTTTTTGTGCTCGTTAGTCCATTAATGGATAATACCGCCACTTTATTACCATAGCCATATCTTTGAAATACCCACAATCCTCATGCTGGTTAGCCAATTTTTCTGCCGCCACTATTTGAAGCATACAATTTATGACCACCGAAACACCCCACAAAATCAATTTTATCAGCCTCGGTTGCCCCAAAGCGACGGTAGATTCCGAGCAGGTGATCACCCGATTGCGCGCAGAAGGTTACGACATCGTGCCCGATTACGATTCAGCTGACATGGTTATCATCAATACCTGTGGGTTTATCGATGACGCAGTTGTTGAGTCACTCGACACCATCGACGAGGCATTACATGAAAATGGCAAGGTGATTGTTACCGGTTGCCTCGGCGCTAAAGCTGATATGATCAATAGCCGTTTCCCGCAGTTGCTCGCTGTTACCGGCCCACATGCTACCGATGAAGTGATGCAGGCCGTACACAGGCATTTACCCGCCGCACATGATCCGTTTATAGATTTGATTCCGCCGCAGGGCATTAAGCTCACGCCTAAACATTACGCTTACCTGAAAATTTCTGAAGGTTGCAACCATCGTTGTAGTTTTTGCATTATTCCATCGTTTAGGGGCGATTTGGTGAGCCGACCAATCGATCAGGTGATACAGGAGGCCGAACATTTGGTAGCGGCGGGGGTTAAAGAAATCCTGGTGATATCGCAGGACACCAGCGCCTACGGGGCCGACCTGAAATATCGCGCCACATTCTGGCAGGGGCAGCCGATGAAAACGCGATTTCTCGATCTGGCTAAAGCGCTCGGCCAGCTTGGTGTCTGGGTGCGAATGCATTATGTCTACCCCTATCCACACGTCGATGATGTCATTCCGCTCATGGCCGAAGGCTTGATTCTGCCTTATCTGGACATTCCCTTCCAACATGCCAGCCCTCGCATTCTTAAAGCTATGAAGCGACCGGGCAACCAGGAACGGGTCATAGAGCGCATTCATAGCTGGCGCGAGATCTGTCCCGAACTAGCGATCCGCAGCACCTTTATCGTTGGCTTTCCGGGCGAGACCGATGAAGACTTTGACCAGCTGCTCGACTTTCTGCAAAGCGCCCAGCTCGACCGCGTCGGCTGTTTCATGTATTCGCCGGTTGAGGGTGCCGCGGCAAACGATTTGCCCGACCAGATCCCTGATGAAGTTAAACAAGCTAGATTTGATCGTTTTATGCAGCATCAACAGGTGATTAGTACAGCCCGCTTGCGAACACGTATTGGTCAGCAAATGCAGGTTCTGCTCGAAACACGGGATAACCGGGGCTATATCGGTCGCTGTTATGCCGACGCTCCCGATATCGACGGCCTGGTTTATGTCGATAGTGATGTGGAACTCAACACGGGTGATTTTGTTATGGTAGAAATATCCGATACCGACGAATATGACTGCTACGGTTTTATTTGTCATTGATACTGGAAAGCTCGGATATAGCGCCTAAACTCAATAGTTCATAAACAAATTATCATTCTATTGTGGCAGTGGACAAAGACTGGAAAGCCAAATACAAAGCAACCGTCGACGAATTAGAAACGAAGGAAGCGGAATGGCAGGAAATAGATTCCCTGTTACGCAAGACGATCAGCCGTGTAAGCATCGCTGGTCGCGGCTTCGACGCCAGGCTAGATGATCAGCTTAAGCAAATACAAAACTTGTCACGTGACAAAAAAGACACAGCACTGGCCGACGCGCTCGAGAAACTCAGCCGCGTGGTGGCCTCACTTGGAGATAGCTCAGCCGTATCGACTACTGCATCCAACACTCAGGAAATTCAAAAACCTGCCGCCGACCCCTCGGCATTATTACTCGCTTTGCTGCAGGAAATTCAATTCAAGGAGGACCAACGCGCAGAGTTGAAATCGATTTGCGGCGACTTAATCAAGTTGCTCGGCAGTGGGAAAAGCCAGGGCGTAGTTAAATCACAGATACATAAATTATCAGCACTCATCAACGCCAATTTCGGTAACGGAGCAAGCAACCCAAAAGACGAGGACAATACTTCATATACGACCACCGAGGTCACCATCAACGAAGTACTCACTACATTACTGGAAAAGCTAACCGTCATACAGGGCGCTGGAGACTCGGCGAAACTGTTACAAAACCAGGCCCTCGACAAAATAGACGATAGCGACTGGCCGGAAGTACTCAATCAAATCGTTGACTGTATCGCCGCAACCCTAGACAAACTAAACCGTGAAAAATACGACCTGGAAAACTTTATCGTCAAGGTAACCCAGCAACTCGGTAAAATTTCTGACGTAATCGCCGCCGATCAGAAGGACCAGCGATCTGACCAGGAAGATCGCCACTCGTTACAACAAATGATGCTGGACAGCATGAAATCTATTGGGGACGATTTTGACAATGCCAGCGAAATCGGCCAGTTAAAGAATGTCGTGGTAAAAAGCCTTCAGCAAATTCAGAACGGCATTGAAGGCTTCGTCACCCGCGCCAATCAGCGTCATGAATCGATCGACGAGCGCAATAGTCATCTAGTGGCACAGATAACGGCAATGGACCAGAAAACACGTACGCTCAAGAAAAGACTCGACGAAAACCGTGAAAAACTACTCTTTGATACCTTGACTGGGGCTGGCAGCCGCCTGTCCTACGATGAAACTCTGGAGCAGGAAATGGCACGCTGGCAACGTTACGGTGAGGGCTTTAGCTATGCCATACTCGACATCGACCATTTCAAGAGAATTAATGACAAATATGGCCACAGCGCGGGGGACAAGGCACTCAAAATTGTTGTGAAAATGATGATGAGTCAGATCCGCAAATCCGATGCGATTTTTCGTATCGGTGGAGAAGAGTTTGTTTTGCTGTTACCCAATACTAGCCTCGATAAAGCCGATTCCCTGGTCAACAAACTGCGTGAAACCATCGCTAGCAGCAGCATACATTGCAAACAGGAACGCGTTGCACTCACTCTGTCAGCGGGCATTACTGAGCCACGGGATGATGATGTGGTCAAATCACTTTACGAGCGAGCCGACAAAGCGCTTTACCGCGCAAAGAGTTCCGGGCGAAATTGCCAGTTTATTGGCTAGGTGCATTCATCCATTGTGCTAACATCTAGCGCTCATCTAATGTGATACCAATGCCAGTCGAAATTTTACTCAGCACGCTGAATGCTCGCTATATGCATACGGCGTTTGCCTTACGATATCTCTATGCCAACCTGGGTGACTTGCAGACTCGTGCTCAGTTGTGTGAATTTCCTATTCAACAAAGGCCCATTGATATTGCCGAGCAACTGTTGAGCTATAAACCAAAAATTATCGGCTTTAGTGTTTATATCTGGAACATCGAAGAAATTACTGATGTTATCAATCTGCTCAAACAAGTCGCACCGCAAATAAAAATTATTGTCGGTGGCCCGGAAGTCAGTTTTGCTGAGGATCTACCGTCCCTCACAAAAGTGGTCGACTATGTAATTACAGGGCCGGGCGAAACCAGCTTCTACAAGCTCTGTTCACAAATAATCGAAAACAAGCAACCCCTGGATCGAATAATTACTGGCGAGCCAATAGCGCTCAATAGCTTAACCCTGCCCTATGCTTACTACAATAAAGAAGACATTCGTAATCGCCTTATATATGTCGAGGCATCACGTGGTTGCCCGTTCAAATGCGAATTTTGTCTGTCAGCGCTGGATAGAACTGCGAAGCCTTTCGATCTGGAAAAATTTTTAATCGAAATGGATTTGTTATACCAGAGGGGCGCTCGGAATTTCAAATTTATCGACCGCACCTTTAACTTAAAAGTCAGCAGCAGCGTCGCAATCCTTGAGTTTTTCCTGGCGCGAATGAGTGATGATTTATATTTGCATTTCGAAGTGGTTCCAGACCTGTTGCCAGACCTGTTAAAACAAGTCCTTGCTAAATTCCCACAGGGATCACTTCAATTAGAGATCGGTGTGCAAACTTTCGATTCCGAAATTCAAGCTTTAATCAGCCGTAAGCAGGACAATGAAAAAACCAGAAATAATCTGCGGTGGCTGCGTGAAAACACCGGTGCGCATATCCATGCGGATCTGGTTTTTGGATTGCCCGGTGACAGCATGGAAAATTTTGCCGAAAGTTTCAATCAGCTGGTAGCGCTGGAACCGCAGGAAATCCAGCTCGGTATACTCAAACGCTTGCGTGGCGCACCGATCAACCGGCATACGCAATCTGGCGTTATGCGCTATAACCCGAAGGCGCCTTATAATATTTTAAGTACCGAAAAAATTGATTTCGATACCATGCAGCGTGTCAATCGGTTCGCCCGCTTCTGGGGCATGATAGCCAACTCGGGGCGTTTTAAAAATACCTTGCCATTGTTACTTGGTGATAATGCATTCCATCAGTTTTTACAACTCAGCGATGTGCTTTACCTGGCTGCAGGGAGTACCTGGAAAATTTCCCTGAAACGTTTGTTTGAACTTGTTTATTCGATAAGTGTTAAAAACCAACCAGATTCGGAGCCGGTACTATTGCCGTTGCTGCTGCTTGATTACCAACGTTCGGGATTGAAAGGACAGCCTCCTTTTGGACAAACCAAAACATCTTCACGTTGTGGGGTTGCTAACAAACGTCAGAGACAGCATCAGTAACGGGGTTTCTACGAAATCTCATCAATCGTCTTCTGATTATTCGAATCGAGCACCGTCTGACACATTTCCAGATGCAGACGTCCACCACTGCTATACGGGTGCGCCTCGATCACTTTTTCGTTTAACTCTATTCCGAGACCCGGCTTATCTGGCGCGGGCATGTACCCCGCTTCCCAGATCAGTGGTTTTTGCAAAATATTATCGTGAAAATCAGTTTGGATGGTTTCCAGTATCAGGAAACTCGGGCTGCTAAACGCAACCTGGACGGCAGCGGCGTGTGCAATCGGCCCGCAGTAAATATGTGGTGCTACCTGAGCATTAAATAATTCAGCTATAATGGCAATTTTTTTGGTTTCCCAAATACCGCCACTACGTCCTATATCGGGCTGTAAAATCGATACACCTGCCTTTAGCGCCTCGTGGAATTCAACTTTGGTGGTCAAGCGCTCACCGGTAGCGACTGGAATCGATGTCGCCTCGGCGACCTTACTGATAGCCGCCATCTGATCCGGTGGACAGGGTTCTTCAAACCACAGGGGGTCATATGGCTCCAGACGTTTCGCCAACCGGATCGCCGAGGACGTGGTCATCTGCCCGTGCGTACCAAACAGAATATCGGCTTTATCACCTACCGCTTCACGAATGCGTTTGACATTGTATTCGCTCCGTGAGAGTTCGTGTAATGACAATTCACGCCCGCCCTGAAAACTGTAAGGCCCGGCCGGATCCTGCTTGATCGCGGTAAAACCCATCTCGACATACTCGAGCGCGCGCTCGGCTGCAGCATCGCCATCGTGATAGACATCGGGTGCATCTGCACCGGGCGTCAGATCTTTGGGATATAAATAAGTATAGGTACGGAGCCGATCATGAAACTTACCACCAAGCAGTTGATAAACCGGCACGTCGTGGGCCTTACCGAGGATATCCCAGATCGCGATTTCGATACCACTGAATACACCCATCATGCTAACATCAGGGCGCTGCGTGAAACCGGCTGAATACACGCGCCGAAACATTGTCTCAATATTGTGCGGATCTTCCCCGGCGATAAAACGCTGGAAGGTATCCTCCACCATCGCGCAGGAGATATCACCCGACACCGGAATACCATAACACTCACCAATGCCTTCGATGCCATTATCGGTGGTGAGCTTGGTGAGAACCCAGAATGAACCGCCTATACCTGTTGGTGGTACGGTTACCCAGGTTTTGATGTCTTTTAGTTTCATTACGGATATCTATGAGGTTTCTGGAAATATATCGTTTTGCTCATCTGGCCACAATAGGTATATTAATCACTTCAAGGCAACGAATGATGACCATGACTCACTATCCCGCCCTGTTTGACGCTTTACAACTGCGCCATAGAACACTGGAAAATCGGATCGTGTTCGGCGCGCATACCGCCAACATGTCCGACCTCGGCTTACCTGGCGAGCGTCATCGCGCCTACTATGAAGAACGCGCCATTGGCGGTGCGGCGATGATCGTGGTTGAACCCATGCCGGTACACCCGACCGCAGTGTTGACACGCGGTAATTTCCGTCATTGTGATGACGAAGTGATTCCTCATTTTCGCAAGATCACCGACGCGGTTCACGCGCATGATAGCACCATCGTGCAACAGCTTTATCACGTCGGCCAGCACGGTGATTCTGACCTGTCCTTCATGCCGCACTGGGGGCCTTCTGGGCTGGCCTCGTATCACGATTCTGACGGCAGCCACAGCATGCGTGAGAGTGAAATTTTCGAAGTTATCGAATGCTTCACGCTGGCTGCAAAGCGCTGCCAGGCCGCAGGTTTTGACGGTGTCGATCTATTCGCCGCCTATAACGCCTTGCTCGATCAATTCTGGACACCCTGGTCGAATAAACGCGACGACCAGTGGGGTGGTTCGTTAGAGAACCGTTGTCGCCTGTCGATGTCGATTGTCAATTCAATTCGAAAGGCCTGCGGTGAAGACTTCATCATCGGTATGTCGATCAGCTTTTCTGAAGAAACACCCTACATCATGTCGCTGGAGCAACTGCAGGAAGTCATCGCCCTGCACGACGCCGGCGGCAATGTTGATTATGTCAGTTGCGGGGCTGGCAATTATGTCGATTATGATCGCCTCATGGCGACCTTTGTCTACGGCGAAAAACAGGGCGTACCACTCGCCGCAGCATTAAAGTCGGTAGTCAAGCAGATCCAGATTACCGCCGAATGCCATATTCGCACGCCGGAAAATGCCAGTTACACAATCACCAGCGGTGATGCCGACCTGGTCTCCATCGTGCGTGGGCAGATCGCCGACCCGCACTGGGTCAACAAAGCCCGCGCCAGTCGCGAAGACGATATCCGTGGCTGTATCTCCTGCAACCAGATGTGCTGGGGCAGACGTTCGCGCGATTACTGGATTTCCTGTTTGATTAACCCATCTGCAGGGCGTGAATTTGAGTGGGGTGGTGATCGCTTTACCAAATCCGATACACCGAAAAAAGTCCTGGTAATCGGTGGCGGGCCGGCCGGTATGGAAGCCGCGCGCGTCGCCGCCGAACGTGGTCACAGGGTCACATTGGTCGAAGCACTCGGTGACCTCGGTGGACAATTTCGTCTTGCCGGGCTGGCGCCAAGACGGGGGCAAGTTATCGAACTTATCGGTTGGTATTTACGCCAGTTCGAAAAACTCGGTGTCGAGGTGCAGTACTTCACACCGATGGATGAAACTGACATTCTCGAATTTGGCGCAGATGAAGTAGTACTCGCCACCGGTTCGCTACCCGACGAATTCGCGCAGCAACGCTGGTTACCCGAAGCCGAGCAATTACCGGGGCTGGAAAATGGCAAGGTGTACGCCTGCGAAGAAGTTTTCCGCGACCAGGCCAAACTCGGTAAATCTGTCATAGTACTCGACGAAGGCGGCAACTGGCGCGGTGCTGGTACTGCCTGGCACCTGGCCGATAAGGGTCACGATGTCACCATTATCACGCCGGATCCGATGATCGGCAGGGAACTCGCACGCACCACATCAGATTCTCAGATCCGCTCCTCTTTGAAGAAACTGGGCGCCAACTTTAAGCTGGAGTCGGTCATTAGCCATTGGCACGGTGATCGAGCAGAGGTTCGCTCCCTGCTTGACGGCTCGGTCGAAACCATCGAGGCATCGGCCATCGTCACGGCAACCACCAATCGCGTAAACAACGATGTCGAGCTCGCACTTGCTGAGAGTGATATCAAATTTCATGTAGTCGGCGATGCGGCCGCACCGCGGCAAGCGCCCTACGCTTTTCACGATGGTCGTAAAGTCGGCCTGAGGATATAACTTATGAGTGACTTAATAGGTATTAATCTGGCGATGCAAACGCCGATGTTCGAGGATGGCAGTATCGACTATACCCGCTGGCAAGAGCTCATCGACCTGTATATCGATAGCGGTGTTCAGGGGCTGGTGCTCGGTGCGGGCACAGGACAACATCCATATTTGACACAAATCGAATGTAACAAACTTTATGAGATTGGCGCGAAGCGGGTCGATGGTCGTTGTAATTTAATTTGCCAGACATCGGCACTGAACGTCGATGAAGTACTCGAACGCTCAAGGCATGCCGAAGGCCTCGGTGCAGACGCCTTGATGATTTTACCGCCTTATCTCGAGGGCCCGGAAGACGACAACGGACTATACGAGTTTTATCGCACGGTCGATGCTGCGGTAAACACAGACATTATCGGTTATAACATCCCGCAAACTACTGGTATTGGTATTTCCGTCGAATTGTTTCAACGCTTAAACACGTTGCCGAATTTCAATTACATCAAAGACAGCGCAGGTGATCTGGCGACTCACCAGGCGTATATTCAAACCGGTTACAAAGTGCTCAACGGTGCAGATCCAACTACCGTATTCGCATTCATGGCTGGAGCCGCCGGTGCTATCTGGGGTGCCGCAAACTACATGCCAAAGGAATGTGTACGTCTATACCAACTGGTTTCAACGGGTGACTTCAATGGCGCATTGGATTTGTGGGAAAGCATGGTCCCATCCTTGCTCTACGCATGGTCTGGCAACTATATCGCCAAAGTGAAGTCGGCCTCTCGCCAACGTGGTTTCGATGGTGGGGCTGTACGTCGTCCTTTAACACCGCTTAGCGCAGACGAAGAAAAAACTCTCGCTGCCAGCCTAGAACCGCTGGGCTAAATCATGACGACACGACGCCGAACCGGCGGCAGCAAAGACCGTCGTGCTGCATTGGCAAGTGCTGCCGTCAAACACCACTCGGAAATTCAGCGCAAGATTCCGATCATGGAAGTCTGCGATGCCGAGGGTGTAGAACGTATCCACGAATTCGCCATGCGTGTTGTCGAGGAGATCGGTTGTGATTTCCAGGATGAAGAGTCTCTCGACTACTGGCGACAAACTGGTGCCGAAATCGACGATCAACGGGTCAAAATTGGTCGCGAAGAACTGCTCGAACTGATCGGCAAAATTCCATCATCATTCACGCATCACGCACGCAACCCGGAACGCTCTGCAACAGTTGGGGATGGTCACGCGGTAGTTTCGCCGTCTTACGGTGCACCGTTCGTACGCGATATGGAGGGCGTACGTCGTTACGCTACGTTTGATGATCTGAATAACCTGCAAAAACTCAACCACATGGCATCTACCGTACATATTGCCGGAGGACCTATCGTCGAGCCAGTCGATATCCCGGTGCCATACCGTCACATGCACATGGCTTACAGCGGGCTAAAATATTCGGACAAACCTGTCATCGGAAATGTTACTTCACGCAGTCGTGCTGAAGACACCATGGCAATGATGGGCATCGTATTCGGTGACGAGTTTGCAAGCAACAATACCGTAACCACATCACTCATCAATGCCAATTCACCGCTGGTCTGGGATGAAACCATGCTCGACGCTCTCAAGGTTTACGCCAGCAACAATCAGGCGGTGATGTGCTCACCGTTTTCCATGACAGCAGCCAGTACACCGGCAAGCAATGTCGGCACTGTTGGCATGGTTTTGGCCGAAGCCCTGATGGCAATGGCTCTGGCACAAATAATACGCCCGGGCTCACCGATGATATTTGGCGTACCCGCCATGACTGTGGCGCTCAATAGCGGTGCCCCCGTGCATGGCTCGCCCGATTCGGCAATGGTACAGTTCCTCTCCAGCGCGATGGCGCGTTATTACAAAGTACCGCATCGTGCGATTCTAAACGTCGCAACGTCAAAAACAGGCGATATGCAAGCCGCCTACGATTCGATGTGGGGACTGTTCCCGAGCATGTTATCTGACGCTAACTGGCTCAGCATGGCGGGTGGAATGCTAGAAGGTTCCCTCACCGTCGGCTACGGCAAAACCATGATCGACTTCGAACAACTCGACGCATTTTATCATTTCCTACAGGGCCCTGATTTCAGCGATATCGACGAAGTTTTCGAGCTAGCCAAAAAAGTCGGTCCGGCTGGACATTTTCTTGGTGAAATCCATACCCTCAATAGTAATTTATATGTCTTCGATTCACAGCACAATAGTCCTTTTGAACAATGGGAGATTGATGGGCGCCAGGATAGCGAAACCGTTGGCGTGCAAAAGGCTAAAAAATGGCTGGAGAAATATGAAGCACCGGCGATTGATGACGCACTTGATGATGCCTTGCTAGAATATATTGAGCGCCGCTCGCGTGAGATTTCGGTGAATGCCTAAGCTCATGTCTGTCAATACCTTCGAACACAACCAGCGCCAATGCCAACTCACCGAGGGTGAAGAAGTCTGGCTATTCGGTTACGGTTCATTGATTTACCTGGTCGACTTTCCCTACATCGAATCAAAAACAGCAAGTATTAGAGGTTGGAGCAGACGTTTCTGGCAGGGTTCGCACGATCACCGAGGCACCGAATCCAGTCCCGGTCGAGTGGTCACGCTCATCGAAGAGGCTGGCGCTATCTGTCATGGTGTTGCTTATAAGGTCGAAGCTTCAGTTTTTGAGTGGCTCGATGTTCGGGAAAAAAATGGTTATCTGCGTTTAAGCATCACTATGGCATTCGAGGACGAGACGTCAGAAACGGGCCTGGTTTATATTGCCACCAGCGACAATGATGCTTACCTGGGTGAGGCCAGTGAATACGATATTGCGTATCAAATCGCCACCGCCAAAGGCCCCAGTGGAACTAACAGCGATTACCTGCTAGAACTGGCAGATTCGTTGCGGAACATGGGTGTGGAGGATGAGCATATTTTCACGATAGAAAAATATCTCCACACGATAGATACTAACTAAATTGTTCAGATTATTAATTTGACTGCAAATCAGGAAAAAAATTATTCCGCCTGGAATCCAGGTATTGAGTCGGATATTCCCGTCGAATATGAGTCGCTGGAAACGATTTATAGTGCCGATAATGTCTTCACCGATTTTCACCAAATCAACGAGCTCGCCCGGATAACCGGCCTTAACCATGACGAGTTAGTACAATTTCGGCCCAAGCGTCTGGCATTGCACGAGTTGATTGTGCGGATTACCGCCAACATTGTGGTGGCTGAAGGTGTGCAGGAAGAAGATCTCGGTATCAATTTTCGTGAAATTGCGATATATATTTTTAAGCAGTATATTCAGCCGCATTTGGCGGAAATTGAGCGTGACTATCAGACGCTTTACCAGAGTATGCTCGACAAGGTGAGCAAAGAACTCGATGAAACATTATTTGCAAAATCCGTCGAATCTCCAAAGCAAAGTCGCTTCTCATCATGGAAATGGTTTAGTTCCAGATCAAAAACTCCCGTCTCCACCGAATCACCATCAGAAAGGAATTTTCGCCTGAT
>JAAENK010000234.1 GCA_024224415.1 Gammaproteobacteria bacterium | reverse complement strand
TGAGAGTTTGGTTGTTGTTGATGTGTCGTATCTTTGCCTATTGATGCGATGCCTGCATGGCTCGATGTTCCTGCGGATAATTTCCAAACCAACGTTTGAATGCTCTTGAGAATGTACTGCTTTCAGAGAATCCTAGCAAAAAAGCGATGTCATTTATACTAATGGAATTTTGTTGCAGATAATCGGTGGCTAACTTCCTCCTGGTGTTCTCCAGCAGGTTTTGAAAGGTGGTATGTTCTTCCTTGAGTTTTCTTGCCAGTGTACGTCTGCTCATATTCATTATATTTGAAATATGATCAACATTCACATTCCCTTCTGGCAATTGTTTGATAATGAGCTGTGTCGTCCAGTCTCTGAGAGTTTTCTTTGCCCCCAGTTCTGTCAATAGTAGAGTTGCCTGCCGCTGCACCAGGTCATCAAGGTAGGGGTTATAGTTTTTCGCCGACAAATCAAGCCATTGTTTTTTGAAGATAAGAGCATTGTTTTCCTGCTCAAAATATAGCGGAGCAGAAAAGACTTTTTCATATTCGGCAATATAAGCTGGCGCACGATATTGGAAATGTATCGCCTCTGGTATCATCCTGGTTTGCAAAAATTCATTCACCCAGTTCATACCTATAGCAAATGAGCGTTCAATTCCATAGATTGTAAAAGCCTCAGGAGCTTCAATATTAAAAACCAGCTGGGCATTATTTGCAGTTTCGATCAGCTCAAAGCGATCCGATTCTGCAATTAGATGTGAATATCGAATTACTCTGGAAAGCATTTCTCCCAGGGTTGGGCTGCTCATACATACCAGGGATATTATTCCAGCATTTTCAGGCGTTGAGCTGGCGCCTAGTTGCAAAGCCAGCGCTGGATTGCCGGTTAATTCTATTGCGGCATGCCACAGGGATACGATTTTTTGAACTGGTATGCGGGCATCGCTATCGGAAAAGTGCGTTTCTTTTAGGCCGCTCATTGCGGATAACTGTTCTGCTGCGGCACCCTGTTCTATTGCATAGTAGAAAAGTTCCTTTACTGAACTTGCATGTATGGTGAGATCCTTGTGCATCTATATTCAAATCGATGGTTTGGAATGACTGCTCAATAGATTCATCTTGATGATATCAACACTGAATATATTGTCCCGAATAATCATGCACCTTGTCCCCGGTAGTCATGGTATGCCAATCACGTTCGCACTATTCTACATCGACAGGCCAAAGAACTCATTAGCGGTCAGTGTATGAGAATTTGAGTAGATAACGTGTAGAACAAAGGTGAATTGTTATGAATCGTAGGAAATTTATAAAGGGCTTAGGTATTACATCAGTTCTGGTAGCCGGTGGTGGAGTTTGGCGAGCACACAACCAGGGTGTCTTTGCAACGGGAGAGGGTGCTGCGTATCAGGAGTGGCATAACTGGAAGAGTCAAAATAAATCCGGTTTGCCAGGGCTTGTTCAGTCAGCCATCCTGGCCGCAAGTCCTCACAATACCCAGCCCTGGTTATTTCAGCTTTCTGAGTCTTCAATTGATATATTTGCCGACAGTAGCAGAAATATTGGAGCTATAGACCCGTTATTGAGAGAAATGCATATTGGACTTGGTTGTGCTTTAGAGAATCTTTTACTGGCCGCAAAGGCTTCAGGATACTCGTATAAGCTAGACTACTTTCCGGATGAATCAAAACCGGAACACGCCATTCATATTGATTTTAGTGAAGGAGATGCATTGTCATCATCACTTTTCCATGCTATTCCGCATCGCCATACTAACAGGGGGCCTCATGACTTAACTACACCTGTTTCTACCAACCAGCTACAGACTCTGAGCATGTTAGGCGAGCAGTTCAGTAAGGCGAAACTGATCTGGCTGAATAAAGGAAAACCAACTTTTGACTTTTTAAATCTTAATGCTCAGGCAACAGATGAACTTATTCATGATGAAGAACAATCCATGTCAAGCTTCCGCTGGTTTAGAGGTGGCTGGGACGAATTGCAGGAAAAGAAAGATGGTGTTTCAATTGATACCACAGGTATTCCGATGGCAATGAGAGTGGCTGGGAAAATGATGCCAGTCCTTTCCAGACAATCAGGGGATCAATATTTCCTGGATGCGATGAAAAACCTGACAAATGTGACTGATAGAGTTGGCATTATTACCGTAGAAGACGTTGCAGATAAGACGCAGCGTTTACAGGCGGGACGTTACTGGCAAAGAATGCATTTGTGGGGAACTACTCAGCAACTGGCCATGCAACCAGTGAACCAGGTTTCAGAACGCATTGATCGTGCCTTTAGCCAGGGTCAACAGTCTGATTTTTCCAGAGAAATCCAGAACTTGATTAGCCATGATGAGTGGCAGGCTCTTATGCCTTTTCGTATCGGAACCCCATTACGAGAAGCTTTGCCAAGCCCCCGGCGGCTGGTTCGAGAAGTCATAGTCTAGTTTTGTAGTCTATAGCGAGCAAGCCATGATCGAATTGATTCAATGGGCCAAACACCAGATCTGTCAATAACTCATATAGGACTAAGTATGACCCTATAACTCTATGATTTGACTTTTGACTGAACTCTTAGCCAGTTCACGAACGAAAGAACCGGAGGGCGTAATGTTCCGGGGCGCGTAACGATGTAGTAACCACCAAAATCAGATTCAGAAAACAACTCCACCAGCAGGCCTGCCTGGATATCTTTGTTGACAAAACTGCGTGCAGTATAGGTTAGGCCATGACCGCGTCTTACAGCGTCCATAATCAAACTTCCTGGCATGTGAGTGATTTGCATTGGTTCATCTGGTGTTATCTCCTGACGCTGCAACCATTCATTGGTGTCGTTGCCGCCTAATTCCTGTAACCAGGGGAGCTTGCAGAGAGCGGAAGGATCACTGATTTTTAGCCCACGAACCAGTTCCTCTGCGCCAACGACGACCATGTCGGATATTAATAATGGCGTGACTTCCATTTCAGGCACAACGCCATCACAAAACCGGATAGCAATGTCAATGCCCCCTGGCGTCAACTCCATGATATCGACGGTCGGATTCAGCATCAGGGTAACTTCAGGATGCTCGCGCTGAAAATCGGCAATTCTCGGCATCAGGTAACTAACGGCAAAAGCTGGCGGCATGGTGACTTGAACGGCACGCTCAGTCGTTGCTTGCATTAATGCCTTTACGCCGTCATGAATAGCGGTAAATCCCCTCGTAAGATCACTCGCCAGGGACTTCCCCTCTGTGGTAAGTGCGATCACTTTGCCGCTTCTTTCAATAAGGCTTAGGCCCATTCTGTCTTCCAGAGCCTTAACCTGCTGGCTAACTGCTGCGTGCGTAACATTCAGAGAGACTGCGGCTCGGGAAAAACTCAAGGTCTCAGCGACAGCAGAAAAAGCTCTCAGGCTGTTCAGGGTGGGAAATTTTGTCCAATCCATATGTTAGATTTTCTTACATTGCTTTCGATAAGTCTTACTAGCGTAAAATTAGCATCCAGTCAATAATTGGTTCTTCTTTGGAATTTTAAAAAGGGCAATAATCATGGTTGAGACAACTAAGGAAACCGAAGGTGGATGCTTCTGCGATGCAGTTCGTTATACGATCATTGGCCCCCCTGACTTCTCAACACACTGTCATTGTCGCTCTTGCCAGAGGGCAGTAGGCACTGCATTCGCTAGTTGGGTTGGAGTCCAATCTGAGAACTTCAAGGTCACCAGGGGGCAGATTAAAATCTGCAACACGCATGGCGTCGAGCGAGGGTTCTGTGGGAATTGTGGCACATCGTTGACTTATGTGGCAGAAAAGGAATGGCCCGGAGTGGTAAGTATACTAGCCCCGACTCTTGACGATCCAGGCTTTGCGACTCCAGGAGCGCATGTGTATACCGAGCATCAACTTCCCTGGATAAAACTCGATGATGGGTTGCCTCAGTATGAGCAATTCACATAACTGTAATAGCAGCATTATTTGCAATTTAACTTTAAATACTGGAGGAATAAAATATGGCTTATTCATATGCATGCGCAGATTGCGAGGGTATGGAGGCATGCCCGGCGAAAGTTGTCGCGGAAACTGAAGATGAGCTTTGGCAACTGATCGGGTTGCACGCGAAGATAGCCCATGACGAGGATGCCGGTGAGTGGGATGACGAGACTCGAGCCTATCTGAAAACACTTATCAAGACGGTCTAATCAAACGGTGTAGGTAAAGCAAAGCAGTCAGACCAATGTTCGACCATGTATCGTCGTGGAAAGGGTGTATAAGGCGTGCGTTCATGACTTTTTCTGAGGCGGAAATCCAGGTGCTTGCGAGCATAGAAGAAGCATTAACCAATGGGATTATCGCTTCCAGAAAAACGCTGGAGGAGCGTTCCGACAGATACTGGGTATTCAAGGAAGACTGGACTAACGCTTTCCGTGATCTTGAAGACAGGAATCTCATATCGGGTAATGATAGGGGATATGAGCTGACAGATATCGGCCGACCCCTGGCAATTGACTATTTCGCTGAACGCCCCGACCTTTACTGGTATTACTATCAAAAATTTTATGCTCTTGCGGAGTCGAGCAAGGCGCATTCCCGGTTCAGCGGGATGGTGTTTGGGGAGGATCGAATTCAGGAAGGGCAGACGGATATGAGGTGTTTCGATGATTTGCTCTCCAAACTACAATTGCAGCCTGATCAACATCTGCTTGATCTTGGCTGTGGCGCAGGGGGACTATCTGAGTATGTATTCGACAAGCTAGGCCCATCTGTGACAGGCATCGATTACTCCGAATTAGCGATACGCACTGCACACAACCGCACACCAGATAAACGGCAGAAACTCAATTTTTTTAAGGCTGACCTTAATGCGCTAGATTTGCCTCCCAATACCTTCGATGCGGCCATATCGATCGACTCAATCTATGGTGTGTCCGATATGGACAAAACCATTTCATCGATCGTTGAAACCATCAAACCCGGGGGGCAGCTTAGCATTTTGATAGTACACCGCCTTAGAGAAGAGAGGGATGCCCAATACTTTGACGGCAAGAATACGCGAGTAGCAAACTCACTTGATAATCTGAAGCTCCGTTATGACACGGTAGATTATTCAGACTGGTTTCTCGATTTTTGGCCCAGAGCCAGAGCTGCTGCCCTTTCACTTCATGATGAATATGTATCGGAGGGTACTGAGTTAATTTGTGACCTGTGGATTCGGGAAGCGGATGAGGACTTTCTGCCAGGCATCGAAGCAGGCATGATAAAAAGATATTTGTACCAGGTTTACGTTGATTAAGACCCGGAGTCCTCGGAATTGGTGAAGCTGACTGTTGATCTGGGCTGACGGTCTACCTCGAGCTTAAAAATGTCAGGACGAGAGTAGTGCCCGGTGACATCGAATGTTCGCCGCGCGGCTGAAATGTCCGCCAGGTTAATATCGGCTTTGAGGAAACCCTTTTTCTCACGCATTGGCCCGGCAATTGTTTCGCCTAACGGTGAACAAATGATGCCGTTACCCGGCATTAGCCATTCCCCCTGACCCGTGGAAATGCTATCTCGAGATGGTAGATCTGGTGGGATATCACTGTCTTCCAGAACCGGGCCGACACCAATTACAAATGCTGAAGCCTCGCGGCCGATATGTTGCATTGATGCAAGCCAGTTTTCACGGTGGTCAGCCGTCGGCGCACAGTAGATTTCGACATTCTGCGCATAGATTGCAGCCCGAGCCAAAGGCATGAAATTCTCCCAACATAGTAGTACACCAACGCGACCCACCGCAGTATCAACTACGTTTAAACCACGGCCGTCGCCGAAACCCCAAACCGTGCGCTCGGCATTGGTCGGCATCACCTTTCTGTGAACATTTAAAATATCACCTGTAGCATCAATGGTCACGGCCGTATTGTAGATAGTACCTGTGCTCAATTCTCCTGCACACTCGTTGATGCACATCACCACGACAATGCCGTGTTCACGAGCGGCTTCACAAACGGGCGCGAGTTGATTTTTAGACAGGTCGATCGAATTCGAATAGTGCTGTCGGTATAACTGATCAAAATCACCGGTATTATTGGTTGGGATCATGCCCCAGACAAACAGGGGGTACCCAGGTATCCAGCCTTCGGGAAAAACAATTAGATTAATATCTTCATTTGCTGCCTGTTCGATTATTTCGACAGCCCGCGCCAGGCAGCCATCTTTATTCAGGAAAACGGAAGGGTGTTGGACTGCTGCCACTGAAATCATATTATATGTCTCTATTGTTGGTTTACATGAGCCCTGGTTAGAACAATCTCATCGAAAGTTTTTGGATGCGAAGTCAACGCTTCGTAGCCATCATCGGTAATAATAAAACTATCACCGACCTGGGCGCGAAAACTGTCGGTGCAAACCGAACCATCGACAGCGAGTACCATACCCGGTTTTAAAACAGTTTTGTCGCCAAAAACCAGTTGTGGCTTTTCCAGAAAACTAAAACCGGTGCCACGACCGCATCGAAACGGGTAGTCATAACCGGCGGATTGAATGACATCGGCGTAGGCCGCGTGGATGTCTTCGGCGATTGCGCCGGGTTTGAGTAATTTCAGCGCCGCGGCCTGACTGTCGACCGCAACCTGATAAACTGCCGCCTGTGACTCGTCCTCAATTTCATCGATCCAGAATGTTCGATCAAAGCCGAGTTTGAAACGATGAAAATTGGTCATGCCGCAAAAGCATAAAAATACCGGTTCGCCGGATTGCATGACCCGTGTCGAGGCGCGGTGATGTGTCAGGGTAATATCTTTGCCGGACGCCATGATTTGCAGAAAATGTGTATTCGGCGACATGCTGCTACCGGCATAATATTGATTCAATAATTCGGACGCTTTGCGTGTACCGGCGGCCGAGGTAGCAAGTGCGACTTCAAACTCGGCAACGCCTGCACCTATGGCGTCACTTCCGGCTTGCATCATCACCGTGGCGACTTCACCGGCGTGACGCGCGAGTTGTAACTCTTCATCTGACTTGATCATGCGCATCTGGCTAATAACTGGCGTGATATCGTAGATTTCGTCGGTATTGATAAGGCTGTCGATATAGTTGCGCACCTGTGGCGGCATCAGTTCGATTTCGAATGCAACTTTTGCCCTGTTGGCCAGCGCTGCTGGAATATGCTCGCGCCATTCCTTGCCCATGCCGTCATTCCAGGGTTCTATACGATCAACCTGCGCCATTTGTACAGCCATGTTGTAGTCGATTTCGGGGGTTATCAACAGGCTTTTATCATCGCGCGGCACGATTAACAGGGTTGGTCGACCAAATTCCATGTGCAGGTAGTCGTAGTAACCCGTGTAATAGTAGACGCTGTCGTCATCGGTGATGATGGCGGCATCGATGTCATGCTGCAATAGCCGTTCGCGCAGCAGGTTGAGACGCTCAGAAAACATGCGGGTTTCCAATTTGGCAACCCGCGGAAAGGTAAGGCTAAATAGCCGCCCGGTCAAACACTAATGCGATATAAAAACGGGTACAGTCATTTCTTTTAACAAATGCCGGGTTGCGCCACCAAGTACGATTTCGCGCAAACGAGAG
Source organism: Gammaproteobacteria bacterium (assembly GCA_024224415.1). GTDB lineage: Bacteria > Pseudomonadota > Gammaproteobacteria. The sequence continues at coordinate 11,522 of JAAENK010000234.1, read as the reverse complement.
TGACCGTAAGCGCCCATGACGATAAGGTCAATATCATTGTCCGCAGCCTGCGCCAGCATGGTGTCGCCGGGATCGAGATGATTGTCGACGCAAAGATTAATTTTGACGTCAATGTCATGGCCAGCCAGATATTTGGTGATAACCCTTTCCTGGGTTGCGGTATGCTTCTCGTTATGCGATGTTGGTTTGATCAACAGTATGGAGACCGAATCCGCCGCCTGCAGCAGGGGCAGGGCGTCTCGTAGTGCACGGGATGATTCACGGCTTTCGTTCCAGGCCAGCAGTATGCGCTTACCGAGCGTTTGGCGTGTGCCGATATAGGGGATCACTATGCAGGGTGCGCCACCTTCGAGCACCAGATGGTCAGCCAGACCTTCACTGATGTTGTCCGGGTCGTCGGACTGGCTTTGCCCCAGAATCAGCAAATCGGTATAACGTGCATAGTCACCGATAATGCCGATGATATTGCCTTCTTCGATATAACAATCGAGTTCCAGCCCGGCATCCTTAACTTGTGCCTTGACCTTGCTCTGGGTCTCTTTGGCGCGGGCGACCGCCTGTTCACTAATCTGCGCAATAACATCGGCACTAATCTGTGCTTCGACATAGGACGGTACGAAATAATCGGGCACTACAAATAGTGCTGAAAGACGGGCATCATAATCACGAGCCAGCTTAATCGCAGCTTTTACACGGTGTTCGCATGCCGCGCTATGGTCGATGTGAACCAGGATATTTTTAATTGTCATAGTTGATACCTTACTGTCATGTTAATTAATATCATGCACTCAGTTTTGGTGAAGGGTGTTGACCCAGATCAAAGGTTTCCAGCAAATATGGGGCCGGGCAATTATTCTCGCCACCTAACAAACCCCGCTACATCAGCAAGTTGCACAACGTGGCAATAGATCATATTGATTATTTCAAGTTCACGCTGATGCAACTCATCGGTAGCTGCTGCACAACAGTCGTCGACGACGATGACGTTAAAGCTTTCATCGGCGAGACTACGTACGCTTGACGATATGCACTGATCGGTGAAAATCCCAGCGACGATAATATTGTCAATTCCCATATTACGTAACATGAGGCGTAAATTTGTACCGGTAAGGACGCTATCGGTGGTTTTTATCACCACGATATCGTCTTGTTCTGGCGTGAGTTCGGGGACTACCTGGCTGTCGTGCTGGTCTTTCGGCAATAGCAGGTAATTAAACCCTGGTTTTTTCTGGCTTAAAGAACGATCTCGCCCGTCGGTTTTATTACAGGCGATACGTGCAAAAATAATTTCCACACCGCACTTCCGGGCATCTGCTATTAACCTGGCGGTGTTGGGGATAACGATGTTGTTCATACGCCTGAAAAACGGCTGCCAACGCTGGTTTTCGGCATCATTCTCTTTTTCCTGCAGATAGGTGTTCTGGATATCGATCACCAGTACGGCGGTTTGTGCAGGGTCTAGCACAATATCCTCGGGTGCTTCCGCCTCTTCGTAGTAAAACGACCGATAGTCTGTTTTCCAGCTCATGATTTTGTCCGGGGTAACATGATTGCTTAAGCTAACTGAGCCGGGCAGAAATAACAACTGTCTTCGATCTCTGGCAAAACCGGCGAATGTCACCTATAAATTGTATCTTAAGCAGACCAATCACAAATTAGTAGCTAAACCGACCAATCATGCAATTGAAAGGATATACGGATCTCACCAGGCTTAACCGCGGCGGTATGGCGACCATATACCGTGGCCAGCAAACTTCGCTCAACCGCACGGTGGCGATTAAGTTCCTTTCGGCAGAATACCTCTGGAACGATCAGGTTAAGGAGTTATTTGATCAGGAATCACTGGTCATAGCCCAGCTCAATCATCCCAATATTATTCATGTCATTGATCGCGGTTTTAGCGAAGGCGGACGGCCTTATTTCGTCATGGAATTTATCCAGGGGCAGGATATGGCTGCATTAATGCAACAAAAGCAAATTCCCGTTCATACGAAATTGAACTTGATCATGCAAATCAGTCGTGGCCTTGCTTTCGCTCATAAAAATGGTGTGATTCATCGAGATATAAAACCTGCCAACCTGCTGGTAGATAGCGGAGGGCATCTGAAAATCCTAGACTTTGGCATTGCCTGGCTAAATGCCAAAGGCCAACCCGATAGCGAAGAAATTCATGGTACACCTGACTATATGTCTCCTGAGCAATTTAGCGCACCGGATACCATTAGTCCGCTCAGTGATATTTATTCCTTAGGTGCAGTGATGTATCAATTATTTGTTGGCAAAACGCATGCCTCTGATATCGATAACTGGCAAGCCGCTCTGACAGGGCTGCAGCCTGAGTTGACTCATCTGATCAGCCACTGTCTGCAAACTAACCCGGCCGACCGCCTTGCTTCGGCCGACGAGGTAAGTTTACAGCTACTGCGTATTTTAAAGGGTGCTCATATCGGTGAGAGCCAGAAGGCGGAGGCCAGGCAGGCGGTGGGCAGCGCGATGGATAAATTTGCGCTACTCGATGTCATCAAACGTGACAATTACGGTGCGGTGTACCTGTTTGAGGATAAATCACGAAAAAAACTCATGGTGATTAAAAAACGTGTGAAGTCCGTTGCCGGTCTGCGTGAAGCAAAATTATTAAGTCAAGTCGATCATCCCAATCTTATCAAGGTGCTGGGCACATCAAAAAATGATAATGCCTTTATTGTGGTGATGCAGCATTTAACAGGTGGCAGCCTGCAGGACCGGCTATCACGGCCCTATGCTGGTGATCGCTTTATCAAGTTCGCGCTACAGATATGCGGTGCTATGCAGGAGGCGCATAACTACAAAATAATCCACGGCAACCTGCGACCCAGTAATATCCTGTTTAATGATAAGGAACAGATCTGCATAGCTGATTTTGGTTTCGACGAGCACTACCGTTCTGACCGCAAGGACTGGTATCAACCCATTGTGCAGGGCGAAGCGTCGGTCAGGCGAGATATTTATGCCGCTGCGGCGATCTTCCACCATATGCTGACCGGAGAGCCTTTGAAGTTTGCACATCGGCGTCTACAGCCTTCGTCGGCCTTCGAGAAGCTCGATAGCCGATTGCGGAAATTACTACGTGATATGCTGGAGTCAGATTCGAATGACTACTACGATCGCTTCGAGCAGATCATGCCGACGCTTAAATCGTTGAAAGGTAACTTACCCGATCCGCAGGCTAGCGGGAAATCAACCCGCCTCAGGCTCTGGCAGTTGATTACAGGTATTATGCTGATCAACCTGGCAGCGCTACTAATTTATCTCTATTTTGCTTAAAACGGCGAGCCATGTTTAACGTCGGTTAGCTTTTTCTCAATCGCCCACTTTATCGGTGGCAACAGGTTGCTTAACCTGAGTACCGCCTTGCGTGCCAGCTTCGCGGGTAAATGCTCGTCAGTAAATAGTTTGACCACGCCATTGGTGCCGTAGTACATGATCCTGGTTTCCATCATATGCCGGTTTTGATAACCCTTGAGCACTTTTTCTGTAGTGTAGTCCTGGTCGTTATCAAGTGCATTGATAATTTGCCTGGCAAACAGGTATGCGCTGCTCAGACCCAGGTTAAATCCATGCGCGGTAACCGGATGCATGCCTACCGCGGCATCGCCAATCAGGGCAAAATGGGGTTTGATAAATTGTCGGGCGTGAACACCTACCAGCGGGTAGTTAAATCGTTTCGAACTGAATGTCATATCACCGAGTCGGTGCTTGAGGTTGTGCTGTACGAATTCAATGAAAGCCTCGTCGCCGAGCTTGAGTAACTGGTTGGCCTTGTCGGTATTGGCTGTTACTACTACCGAACTTTGCTTTTCGCCCAGGGGTAGTACGGCAAGAGTATGTCCGTATTGAAAGCATTCGAACGCAGTATGCTGGTTACTTGCCTGGTGTTGCATGCGTGCAACGATTGCGGTACGTGCGAAATCGTTAATGTCGGCAGAAATTCCTGCCTGACTGCGTGTTTTTGAAAATCTTGAATCGGCGGCAACCAGTAGTTTTGTCTCGAAGCTTTGACCGTCCGCCAGGGAGACTTTGTAACCCTCGTCGATTTTGGCGATTTCTGAAACGTTGGAGTTGTAAGCGATAGACAGGTTGGTCTGTGTCTTAGTGGCTTCGTACAGGGTTTGGCGGATAATATGGTTGGAAATGATAAAACCCAGAGCATCGTAGGATTTTTGCTGGCTGTCAAAATCGAGTGAATAAGGCGAATCCCCATCAACGACACAGGCTTTGCTTATCGGATAGATTTCCTGCGGGTCGAACTGCTGCCAGACATCGAGATCCCGAAGCAATTCCCTGGAGGCATGGGTCAAGGCGATATCACGCCCGTCGTACTCAGGTTCAGCGATAGCATTTTCGGGAGCCTGTTCGAGCACGGTAATCTGTAAGTGGCTATTTCGCATCGAACGCACGAACGACAATGCAGCTGGCCCCGCACCAATTACAATGATATCTTTTTGCATATAACCTCGTTGGGTCAAGTGGTGAACCGGCAAACAGTTTAACGCTTTTCATTGCATTGTCATATTCGGCACAGGAAGATCAATCAGGTAAACAGGGAAAGAGTTTTTATTTAGTGAATCGAGCCTAAGTCGGGGTGTACAATATTGGGATTCAATTAACGAAAATATAATTTCCTGGTGGTAAAATTAATGATAGAAACTTATCGGGGCGTGGTTTACCCACACCAGCTTGACCACATGGCGCATATGAATGTGCAATGGTATACCTCGAAATTTGATGAAGCTACCTGGCATTTATTTTCCATACTCGGCATTACCTCCAGTTATATTCGAGATAACAATAGAGGCATGGCGGCATTAGAACAGACCACCCACTATAAAGCCGAAGTGCATGCCGGGAACTTACTTGTCGTTAAATCGAAGGTGCTGGAGGTGAAAGAAAAAACCATCCGGTTTTTTCATCTAATGCAAAATGCTGAAACAGATGGAGAAGTAGCAACCACAGAATTGGTAGCGGTGCATCTGGATAGAGAAAAACGCAGAGGTTGTCAAATTCCGCAGGACATCAGGGGAAAATGCCTGACGCTCATTGATTGATTGTAAGGTCGTATTCACAAAGAGGTTTAAACATGGCAAAAAAATCTTTAGATAGTCAAAAAATAATTTCAATTGTGCTGCTGGTGGTTGGCATCGGTCTGGCCATTTGGGGTTATCAGCAGTCCGGCTCGCTGGGCTCGCAACTCAGTCAGGCGGTGAATGGTTCGCCGGGCGATTCGGTGATGATGTTTTATATCGGTGGTGCGGTCAGTTTCGTTGTCGGTTTATACCTGCTGTTGAAAAAATAATACGTTATCGTGAGTAACAGGATTATGCGCGCCGTATCTCGGCTAAAAGAGATACTCCCGCTAGAGCAACGGCAGTCTCAACTTGATGGCAAGTTGATCAATTTACACCAGCAATTACTGAGATCCTTTGTCGACAAGGGGCGAATCTCGAATCGAATAGAAATTGCCGGACTGGTAGACGATGTCGATATCGCCATCGAAGTTTTATCTGAAAATAAATTACTGGTTTTGTCGCAACATGGCGAGATTACGGGTGCATACCCGTTTACCATGGAGCCGCGTGATCATGAAATCAGAATTAATCATCACCTCATTCATGCCATGTGTGCACTCGATGCGTTGGCAGCGGCGCCGATGTTTGCCAGGTCGGCTGAAATCAACTCGCGCTGCTGTATTAGTGGTGAGCCTGTTCGGATCGTTCAATTGGCAAGCGGTGAAGTTGAATCAGCTAGTCGAAAGGATATCCATTTTGCAATTGACTGGGGTGCCTTCCACCAAACCACGAGCTGTGCCGAGAGCCTGTGCCTGCAAATGAATTATATCAATGGCGAGCAAGCGGCCAGGCAGTGGCATGATGAAGATTTCGAGCGACGGGAGTTATTTACGCTGTCCGAGGCAGTCGCGTTTTCATCGCAGTTTTTTGTACCGTTGATGAATTAGTAGAGGATTTTTTCCAGTGCGGTTCGAATGTCGGCTGGAATAGGCACCGACTGGTTGGTTTCTCGATTTACAAACACGTGTACAAAATGACCGAAGGCACTGGCCTGGTCGGCACTCTCGGCGAATATTGCCAGGCCATATTGCACCGAGCTATTGCCCAGGCGGTCGACTCGCAGACCCGCTTCCAGTCGCTGCGGATAGGCCACTGAGCTTTTATAGGTGCAACTGGAATTGACTACCACACCGATCACCGAAGCATTTTTAAGATCGAGGCCGCCCTGCTCAATCAGATACTGATTGGCCGCTGTGTCGAAGTAGGAGTAGTACGTCACGTTATTCACATGGCCGTAGTAGTCATTGTCCATCCAGCGTGTGGTGACAGGGTAGAACTGCTTGTAGTTGTCGCGGGTTTCCTGCTCGGTTGCGGTCACTCGGTATGGCCTCTGTAATGTTTGCGATATTATAAATGTTTAAAGCAAAACTTATAACGCTGTAAGCAATGGAATCCGTTACACTCGCTGTTTTCTTTTACCCGCACTAGCTCACTATGTTACCTGCTATTCGGCGCCCAACATTTTTCGATGTTTCACGACTGTTGTTTGTAGGCGCTATCTGGGGCAGTGTCTTTATTTTTATCGAGCTGGCGCTGACCGATTTTCAGCCCGTCAGTATTGCGGCCTGGCGGGTATTGCTCGGCGCAATTGTCATGTTTGTGATTGTCCTGTTCAGTGCCGACCGGTTTCCACGAGGCGCCCGGCACTGGCGTTATATTTTCGTTGTTGGTTGTCTCAATAGCGCCCTGCCATTTTTCCTGATTAGCTGGGGACAGCAAACCATCAGTAGCGCCGAGACTGCTGTGCTGGTGGCGGCAGGAACTTTTTGTTCGCTGTTGGTATCGCATTTCGTCAGTGATGATGAGCGCATCAATCGATTCAGGGCAATCGGTGTGACGGTTGGTTTTATGGGTGTGTTGGTGCTGGTTTTCTGGGACATGATGGAATCCGGCTCGGGCAGCATGAAAGGTCAAATTGCTGTGGCTTTAGCGGGTTGTAGCTACGCGATATCTTCGATTATTGCCCGGCGCTTATCACACTTGCCGTTGATCCCGACTTCGGCAGCGACGCTGATCAGCGCCAGTCTCTATATGACGCCGCTGGCCTTTTTGCTGGAGGATCCAGTGCCCGAAAAGGTGGGGTTGACTTCGATATTGTCACTGGCATTTTTGGGTGTGGTTGCCACCGCTCTTGCGATGACCATCCGCTTTTTCATTATTCGAGCTAATGGTGCGGTATTTATGTCACAGGTGGGTTACCTGGTGCCGCTATTTGGTGTGATCTGGAGCGGGTTGTTTTTTGCGGATGCAATTAATATCCAAACCCTGCTTGCGCTGTCTCTTATACTGATCGGCATTGCGATTTCCCGCAAAGGCCATGCGTAGGGGTGGGTTTATGAGCCAAAATCTAGACGCTGATCATTTAAAACAATGGATTGGTAATACCGAGTTCATCGAAGAAACCATAGCCGCCGAGCCGTTACATCGTATGGGCGCAATGCTGGATCGTGCACCAAAGGTCATTGATATTGGAGAACCGGTGCCGCCACTCTGGCACTGGGCTTATTTTTTGACACCGATCAGGGCCTGCGAGCTTGGTCGTGATGGTCATGCTGCACGGGGAGATTTCATGCCGCCAGTGCCGCTACCCCGGCGCATGTGGGCTGGGGGGCGATTTACCTTCGGCAAGGCGCTTAAAGTCGGTGATCATGCGCGTAAGCAATCCAAGGTGCGTGATGTTATTGTCAAACAGGGGCGTAGTGGCAGGCTTTGCTTTGTCGAAGTTGAACATTGCATTTTTGTCGAAGGCGAATTACGTATTAGCGAAATCCACAATATTGTTTATCGTGATGCCAAAACAACGAGTGAAAAAGATGCGCAGCCCCCCGCAGCACCGCTGGATGCGCAGTGGTCACGTGAAGTTATCCCGAATTCGACATTGCTATTTCGATATTCGGCTTTGACCTTTAATGGTCACAGAATCCACTATGACCTGGATTTCTGCCGTAACGAAGAGGGTTATCCGGGGCTGGTGTTTCATGGCCCGCTAACTGCAACCCTGTTGCTCGAACTCGCATTGGAGAAAAACCCCGGCAGGCAAATTTCCACCTATGAATTTCGTGCTATTAGCCCACTGTTTGATAATGCGCTGTTTACTCTCAGTGGTCGAATGCAGGATGATCATGCCAGTATGTGGGCGATCAATGCCGATGGGCGATTGGCGATGAAATCTAAGGCAGATTTTACCGACTAAGCCAGAAGCATGATATTAGCCTGAAAAATCAAAGACTTTTGTGTTGACAGGGGTGCAAATGGGTTTATACTGCCGCCTCGGCTTGATAGTAAGTCTTAATATTTATTTTCCTCACATCGATGTCCATCATATCACCTCGTTTGTCGTTTTTAAGTACTAGTCGCGCTACCTGCCAAAGGGCCTGAATTAGAGGCTTATTTTTCTTTATTTATTTGGATATACAAACATGTCAGACACAGTCACCGGAACCGTAAAATGGTTCAACGAATCAAAAGGTTTTGGTTTTATCGAGCAGGAATCGGGTCCCGATGTATTTGCTCACTTCAGTGCGATTAGCGGTTCAGGTTTTAAAACCCTGGCCGAAGGTCAAAAAGTCGAGTTCACTATTACTGATGGCCAGAAAGGTCCTCAGGCAGAGAACATCACTGCACTGTAAACGATTTATCGTGAAAAGGCCTGCAACACTCCAGTAGCAGGCCTTTTTGTTAAGAATCGTTTAACCGGTTTCGGTTACTGAAATCGGGTACTTTTATTGGGGGATGGATGCCCTGCGCCTGATGTTCATCAGGTTCCTGGCTTGGTAATGCCCATTGCCTCAGCCTGTGCGTTCGAGCACAATATCCTCAGCGTCGAAAAACCTGGTAATCAGACTCAGGTTTTATTGGGTTAGCTGCTCAATTGCAGCCGCCACAGCATACAGTTGATCGTCATCCCCATTCATCGCCGAAATCATTAAACCTGCTGGCGCTGTACCCTTCTCGTGGCAGGGCAGGCTAATCGAACATCCGTCGAAATAGTTTGCCGTGGCAGAGTTACGTAGGCAGCGTAGATTAACACTACGGGCCTGGTCGAGATTTTCGGTCTCCGAAATGGAGGGTGGGATGCAGGCCACGGTAGGGTAGAGCAGGGCATCGGCGCCGGTGGCTCGAAACTGCTGGTTAAACTGTTCGACTATTTGCGCTTTTTCCTGGTAACGGGATAGTTGCTGCTGGTCGCTAATACCAGCCCCTGTGAGTAAACGTTGTGCGACAAAGGGATCGTATTCGTCCCTGTATTGTTCGAGCATCTGGCGATGGTGGTGGTAAGCCTCGTGGATTACCACCGCGCGTTTGGCGAACATGTCGATACAGTCGTCAATACTCGACATTTTCCTGAATTCGATGCTCGCGCCATTTGCTGTTAAGACTTCTATCGTTCGATCGAATGCAGTTTGCACTTCGTCATCCAGCTCGGTCAGTACCGTCGATTGCGGTACCACCAGCTTGAGTGATTCAATCCTGGGTATCTTGAGCTCCGGCAATGCGTCATGCGGCGATAGTTCACCACTCATCAACTGATCGAGCAGGAAACAACTGTCAACGTCATTCGCTAGAGGGCCTGGGGCGTCCGAGCTTGGCGATAACGGGTAGATACCTGTTAGCGACAGGCGGCCATAGCTGGGTTTGACGCCGACGATGCCATTAAAGGCGGCCGGTATACGGCAGGACCCGGCGGTGTCAGACCCGAGCGTGGCGACGACGATGCCTTCGGCCACGCTGACCGCGCTGCCCGACGATGATCCACCGGGCAGGCGACCGGTTTCCCTGTCCCAGATAGAGAGCGGCGTGCCGTAGTGCGGATTCTTACCCATGCCGGAGAAGGCAAACTCGCTCATATTAGTGCGGCCGACGAATAACAGGCCGGCTTCGCGCAACGGCGCTACCACTTTTGCATCGCTGGTTTCAGGTTGACAGATTTTATTGCGCACAATTGAGCCAGCCAGGGTCTTTTCATTGCGAATATTGAATAAATCCTTGAGAGTAATCGGTATACCGGACAGTGCGGGGACTTCATCACCACGTTTTCGAGCCGCGTCAATCGCCTCGGCCTGACTGGTTAGTCCCTGGTTCAATGATATAAATACCGAGAAAGACTGGTTTGCACGCTCGAAGGCCTGTTCGACTAGTTCGGTGGCGGTAATCTCGCCCCTGACCAGGGCTTTCGATAGCGCTCGCAATGAAGTTGCTTTGTTCATTGGCTTATCTAAACAAATTTAATCACAAATCACCAGCAAACTAGCTGGTGCAAAGCCCAGCAGTTTTATATTCTATCTACCTGAATAAAAAAGGTGAGCAGCATGGCATCATTGCAGGATCAACTTCTGAAAGCGGGTTTGGTCGACAAAAATAAGGCCAACAAGGCGAAAAAGGAAAAACAGAAGCAGACCAAACATAACCGTAAGACGGGCGGTAAAACCGTTAACGAGGCGCGGCTTGCGTCCCAGCAGACGCAGCTTCAAAAGGCTGAGCACGATCGGCAGCTCAACCGACAGCGGCAGGACCAGTCGAACCAGAAAGCTGTTATGGCGCAGATACGGCAATTGATCCAGTTAAATCAAATCGAATGTGAAAGTGGCGAGATCGACTATAGCTTCGTGCATGAAAACAAGGTGGAAAATCTACAGATCAATGAACAGTTGCAAAAGCAGCTAAGCCAGGGCCGTCTGGCAATTGTCTGGTTTAAGCAAGACAAGAGGCGACGTTACGGGCTGGTGCCCACAGTTGTTGCAGAAAAAATTGCGCAAAGGGATGCAGGCTCGGTGGTTCAAATGAATGCACCCGATAGTGACGTTGATGAAGACGATATTTACGCCGATTATCAGATACCCGATGACCTGATGTGGTGAGGAACCTAAGCTGTTAAAGGCGTATTGTGTCGGCCACCAGGCTCTGACTAGCTCGCCTGTTTACCAGTATCCTGTTGATGGAAGTACAGTTCAGTCGCAGCATCATCCGAAGCGACAAAGTTACTCGCAATCGCCAGCAAATCCAGGATGATATGCTCCTGGTTTCCTATCACAATACGCTGCAATGGGCTTACATAGCCTCTTTCAAAATACACCAGTTTTTTGTTTTTCAGCAAGTAGGTGCCGTTTGATGAATTTAGGTCACGAAGATGGATTTTACCACCCTTGATTCTAATTTCGGCATGATGCTTGCTGGCAGAGGGTGAATCGATATAGATGTGGCCTTCCCTGCCTAAAATGAAAGTACGGCCTTCCAGCTGCTCGATACTTTTGTTTTTTGTGCCATGCATTAGGGAATCTCGGTTGTACCAATTAATTTAACAGTTAGCTTAAGTATAGGCTCTATTATCGGCAGAGCTGGGAATAATTGAGAGTTTTTTTAGGCAGAATTTCACTTCTGTGTTGGTACTGAGTTTTTCCCTGCAAAGGGACACTTGAT
>JAAENK010000233.1 GCA_024224415.1 Gammaproteobacteria bacterium | reverse complement strand
AGCAGAGAACCCATAGAATAAATTGAAACGAGAACCACCATTGATATGAAGAATAGTACTGCCGTCCATTTCAAAATGATATTTAGAACTATATCTGTTCGGTTATCACTCATAATTTTCTCTTTATGATGCTAGTGTTATTAACAGCGAATTATACAGACTCTCGGTTAACGAGGATCCAACGAAAACACTAACCGGTTGCTGAGATAGTATCTTCCCAGGGGAACCAATTTATCGATACGCTCTCAGGCAAGACTCAATGCCATTGCTCGTCAACTTAACGAGAACCCTCGTAAAACATTAGAATTTAAGACACCGGCAGAGAGATTTAACGCATGTGTTGCATCGATCGGTTGAGATCACAGCCGACTGTACTCGTTCCCAGTTGTAAAATGAACGGCTGCTATCGATATTTTAGTAATGGTTCAGGAAATAACCCTCATGGACGATATAGGCCAGGTCATTCTTAACTATGATCCTACCTGGATCTATATTGCAGAATAGGCAGTTGTTTGATTGTATCCCCACGAAGTAGTTATCCATCACCACTGCCCCATATAAAAAATTTTTCTGATAAGCCATAGCTTTGGGATTAATCGAGGCACCTAAACAATTGTTGGTAATAAATATTTCCTTACTAATATAAATCAATAAGTTGAGATTCTATTTCGACTCCCGTCGAGTGCGCCATATTTTTTTCAGCAATCAAAATTTGACAGGAGACTACAACTTAGTGAGGGTAGATTGACCATCCTGTTTCAGACAACCTTCCCGACCAGACAGGTGACAGCTTTATAACTACTGCCCGAAATAAGCTTCGATGAGTTCGTTGTTTGAGGTAAGCTCATCAGTGGTGCCGCTCATCTGGACTTTCCCGGTTTCCAACACATATAGATATTTCGCAATGCGGGTAGCGAAATTAACATTCTGTTCGGTTATCACTATGGTGAGACCGGTTTCTTCATTCAGGCGTCGCAACGCAGCGGCGATATCGACACATACTCTGGGGGCCAGCCCGATGGTCGGTTCATCGACCAACAACAGGCGTGGACTCGTCATCAGTGCACGGCCCAGCGATACCATTTGACGTTCCCCACCGCTTAAGGTGCCGGACTCCTGTTTCTTGCGTTCTTGAAGCCGCGGGAAGAGCTTGTACACCAGGCTTAAATTTTGCTCGATCGTATCGCGAGCAGTAAACGCACCTACCAACAAATTATCTTGCACAGACATATACGGGAACAGGTTGAATCGTTCTGTCGCATAACCTACGCCACAACCAACGATTTTAGAGCGCGGCAGATCTGTCAGTGATTTTTCTTCCAGGCGAATATCGCCCTGCGTCTGTGTCAGGTTTAAAATTGAATCCAGCAGGGTCGATTTGCCCGCCCCGTTTGCCCCAATGATCGCGATGATGTCACCCTGCTCGACATCAATATTGATCTCACTCAGTGCACGCGCTTTGCCATAAAAGGCCGATAGTTGATCGATCTCCAGAAATGCCATCTACTCGTCTCCGAGGTAAGTCGCCCGAACCTGTTCGTCGGCCATGACATCGGCAAACGATCCTTCCGCGACTATCGCACCATAGTTCATCGCAATCGCCCGATCAATCAGCGGTTCGAGTGATTTGAGATCGTGGCTGACGATTATCATCGTCATGCCAGCCTCACGCTTCTGGTTTATCAACTCCGCCATTTGTGCAATCTCGGCAACGGTCAAACCGGCGAATACTTCATCGAGTAACATCAGCGAAGGATCGGTTGCCAGCGTACGAGCCAACTCCAGTTTACGTAGATCACCGATAGATAGTTCGCTGGGATGACGTAGAAAATCATTTTCAGCAAAACCAACACTTTGCGCCAGTTCAATTTCTCGCTCCGGGTCGGGTCGCCGCATTATCATCTGCCAGATATTATCTGGCATCAGACCAACACGGATATTTTCCAGTACATTCATATCGGCAAAAGGACGGGGAACCTGGTAAGTCCTGCTGATACCACGCTGAATGCGCTCATGGGTTTGCAGATGCGAGATTTCGCTATCGAAACAGGTGATGCTCCCGCTCGTTTGTCGAAGCTCACCCATAATTAAACTGAAGATCGTGGTTTTACCGGCACCGTTAGGACCGATTAGACCAAGTGACTCACCCTCATCGACCTGGAATGACATTTCATTGGTAGCAATTAGCCCACCAAACATCTTGACCAGATTGTTAACTTCCAGGTGATGCGACACGTTCAGGTCTCTCCGGCTTTTACGACGCGATACTTCCGCCATTGCTGCATGACGATCTCGTACAAACCTTTGGGCTGATACATATATATGACCAATGCAATGCTGCCATAAATAAAATAGCGCTCGGCTCCCGGTAAATAAGGACGCAGGTATTCAAGCAGGAAAGTCAGGAAAAATGCCCCCAACATCGGTCCTACAATAGTCGACGCACCACCGATTAATACAGCAACGATGATGGTGAAAACAAAATTAATATCAAACAGGGCGCGCGGTGCGATGGATCCCAGATAGTGTACATAAAATGCACCTCCTAATCCCGCAACCATGGCCGATACCATAAATGCAAACAACTTTAATCTGGTGGTGCTCAAGCCACTGCCACGCACAGATTCCTCATTCATACCAATTGCGCTTAGAGCTGTGCCGAATCGAGTTTTCATCAAAACCCACATTGAAACGGCAATCACAATCATCAGCCCGAAGGACAGGTAATAGTTATTCACCGCCCCACGGGCGAGGGTGGTAACACCCGACATGCCGCGCGTGCCACCTGTTAGATCGGGGCGAATTACCTGCACCAGTTGGTACATCAATTCCATAAACGCCAGCGTAACCAGGGCAAAATAACTGCCTTTGACGCGTAACGCGGGGAGAAAAAATAAGGTACCCGCCACCATGGTAACGCAAACCGCCAACGGAATAGACAGGCCCACAGGCATACCAAATCGATACGACAGAATAGCAGTTGTATAAGCTCCAATACCGATTAAGAATGGATGTCCAAAACTGATATAACCGGTACGTCCAGAAATCACGTCCCAGCTGATAGCAAAAATAGCGAGGAAATTAGCAAAAATAACGGTACGCAAAGTACCTTTGGATACCATTTCTGGCAACAGCAGCATAAAAATAATAAATACTGCCCATAATGCTACATGGCGCCAGCTTATTCCCGTCATCCCAATTCCTCTCGTCCGAACAGCCCTTTGGGAGAGATAATTAATACCCCGATAATAAGCAGCATGGTGAACACGCCCCGCAACTCAGCTGCTATCAGCGTGGTGGAAATAATTTCCATGAAACCAATAATATGGGCAACAATCAAAGTACCGACGATCGACCCTATGCCGCCAACGATGACGACTGCGACCGCAATAATCAACGGTGTCACCCACATGTTTGGAGACAACTGCGTGTAACTCGCAAAAAACACCCCCGCCAGCGCACCAAGACCACCCGAAATACCCCAGGTGATTAAATTAATACGATCGGCATCTACGCCGCAAACCGTAGCGCCCTTTGCATCCATTGATACTGCCTGCATCGCACGACCGGTATGGGTTTTGCGCACAAACCAGTAAAGCCCCCCAAGGATCAACCAACTGACAACAGTGGCTGTTAAAATATTTAGTGTTACTGTAGCACCCCCGACATGCCACACTCCGGGAAGAATTGGATGAAGTATTTTTGCGCTATCGTTGAATAAAAGCACGATTCCTGCCTGGATAACCACAGCCAGAATCAAGGTCGAAATTTCTACCGCAACATGATCACCTTTAAGGGGTTTGACCATTGCCCTGTACATCAGCATACCCATTAAGCAACCCATTAGCACTGCCACTACCATACCGACAATTTTTGGCATCCCCTGGGTCTGTACAACATAGAAATAGATATACCCGCCAACCATGAGATAGGATGCGTAAGCCAGGTTAAGCACCCGCCCTACACTGAAAATCAAGGTAAAACCAACGGCTATGAGAGCGTAAAGGCCGCTGAGTAGCAGCCCCTGGATAAGTATCTGGATCATATTAAAAAAACACCAACAACTGCATTAAAAAGGGGTGGTGGACACGCTGAGCCACCACCCACTTTTATTTGCTTCGCCCCTACTTGACCCAGGATGGAACAGAAAATTCACCCGTGGCATATTTGGGTGGATATATGACCGCTGTAGTACCGTCTTCGTACCACTGAATAACAACCATAGCTGGCGCACCATTGTCGTAAGGTGGTGTGATATCAAACTTGATATTATGCGGATAAGTGCGACCGGTACGCTCTTCAACTTCACCTGGTTGCCAGAAAGCATAGCGCAGCCACAATTCACCATCTTTCTCCAATTTGATGTCCTGCTTAAGCATTTCCTTTGGCCATTTGTCAGCACTAAAACCACCGGCATCTTCAGCCGCAGCGAAAGCCTGCTTCACACCCCAGTAAGCGTTAAAGCCGTTGAAGTGAGGGAACTTGGGTCGTGAACTGCCGTAACGTTTAGCATATGTCTCTGCAAATTTAGCCGATGCAGGATCGAGCGCGAAACCAACAGAAGGTACCGGGCTTAGCGTTGAAATACCACCACCAGCTCCACCTGTATCTTCCCAGTATTCCTGACCCAGAGCAGCAACATTAACACCGGTCATAGCCTTGGGAACCTGGAGCTTGCTGTATTGTGAAGAAACTACCTGCGAGTTCACCGACGAGATGATATAAATAAAATCTGCGCCAGTATCGACAGCCCGTGAAAAAATAGGGGCAAAGTCGACTGTTGCGATATCATAAACAATTGTATCAACTATCTCGATACCCGCCTCAGGTGCCAGTAACTGGCTGACAAGCCCGTTAATGGCTCCACCGAATGCAGTATCTTCCTGGAGTACTACAACCGAATCCCAGCCCATTTTCTTTGCCAGAATATCTTTACCGAAGTCTACGTAAAGCGTTGCTAGCGCTTCATCAGAAGCAACATTCATGAAATAGGTCTCCATGCCCTCATAGTCCTCGATAATCATATCGATAATGCCGATATAAGATGTCCATGTATCGAGGGTCGGAATACGATATTCCTTCATGCGTGGCATCCAGCCTAAGGAAACATCGTCGATAGAACCCGAAAGAATGAAATCGACTTCTTCTGTTTCCGCCAGATACTCGTAGGCTTTTATGCCTTCGGTAACGTCTTCACCGGTATCGGCCTGAACGTATTCTATTGGCTTACCGTTGAAGCCGCCCGCCGCGTTCAACTCGTCAATTGCGATTTGCGCGCCACGCAGTGCGCTACGCCCCGCATCCGACGACAGTGACCCGATGAATCCCACCTTCACGCCGTCGGCCCCTGCATGGGTGGCGGTAAAGCTGAGTGCGAATGCTATTAGCATGATTTTTAGTTTTGAAACCATCTTATTCCTCCAGTTTGTCTAGTAATACTTTTTAAAAATGCAATTATAAAAACAAAATTTAACTCCGACTAAATCGGCTAGAAATTTTGCAGATAACGATCCTGTTCGACCGGGGTTACCTGGGCCGCAACAAAATCGATTTCACGCTCGGCCTGCTGAGCGAGTACTTCAAAGGCATCCTCGCCACAGACAGATTTAACAAAATCTGACTGCCTGGCCAACTTCACCGCCTCAACAATATCGAGCGGAATCGGCATGGCGTCAGCATCTTCATAGGCATTCCCCATAGTCGGTGGCGAAGGCTCCAGTCCCTGCTCTATACCGTCCAGCCCAGCGGCAATATCGGTGGCAAGCAGATAATACGGGTTACAGTCTGCACTTGCATCACGTTTTTCGACGCGTACCGCACTGTCCGCCCCTTCGATGACACGCAGCCCGACGGTACGATTGTCATACCCCCAGGAAGTGTTCACCGGACAGAATGAATAGGGTTGACGACGTCGGTATCCGTTCGGTGTGATTGTGCCACACAACGCGGTTTCAGCCATTCTCGATTGTATACCGGCAAGAAAACTTTTCCCTGTCGCATTGATTTTACCGCCCTCTGAAAATTGATTTTTTCCATTTTGCCAGAGTGAATAATGCGTATGAAAACCGTTTCCTGATTGATCATAAAAAGGTTTCGCCATAAAAGTAGCGAGATAACCGTGGGTAGTAGCCAGCTGTTTTACCAACGAGCGAAACATGACAACGCGGTCGGCGGCAAGCAATGCTTCGTCATAGCGAATATTCACTTCAACCTGCCCCGGTGCATATTCCGGATTAGATTGCTCGATTGGTATGCCCACTTCGTTTATTTGCTGGCGAATGGGGCCAAGCACGTGTTCGAGTTCGGAAGCGCGGGCAAGTGAATAAACCTGGATACCGCTATCCCTGGGCTGCAATGTTTGTGGATCTAGCAGGAAGAATTCGAGCTCGGTCCCGACCTGGACGGTAAAACCCATCGATGCTGCTCGCTCGACCTGTCGCATCAGTGCGTTTCGTGGATCAATCGGTACCGGTTTGTGATCCATGCCCTCGGCCCTGGCCATGCAAACTGCGACCCCTGGTTCCCAGGGTAATTCGACCGGTTTCATCAATGGAAACATATGCATGTCGGGATAACCATTGTCAAAATTGACATAAGGCGTGTCCCAGACATCGCAGGTCATATCCAGCGCCAGCAATGCAATCGAAAGCGCATTACCCTGCTCGCAAATAGTCTGCCAGTGTGTGGATGGAATTCTTTTCCCGCGCATGATGCCATTGAGGTCACCCACGCCAAGGGCAACTGTATGGATACTATCAGGCAAGCTAAAATCGACACTATTCATAATGACGCCCCCTCTTTATATGTAATATTCTGGTATTTGAGTGCCACTGTATTCTGTATACAGTACACAGGGTTTATATTGATTGCAAGAGAAACCTCCTGCTCCAACCCCCCCGACTCAAGCGGTTTTCTCATCCTCAAGTCCAAGCTCTTCCACCATGCGCTCGCGCATAATGAACTTTTGTATCTTGCCGGTAACCGTCATCGGAAACTCGTCGACAAAACGTATATATTGCGGAACCTTGTAGTGCGCGATTTGCCCCTTACAAAAATCCCTGACCTCATCTTCACTTATACTACCTCTCTCGGTCAGGGTAATCCATGCGCATAACTGCTCACCAAATTTGTGATCCGGCACGCCGAATACCTGCACATCCTTTATCTGGTCGTGCCGATATAAATATTCTTCGATCTCGCGGGGATAGATATTTTCCCCACCACGGATTACCATATCCTTGACCCGACCAACGATATTACAGAAGCCTTCTTCATCAATCGTCGCCAAATCACCGGTATGCATCCAGCCGGCCCTGTCGATGGTTTCGGCGGTTCTCTCCGCATCACCCCAATAGCCTTGCATAACAGAATACCCACGCGTCAACAGTTCACCTTTTTCATTAGGGGCTACCACCCGCCCATCTTCATCAATAACCTTGACCTCAACATGAGGATGCACACGTCCGACCGTCGATACTCTTCTTTCCAGTGCGTCGTCGGTGCTGCTTTGAAAACTCACCGGGCTTGTCTCAGTCATGCCGTAGGCTATGGTCACCTCGGCCATATTCATGTCTGCCACCACGCGCTTCATTACTTCTATCGGGCAGGGTGAGCCAGCCATGATGCCGGTACGCAGACTGCTTAAATCGAATTCAGCAAATCGCGGGTGATCGAGTTCGGCGATGAACATGGTCGGCACACCGTGCAAACCGGTACAGCGTTCCTGTTGCACTACATTCAATACCGACAATGGCTCAAACGCCTCATCGGGTAGCACAATCGTGGCCCCGTGGGTCAGGCAGGCAAGGTTTCCCAGCACCATGCCAAAACAGTGGTATAAAGGCACCGGAATGCAAAGCCGGTCCTGACTGGTAAGCTTCATAGCTTCGCCGACAAAATATCCGTTATTGAGGATATTGAAATGCGTCAGTGTCGCACCCTTGGGAAATCCGGTAGTGCCACTCGTAAATTGAATATTGATGGGGTCATCGAACTGCAGTTGTGAAGACAGTGCCTCGAGCCGCGACGTTGAATCGTCGTCAGCCAATTCCGCAACATCCGCGAAGGCATACATTCCTGCCGCAGTATCGCCGCCAATTTGGATTACAATTTCGAGCTGCGACAGACGCTCAGAACGCAGTTTCCCACGGTCGCATTGCTCAATCTCCGGCGCAAGCTCCCTGACCATCGCGAGGTAATTGCTGGATTTGAATTGATTGGCCAGGATCAAGGCCCTGGCCTCGACTTTATTCAGCACATATTCCAGTTCGAATACGCGATAGGCAGGGTTGATGTTAACCAGTATTAATCCTGCTTTGGCTGTGGCCAACTGGGCGACCACCCATTCGGCGTTATTCGGCGACCAGATGCCGATTCGGTCACCCGCATTCAACCCCAGGGATATCAGTCCGGCGGCAAATCGGTTGACTTCACTCTGCAACTCGGAATAGCTCCAACGAATATTCTGGTGACACACCACCAGAGCTTCATGATTCGCCCATTGCTCAACCGCTGCATCGAAGTTATTGCCAATTGTTTCGCCGATTAACGATGTTGTACTACTACCGTGCACATAGGACTGTTTAAGCATCATCGCACCTTAATTATTAAACGTTTCTACGGATATTGTTCCAGCCGTCCTTGAATCTGTATATCAAGTCTGAGAAGGGCAGGAACCACGGGGTGCCCTGATGCCACCAACGTGTTGAAAATTCGGTTTTCGAAAAAGCAGTCTCACCTTCTGGCTCGCCAAGCAATTGCAACGCCGCCTTGTGCCCCAGATATGGCGCCATCTGGTTTCCGCTGCCGGAGTAGCCGACGACATGCCAGATGCCATCCATTTGTCCTATATTCGGTAAAAACTCAAAAGTAAAACCCGTATTACCGGTCCAACAATGTGTAAAACCTATACCTTTTAATTCTGGAAAGATTTGCTCAATCAGGCCACGTAGCTGATGTTGAGCCAAAGAGAAAGGTATTGCACAGGTTGCCGCGCGTCCGCCAAATACAATGCGGCTGCCATCCGGTGACGGCCGATAGTAGCAGTGCCGATCTCTGCTTTCGACAATCATGCGCTGGTTTGGAAAAAGCTTTCTAACCTGCTCCGCACCGATGGCTTCGGTTGCGACGAGATAACTCGGAACTGGAATCAATCGCCGTTTGATATCGTTTAAATGTGACGGTGTATAACCATTGGTAGCAACCAGGATACTAACCGCGTTGATGCTGCCTCGGGGTGTTTTGATTTCCCAGTGATTTCGCTTGCGCGCTATATGTTCAACCGGCGTATTACCCTGGATCTGCGCACCAGCACGGATTGCCGCCTGCATAATGCCGGTAACCCATTTGGCTGGATTGAGACCACCGTGCCTGGGATAAACCACACCACCGTGGTATATATCGGTTGCGACCTCTTCGTGTTGGCGGTTTTTCGGCAGCATCTCGGCTTCCACCGGAATAAGCTTTTGCAGAGATTCCAGTTCACGCGCAACAGGTTCATATTCCTGGGAACGCCATAATGCACGGAACCTGCCGGACTCGCTGTAATCGCATTCGATCGCCTCTTCGGCCATCAACGACATGGCAAAGCTATGCGAATCAAGATGGGCTTCGCGCAGTACCGACAAAGCCATATCCGCGCCATAGCGACCTTGCATCTGATTGATCGAGAATCGGTGACCACCCCCGATCATGCCGCCGTTGCGGGAACTTGCGCCTATTCCGGGTATACCGGAATCGAGTGTGATGACCTGTTTCCCAGCCTTCGCCAGAGTTCGGGCAGCAGACAGCCCGGTAAGCCCCGCGCCAACAATAAGCACATCTACGTCTTCGGGCAGGTCACGCCCGGGCGGCAAAATCAACTCACCGGTATTTTCCCACCAATAAGGCATGGCCGCGTTCACTTCAAATTTCTCAAAAATCTCGTTTCGGCTACCAACCGAAGGCACGATCAATTCCCGCCATCTTGACACCAGTAAACGCCGAAGCCTCGAAGGACAATGAGCGTAAATCCTCAACTTCAAGATTATGCACCGACGACTTACCACAGGCCTTGGCCAGTGCGGTAATTTCCATGGTCATCGCTGTCAGGTATCGAGCGATACGCTCCGCACCCGCCTTTGGATTCACGCGTTTTTCCAGTTCAGGATCCTGGGTGGCGACACCAGCAGGACATAACCCGGTGTGGCAATGATGACAGGCACCTGGAGAGGTGCCGAGCTTTTCATAATCTTCAAGATAACTGGGTGCATTGCAACCCAGTGCTATCATCGCGGCATTGCCAATCATCACAGCATCTGCACCCAGCGCCAGACATTTGGCTGCATCGACTCCAGAGCGGATACCGCCGGCTACGACCAGACTCACCTTTCCAGACATGCCACATTCGTCCAGGGCTTCCCGAGAAGCGCGAATGGCGCTCATGGTGGGAACACCCGTGTGGTTCATCAGTAATTCGGGCGATGCTCCTGTACCACCTTCGGCACCATCGACCACAACAACATCAGCACCCGCCTTAGCTGCAATGGCGACATCGAAACGCGGCCGTGTAGCACCCATTTTAATAAAGATGGGAACCTGATAATCGGTGGCGATACGCAGCTCTTCAATTTTGACCGCAAGATCATCCGCACCCAGAAAATCTGGGTGACGTATGGTAGACCGCTGATCCACTCCCTCCGGCAGAGTACGCATTTTAGAAATTCGTTCGCTGACTTTCATACCCAGCAATAATCCTCCGGTACCCGGCTTGGCGCCCTGCCCAACGACAAGCTCCAATGCATCTGCGGCACGAAGATGTTCAAGATCGACGCCATAACGTGCGGGTGACATTTGATAAAGCAATTGCGTCGAAGCCTTGCGTTCTTCAAGCAGCATGCCACCTTCACCGGTACAGGTCATAGTCCCGACTTTAGAAGCGCCGTAACCCAGCGAGGCTTTAGCATTTGCAGAAAGCGCACCGAAAGACATCGATGCAATATAGATCGGGATTTTTAATTCGAGTGGCTTTTCTACCAGTCCACGACCGCCACCAAGTATCGTCGTTGTTTCACAATTCTCGCGATAGCCTTCCAGCGGTAAGCGGGTCATCGTAGCCGGCACGAAAGTCAGGTCATCGAAGGTTGGCATACGTTTGTTAAAAGTATTGAAGCCACGAACCTGATATCGACCAAGCTGGGCCAGCGCGTGCACCTCGGCAATCGCGTCTGGCGTCCAACGTGTTGAGCCCCCTTCATCATATGATGCTGGTACCCCCGCAGGACGACCCTCGATGGCGCCTTCGCCAAAACGAATTTCGTCTTCACTTGCCATTTCAAATGGATATTCGTAAGAAGTACTCATATCATCAACCATGCGTTTGCGTCCCGACTTTCAAAATACCAGAGGCGTTGGCCTGAAACCATTTTACGCCATTCACGTGATGTGTCTTTCAAACCCAGCGGTTCAAGTACCGCATCGACTTCGGCAACCTCTTCGGCAGTAGGCTCCAGCACGTCAACATCGACGCCGAGGCTTTCAACTTCTCCCGCCACCCAGACTTCACCTTCCCACAGGGCATCGGCGCAACTCGCGCCCGCACCGCCAAGGGCAATAATTTTGCCGCTATGCGCCATAAATCCGGATTGGTAACCAATCTTACCTTCGACCACAATATGACCTCCCTTCATCGCCACGCCGCAACGTGGGCCGCTATCACCCTTGATGTGGATTGTGCCCCCCATCATCGCCGCGCCAGCCGACATGCCTGCATAACCACCAACGGTTATTAAACCATCAGTCATGCCTTCGCCCACGGCCCAGCCGGTATTACGCTCGATTGAAATAGTAGCGCCGGTATTTAAACCACCGCAATAATAACCCACACTGCCTTCAAAGATAATCTCGCCACCTTTGGGCAAGCCGACGCCAAGATTGTGTCTCGACAGCGTATTGGTAACCCGAATTTTCGAGCCAGCCTCGCAGGCTACCCTGATTTCACGATTAATCTCCCGTATGCCTCGGTCGCCTACTTCAATAATAACTTCACTCATGCCGCCAACCTCCCCGATACAGCCGGCCAGAAATCGGTGATCCCCGGGCCGTCGTGATTGATAACATCACACTCACCGGAGAATATGCGGCGCACCGCCTGTTCTTCAGTCGCGGCCGCCAGATCACCCGCCTGATCGATTACCACCAATGGCTTCATCGCAAAGCGATCTTTCGCGAAGCCGATGCCGCTAGGGTCCGCGATCATATAAGTGAAAACGCCATCTATCGAATCGATAGATTTTTTCAGTGCCTGCTCCATGCTTAGCCCGGCTTTTATCTGATCAGACACCCAAACTGCAATCAGTTCGCTGTCGTTTTCCGTTAAAAACCTATATCCCTGCCGCTGTAGCCTGTCTCGCCAGGTAAAGTAATCGGTAATCTGCCCATTGTGGACGATGGCAACATCGGGGAATGGACGTGCCCAGAAGGGATGGCTGGCATTGGGTAATACCGAGCTTTCTGTCGCCAATCGCGCGTGCCCCAGGCCATGAGAGCCAAACATATCGCGTACTCCGTGCTTGTCCGCCACCTGCTTCGAGCCGCCGATATCCTTGATTATCTCAAGTGAGCGACCACATGACTGCACTTCTATGTGATCCGATAAGTGATCGGCTTCGGTAATCCAGCTGGTCAGATCGCGAGGATCAGAAATCACCATGCGAAAACAATAGTGTTTTTGATCATCGGTGATAATGGTGGGCTCTTCGATATAGTCTGCACCGTGCTCTTTCAGAAGCAATTGAAATTCATCGAGATCACCAGACATCTGCTCACGATCAAACCCCATACCGCGAAGAATGTAACCATCCTCTCTCGGTGCACCGTAGATCGCGAAACCGGTACTGTCCGCCCCTCGGTGTTCTTGCGCATCCATCAGCTCGACCAGGTCATCACCCAGTTTGCCAAAGGAACCAAGAATTCGGCCTGCAATACCACACATATATTATTTCCTCGGTTTTTTGTATACTGTATTCAGTATTCGTTTATAATGCAAGCGTCATTTCATCAACAGAAAAAAGGTAATTCGACTTGAAGTTAAAAAAGATAGCAACCGAACGACGACGCCTGGCCGACGATGTATACGAGCAGCTACTCAATGCAATTCGCAGCAATGATATCAAGGCAGATGACAGGCTGGTGCAGGAAAAGCTGGCCGCCGAACTTCAAATCAGCCGGACACCTGTTCGCGAGGCTTTATTGCGTCTGGAACAGGAAGGCATTCTCGAAACCTCTCCACGAGGCGGCTTTGTTATCCGCCAAATGACCCATCACGAAGTCGAAGAACTCTACCAGGCGCGCACCGCCATCGAAGTGCAGGCGGCACGTATATTGGCAGACCAGAACAACGCTGAAAAGAGTACCCAATTGCGAGAAATAATTGAATGTGAAGAAAATATCGTTACCAATACAGCTGAAGCTTATTTCAGGGCCAACCGCAATGTGCATCGCGCAATCGTAGAACTGAGTGAAAATCGCTATCTACTGGAGCTATTCGACAATATCTGGAACCGGGGCATATCGTTTGAGCTTTTTGCCGCAATTGAAAAAATCGACCTTTCCAAATCCCTTGGTGATCACATTACCCTGGTAGAGGCAATCGAGACCGGAAACCCCGATAAAGCCGCGAAAGCCGTTATCGACCATATCCACGAAGGTCTCGACCTGCAAATTGAGGCGCTGGATAGTTAGCCTGTTACTTTATCGGATACCTGATGATTGTTTTCATTTTCGCCGGCTCGGTTTTTCGTGGATCCGAAAGATATATCTCATGATGCAGGCCATTTACTGAATAGCCATTACCAGTCATGAACTCCATGAGTAACTCAATTGTTTCCGGTTCGGTTGAATAGGGGCCAAAGTGCATAATTTGGATACACTTACCTTCAGTAATTTTTTCAAATGAAATTTCTTCAATCAATTCATTCTTCTTTTTCTCGGCCACCTCTGGTTGAACAGACTGCATCATTTCTATTGCTACAAACTCCGGCATTCTGATAAGTAGTTTCCAGCACCATTCCTTTCTTGAGACTTCAAGGGCGGGCCTGTTCCCTTCTACCCACCACAATCCCTCTAGTTTCGGTACACCAAAATCCTTATCCTGCGCCTTGCATATTTTCTTAATGCCGTACGCTAATGGATAAAGTGCCGCGACCCTGCTTACAAATACTTCTCCAGCCGGCTCTCCTTTACCTTCAATTGACAGGTAGTTGGCTTCACTGAATTCAACAATTTCTGGTTTCTTTGCAGCTTTGTAATACGATTTGTATGCTTTTGCTAAATCTAGTTTTGGCATTTTTGTTTCTGCTTTGCTCTCTCAATATCATGCTCCAGCGACTCACCATTTATAGGATCCAATCCTGATGCCAGTAATTTGGGATAGTGTTTTTTAAATCCCTCGACAATAAAACTTGCCGGAACATCTACAAAACTTCCATGATCAACCAGATACTCCATGTGCTTATGCCCGTCTCGGGTATATTCCTGCAAAATAGCGTCGGATTGACCATCCCACTCTAATGGTTCCACATTAAATTTCTCACAAAGCTCATTGTTGAACACCGGGGTAGTTTTAAGCCAGCGGTCGTCCAGCCATACCTCGGCATAACCATGCATGGCAAAATAGTCGGTGCCAATTAAGGCGATAAATTTTTTACTGGAAAGATGATTACGCACATCGGCCAGGCCAATTCGAGCTGGAATATTAAACTTGCGGCACAGCGCGACCATTAATGCGGCCTTTGGAATACAATAAGCCTGGTTCTGCTTCAGGCAGTGGCTGGCTTTGAAACCCTCTATTCCATTCTTGATGATATAGGGATTGTAGCGAATTGAATCTCGCACCAGATAGTAGATCGAAATCGCAAGTGCCCGAGGTGAATCACCTGTTACCTTTTCTGCCAGCCGCTGGATGTCTGGGTCACTAAAATTAAAAAAATCAGTTTCTTGCAGGTATTTATTCATTTTGCTAAATCACTTTAGATTCTATTGACTCGGTAAGTTTAGCATCATGTCGTATCAACCCCGCGCACCGATAAATGCCTGCAAATGAAACTGACTCTGCGCATCCACATAGCGATACTCATAGCCGACCTGACAACTAAACCTCGCCATACAACCATGCTGAAAGCACTCTGCATGCGGAGTGGCCTGCAAATACTTCGCGCAGGCTGGTACATTGTATCCCTCTGTTGAAAACGCTCCGACCGGGCAAGTGTTTAAACAGGGTTTATCGACACAGCTCAAACAGGGTAATTCTTCTGCAATCTGATTTGTTTGTATAGTTTCTGGCAATACCAATGCAAATCGATACGCATGCCAGAGACCATATTGCGGGTGGATCATCAGCCCCAATGGGGATTGGTGCAGGCTTTCGGCTCGCAGCGCCCACTGCTGGAATGGAGGATAAGGTGGCCCCTGTGAAGGAAAAACTGGTATCGCATTAAATTCTGGAGCCAGTTGTTTGGCAACCCTGGCACTCCAACGATCCAGGGGATCGGGTTTGCCATCTGCGAATTCTGTTGTTTGACTAAACACAGACCAGAATGAGGAACCAATATTGCCAACCAGAGCTATAGCTCTTGCGGAATCCCCCAGGTTACAGGATGTTATTTCTCCCGCTGTTGGAATCGCTATCCCACGAAGTCTCAGCCCAAACGGTTCCAGCGCCGTTTTAATATGCTCGACATTCATGCGCTATGCCAGTCGCAGGCCGGTCCGATGGCAGTGGCGATGACAGTCGATTCGAGAAACAATTCTCCATCGATATCATCTTTGACGTGGACATCATCGTAGCTGAGTGTGATCTGTGGACTTTTCGCACCTGCGGCCAGCGCCTTTTGCTCGGCCTGTTTTACCACGATGGCTTCGGCGTAACTACGGGCGGCATCGAGGCTATCGAATTGCCGTGGTTCATCGTTGCTGAATAGACAGAAACTGCCGTGCTGCGGTTGGGTTACCAGGATCTGCGCACGTTGAATAACGCTGCCCATCACTGCCCCGAAGGCGTTGGCGACGTCGGCATGCTCGGGTAATTTAAGGCCGATATTCATGGATTCGGCGACATCTCCGTAGTAGCTCGCAGCGGGTGCACCGACTGCGACTATTGGATATTCACCGGCGAAATCAAGATTAAATAACGCTTTACGATACTCACCGCTAGCACCCTGGATGACCATTTTAGTAATCAGATCGACCAATTGCTCGGACCGGGCGTTGCCCACGTTGAATTCAGACTCGCTCAATCCAACCTCGACCAACAAACGACGGATGGTGGCGATAACCAGATCGTATACCTGCCGACTGGCAAATTCGATGTCATCGGCCTGCCATTTGCCAAAGCCGTATAAAAACCGCATTTGGCGCATCCAGATTTTGGCTGCCAACTCAGCGGCCTGTTTGTTCCAATGTGAGTTAATGCCCAGTACATGTACTGCATCCGAAGGCGTGAAACCGCTGTAAATCGCCAGGCCTATGCGTTTTAACTTTGCCAGCGCCCGGGCGAACTCACGGTTCTCGACCACTACCGCATCCAGTTCGATTGGCCCGTCGGTGAGCGCTTCCCAGGCGGCGCGTTCGGTTTTATTGAGTAGCTGCAACAGCGCCTGGTTATTTTCCAGGCGCATCACGAAACGGTTGCTACGTGCACTCACCATACCGCTTAATTGTGCTTCCAGCTTTGGAATGATCTCTGGGTACAAATGCCCCAACAGACTGGTCGGCACCACCCGCCTGGGGCCGATAGACAAGCCCTTATGCCCGGCAAAGCGTACTTCACTGTCACCGCCGAGACCTACTGAACTGACACGCACGGCCTCTACCATCGGTTGCCAGTCGCCGATGGTTGCGCCATCGGCGCAGAGTTCAGGCTGGCCATTGCTGACCACGGCAACATCGGTGGTAGTACCGCCCATATCAGCCACAATAGCATTTTGCAACCCGCTCAACTGACAGGCGCCGATCACACTCGCGGCCGGGCCGGACAATACCGTTGCAATCGGTTTCTCGATGGCGTTTTCGAGGCTGGCAAGCGAGCCGTCACCCTTGACGATCATCAATGGCGCATCAATTTGATGTTGTTCGAGTATCTTTGTCACCGACCCGATCAACTCTTTTACCGGCGGCACCATTCGCGCATTCAGGGCTGCGGTGAGTGCACGACGTGGCGCGCCGAGGCTCGATGCAAGCTCGTAACCACAGATTACCGGCATTCCGGTTAACTCAGTTACCATCGCTTTCAGGATGTTTTCGTGACTGGTGTTGCGGGTACCGAACATGCTGGATATGGCAAAGGCAGATGCCT
The DNA here is from genome assembly GCA_024224415.1 of Gammaproteobacteria bacterium. Taxonomy (GTDB): domain Bacteria; phylum Pseudomonadota; class Gammaproteobacteria. The sequence continues at coordinate 2,702 of JAAENK010000233.1, read as the reverse complement.
GATCCTGTAATTTCAAGATCGCTTCGCGCGCAGCATCCTCATCCAGCGCCTGCTGCTGTTTACCCACCGCATCAAAGCCACCGTCAAGGATTACCACCAGTTGCGGCGGTAAAATTTCAAGCAAGCCGCTTTGCCTGACCTGCGTCTCGTTATAGCCTGGTAATAAAACGCAAACCGGCGCACCCAGGTCTTCCACTACCGAATTGGTGGTCAGTGTGGTGGAGAGTGAAACCATACTCACATCTAACAGCAAGTCACCTGGTAAGTTACCGATCACGTCACCAATACCAGAACTCAGGTCAAAACGCGTCGTCAGACTTTTTTTAGCCGCGATGATTTGTTTGTCGTCGTCGACCAGAACTGCATCGGTGAAAGTGCCACCGGTATCTATGCCAAGGCGAAGTGGCATTTACTATCCTCCAGGTTACCTGCCAAAACTATAGAATTAGCCTGCCTAACAGTATAGTGAACACGACACGCAAGTGTTGCACTGCGACATGGACCCCAGGGTTGTAGGCTTGCGCACAGATAACTCCGATATTCAAATCCGATTGTTAGGCTTGCAATTTACCCGGACTGGTGATCATATCAGTCGATGACTGATACCTGCCTGTTACCTCAATTCTCTACTGATCAAGTAGACCAACTACTGCGCACACTGTTTAATATCGAAGCCGAGTTAAAACACCTGGCCGGGGAGCGTGATTTAAATTTTCTGGTGATTTCGGATGCAGGTAAATTTATTTTCAAAATTGCCAATCAAAATGAAGACCCTGGCATACTCGATTGTCAACAGCAGATTTTTCAACGTTTAGCGGACAATAATGTCTTTCCCAGTCAGTTTCAGGCTGTCAAATCGGTGAATGGAAAAGTCATCGAGACAATATGCGACGAGACTGGTAAAACCCATCTTTGCAGGTTATTGAACTATGTAGAAGGCCGCTTGCTTTCCGCGGTGAATCCACACTTTCCCGAGTTGTTGATCGAGTTTGGTGAAAGCCTCGGCAAACTGGATCAGGCACTGCTCAGTTTCGAACACGAGGCCCTGCAAAGACCACTGTTATGGAAGATGCACGAGGCGCTTGCAGTGCTGGAAAAGTTCAAACCATTACTAGCCAGTACTGAACAGCAGTCACTGATCAAATACTTTGAAAATCATTTCCGGGACAGAGTTTTACCACTCGACCAGTCTCTCAGGCGCAGCGCCATACATAATGATGCCAACGATAATAATGTTCTGATTCAAGGTGATTCGCCCTGGATGCAAACTATCAGCAGCATTATTGATTTCGGTGACATGATCCATTCGTGGACTGTGGCCGAGCCAGCAATTGCCTCAGCTTACGCGATGCTGGATAAAGACCACCCGCTCGAAGCAGCGGCGAATATCATCAAGGGTTACCACCAGCAATTGCCACTGCAGGAAAAAGAAGTAGGCGTCATCTTCGATTTAATTTGCATGCGTCTGTGCATGAGTGTTTGTATCTGTGCTTATCAAAAATCACTCGAGCCTGACAACGAATATCTCAGCATCAGTGAACAACCAGCCTGGCGCTTATTGTATAAACTTCGGAAAATTCCACCGGCATTCGCACAGGCAGTTTTTCGGTATGCTTGCGGTTTGGAGGCTGCGAGACAGCATTCATCGATAGTTAAATGGTTGTCAGGACAGCAAGAGTCTTTTCGTTCGGTAGTTGATATCGACCTGAAAAATGACCCACTTCTATGGCTCGATCTTGGCGTCGCAAGCCCTTTTTTTATCAAGCCAGATGACACGACAAAAATGGCCCGCAGCTTGAACAGAGCTCTGGAGGATGCGGCGTGCGTAGCCGGCGTGGGAGGCTATGGCGAGTACCGTTTGCTATACAACGACGATGCTTTTATCGATACTGATGGTCACCAACGTAATATGCATCTGGGTATTGATATTTTTATGCCGGCCGGTTCGGCTATTTTTACGCCAATAGCAGCGACTGTTTTTTCTACCGCCAACCATGCGAAAGCTTTTGATTACGGCGGCTGCGTTATTTTACAACACCGCATACCACAAACTGATCTGGAGTTTTATACACTATACGGTCATCTCGGCCCCGACTCCATCACACATATCAACGCGGGTGACAAAATAAATGCCGGAGATCAGATCGCTATACTCGGAGACGCAAGCGAAAATGGTGGTTGGCCACCGCACCTGCATTTCCAAATCATGCTCGACATGCTTGGTGAAACCGATACATTCGTCGGTGCCGGTTCGCCGGTTTATCACGATGTGTGGCTGAGCCTCTGCCCAGACCCGAATCTGATCCTGGGCATAACTCCGAAGTTGCTCGATCATCCCGAGTCAGACAAACAGATAATAGCCGAATCGCGCAAACAAACTATGAATCCTTCGTTGAGTCTATCGTATCGTGATCCGATTCATGCGCTACGCGGCAGCATGCAATACCTTTACGACGCCAAGGGTCGGCGCTATCTTGATGCGGTAAACAATGTCCCACATGTCGGTCACTGTCACCCGCGCGTAGTCGCGGCGGGTAATCGGCAGGCGCGACTGCTTAGTACCAATACGCGTTATCTTTATGCGTCGATTACCGACTATTGTGAAAAACTGGTGCACAAATTTCCCGATCCCCTGACAGTCTGCTATCTGGTCAATAGTGGTAGCGAAGCCAATGACCTGGCGTTGCGACTGGCGCGAAATT
>JAAENK010000232.1 GCA_024224415.1 Gammaproteobacteria bacterium | reverse complement strand
TTCATCATTGGCGGACCAGATGGGCTGTCACGAGAATTGCTGCAAAGTTGTGATGCGAAAGTTTCGTTTGGCAATATGACGATGCCGCATGCATTGGTTCGTGTGGTTTTAATCGAACAACTTTATCGCGCCTGGAGTATTACCCGCGGGCATCCTTATCATCGCGAGTAAATGCTATCATGTGTGAATGATTTACCTGGCATCCAACTCATCTCGGCGCGCCGAATTATTGCGACAAATTGGAGTCGAATATGAAGTTATACCGGCCGACATCGATGAGTCGCAACGTTCAGGTGAAAATGCGCAAACCTATGTCCAGCGTATCGCCAGATCGAAAGCTGAGGCTGTGGCAAATTCACCAATGTTTCATAATTCGGCAGATCAAATCCTGGCCGCAGATACTATTATTTGCTTAGATGATAAAATCATAGGTAAACCCGTCGGCTGTGAGGATTGTCGGCGTATTTTGCGACAGCTCAGCGGACGCGAGCATTGTGTATTGAGTGCGGTTGCTTTGTGGTATCGGCAGGAAGTCGAGTCCAGACTTTCTGAGAATCTGGTCTGGTTTCGCAAATTAAGCGATGCGGAAATTGACAGTTATTGTGCCAGTGAGGAACCTATGGATAAGGCCGGTGCTTACGCAATACAGGGCAGGGCCGCCATATTTGTTAAACGACTGGAAGGGAGTTATTCGTCAGTGATGGGATTACCATTATACGAAACTGGTGAGCTGCTGAAACAGGCTGGATTAGAAGTATGATTGTGAGTGAAGAAATTTTAATCAATATTACACCGCAGGAAACCCGTGTTGCTATCGTTGAGAATGCGGCCTTGCAGGAAGTCTGCAT
>JAAENK010000231.1 GCA_024224415.1 Gammaproteobacteria bacterium | reverse complement strand
TATTCATATAAAAAATACCGAATATAATAACTATAAATTAACAAAATTATCACATGTGTGATTATTCTTTGTCCATAGCAAAGTTTTAATCCAAGCCAAATTTGGCAAACATACCCCACGTGAAACTAAGGAATAGTTATGTCGCAAATTACACAAGATATCGAAATGATAGAAGTTGCAAAAAGCGCTGCAGGTGCTCCATGGGATGCAATCAATGCTGAATCTGCTGCTCGTATGCGAGCTCAAAACAAATTCAAAACAGGTCTGGATATTGCGCAATACACGGCAGATATTATGCGTGCAGACATGGCGGCTTATGACGAAGACAGCTCTCAATACACTCAGTCTCTGGGCTGCTGGCATGGTTTCATCGGCCAACAAAAAATGATTTCTATCAAGAAGCATTTTGGCACAACGAAAAAGCGTTACCTGTACCTGTCGGGTTGGATGGTTGCTGCATTGCGCTCTGAATTCGGACCTTTACCCGATCAATCTATGCACGAAAAAACAACCGTAGCCGGGCTCATCGAAGAACTTTACACCTTCCTGCGTCAGGCTGATGCTCGTGTGCTTGGTGGTCTGTTCCGTGATCTTGATGCCGCCCGTGAAGCCGGTGATAACGTCAGGGAAAAAAATATTCAAAACCAGATAGAAAATTTTGAAACCCATGTAGTGCCAATTGTTGCCGACATTGACGCGGGTTTTGGTAACGCCGAAGCTACATATCTGATGGCTAAACAAATGATCGAAGCAGGCGCCTGCTGCATCCAGATTGAAAACCAGGTTTCTGACGAAAAGCAATGCGGTCACCAGGATGGTAAAGTCACAGTACCTCATGAGGACTTTCTCGCTAAAATCAATGCCGTACGCTATGCCTTCCTCGAACTCGGTGTCGATGATGGTGTTATCGTCGCACGTACCGATTCACTGGGCGCTGGTCTCACCAAACAAATCGCGGTTACTAACGAGCCGGGCGACCTGGGCGACCAGTACAACAGTTTCCTCGATGTTGAAGAAGTCACACAGGAATCCATGAAAAACGGCGATATCGTCATCAACCAGAACGGCAAACTGGTACGCCCCAGGCGTCTACCCAGCAACCTGTTCCAGTTCCGTTCCGGTACCGGCGAAGATCGTTGTGTACTTGACTGCATTACGTCATTGCAAAACGGCGCAGACATGATCTGGATCGAAACCGAAAAACCGCACATTGGCCAAATCGGCGGCATGGTTAACCGTGTGCGTGAAGTGATTCCAAATGCCAAACTGGTTTACAACAATTCACCATCATTCAACTGGACGTTGAGCTTCCGTCAGCAAATCTTCGACACCTGGAGTGAAACTGGTAGAGACGTTTCGGCCTATGATCGCGCCAATCTGATGAGTGTTGAATACGACGATACTGAACTGTCGAATGAAGCTGACGAAAAAATCCGCACCTTCCAGGCCGACTCTTCACGTCAAGCAGGTATCTTCCATCACCTGATCACACTGCCGACCTACCACACTGCTGCATTGTCTACCGACAACCTGGCGAAAGAATATTTCGGCGACCAGGGCATGCTTGGTTACGTACTCGGCGTACAGCGCAAGGAAATCCGCGAAGGCATCGCATGTGTTAAGCACCAGAATATGTCTGGCTCAGACATGGGTGACGATCACAAAGAGTATTTTGCCGGCGATGCTGCGCTCAAAGCTGCAGGCAAGGACAACACCATGAATCAGTTCTCGTAAAACCGGTTTATTTAAGCAGAATAAAAAAGGCGGAATTTATTCCGCCTTTTTTATTGGTCGGATCATACGATCCCTCAGGTGACCGGTAATAATTCGAACCGCCACGCCTAGTGGATAAAATCGATGAAAAGGTACAGGTCTTAAAGGCTCCAGTGGAAGACTGGTATTCTCGTTATTCAACAACTTTGCTAATTGCTTACCCATCATCGTCGCCATGGTAATACCACGACCGTTGTAACCCAGGCCGGCGTAGGCCTGCTCACCCAACTTTAACAGTAAAGGTCGTTGGTGACTGGTAATACCAACATAACCTGCCCAGTCGTATTCCCACTCCACCGATTTTAGCTCAGGGTAAAGTTCGATGGCTTTTGATTTCAAATGACTGGTATCGAGCGAGTCGATTTCACCCGATACTGTACCACGCCAACCAAATACCATTCGATTCGATTCATCAATTCGATAATAAGCCGGCACCCCGGCATATTCCGCCACGGCCTGCCGCTGCGGAATAATTCGACTGGAAATATCATCCGGCAAAGGCTTACTCGCGGTAATCATACTTGCCACCGGTATAACGCTCTGCGCCAAACCCTGCCAAATATGGTCGGTGTATCCGTTTGTCGCTATAACCAAACGCTTGCACCCGATAATTCCTGTCGGTGTTTTAATTCGCCAGCCAACCCCGTGTCGTTCAACAGACAAAGCCGGTGTATCGCCAAACAGATTCACTCCATGATTAAGACAGGCCCGCGCGAGACCACGAGCATAGGCCAGGGGCTGTAGAGTGCCGCCACGATGATCGAGCAAACCGGCGTCGTATTGCGAGTGACCGACCACATCGGCCATAGACCCTGCGTCAAGCAGTTCAACCGGACTACCGTAGTTTTGCCAGAATCTGCCCCACTCCGCTAAATACTGAACACTACGCCAGCCTTTACCAGCGATAATGCTGCCTCTTCGATTGGCGCAGCAATCGATCTGAAATCGTTCGATCAAATCAAACACCAGATCGGCCGAGCGATCAACGGTATCGATAAACTGATCAAAATCCCGACCCGAATACAGCCGACGCAACTGTGATACATCAGGCTTCCAGCCCGGGTTAACCTGGCCACCATTACGTCCCGAACAACCCCAACCCGGTTGCGCGCTATCAATCACTGTAATATCGCTGACCTGGTCGATCATGTGTAAAGCCGCCGACAAGCCGGTATAGCCCGCGCCAATGATCAAGACGTCAGTTGCGATACTTTCACTTAAGGCAGGCTGTGCTTCAAGGGGCTCGGCAGTAGCCAACCACAAACTATCGGGCCAC
>JAAENK010000230.1 GCA_024224415.1 Gammaproteobacteria bacterium | reverse complement strand
GCGCATTGGCAGTCGTGTCGAACTGCTGCTAGCCAAATAAGCCATTATTTAAGCGAGATAACGATATGGATCATGCGACCATCTTTATTTTCCTTGCCGGTGCCTTAGGCTTATTTATGGCCTGGGGTATTGGTGCCAATGATGTAGCTAATGCCATGGGCACCTCAATTGGCGCCAAAGCCCTAACCATCAAGCAAGCCATCGTAATTGCCGCCATTTTTGAGTTCGCTGGTGCCTTCCTGGCTGGTGGACAGGTAACCTCAACCATTCGTAAAGGCATCATCGATAGCAATGTCGCAGCACAGGCACCCGAATTACTGATTTACGGTATGCTTGCATCGCTTATTGCCGCCGGTGTCTGGCTAGTCGTCGCTTCACGTTCAGGTTGGCCTGTCTCGACAACACATACTATCGTTGGTGCTATCGTAGGCTTCGCTGTAGTTGGTTTGGGTATCGATGCGGTGAGTTGGGGTAAGGTTGGTAAGATTGTCATGAGTTGGGTGGTTTCACCTGTACTCTCTGGTACCCTGGCATTCATTTTGATGCGTAGTGTACAAAAGCTAATCTTCAATACAGACGATCCAATCAAGATGGCTAAAAAATATGTACCATTTTATATTTTTGCTACTGGTTTCATGATCGCCCTTGTCACCCTTTTCAAAGGCTTAAAACACGTCGGCCTCGAATATAGCCCGGCGCAAAATTATGGTATTGCTTTCGTTGTTGGTTTAATCATTACTGGCTTTGGTATATTTTTTATCTCAAAACTAAAATTTGATCCTTCTGATGACAAAGACTTTCACTTCGCTAATGTAGAAAAGATATTTGGTATTCTCATGGTGGTTACATCCTGTGCCATCGCCTTCGCACACGGCTCAAATGACGTCGCCAATGCAGTAGGGCCAATGGCAGCCGTAATCAGCATCGCTAACGAAGGTGTCGTGACACAAAAATCGACTATGCCGATATGGATATTATTCGTTGGAGGTATCGGTATAGTGCTGGGTCTGGCTATGTACGGCAGGAAGGTCATTGCAACTATTGGTAACAATATCACCGAACTCACACCAAGCCGGGGTTTCGCCTGTTTGCTCGCAGCATCTACTACAGTCGTGATTGCATCGGGTACCGGATTACCCATATCAACCACCCATACTCTGGTTGGTGCGGTACTTGGTGTTGGCCTGGCACGCGGCATTGGCGCGTTAAACCTGAGCGTAGTCGGCACCATATTCATGTCGTGGATAATCACCCTGCCAGCGGGTGCTTTTCTGGCTATATTTTTCTTTTACTTTTTTAAGGGAATATTTGGGTAGGTAATTCGTTGCCCCCAAATCATGCTGATAAGCTGAACTTGCTATCTATTTTTTTCAGCCACATCCTGCAACGAATAAACGCTGGTTTCAAGGTCTTTCAAAATGCCATTCTCGATGCTATAAATCCAGCCGTGAATAGCAAGCTCGGCACCCGCTCGCCATGCCTTTTTTACAACACTGGTATTGCTAACATTACGGACCTGTTCGATAACATTTAATTCACAAAGCTTATCCACTTTCTGCTCCGGCTTAAGTCCTTCCAGTTTATCAGCGTTAAATCGCCTCACATCCTTGATATGCCGTAACCAGTTATCGATTAAGCCGTGTTCGGTATTTTCCATCGAAGCCTTGATACCACCACAGCCATAGTGACCGCAAACGACAATATGTTTTACTTTGAGCACATCCACCGCGTATTGAATTACCGACAGACAATTGAGGTCAGTATGCACCACGACATTGGCGATATTGCGGTGGACAAACACAGCACCCGGCGGCAGGCGCACGATCTGGTTAGCGGGTACACGACTATCAGAACAACCAATCCAGAGGTACTCGGGCGCTTGTTGCCTGGACAATTGCGTAAAAAAATCAGGATTTTTCTGCTTGATTTCATTTGCCCAGGCCCGGTTACTATCAAAAAGATGTTGTAATTTATTCAAACCGCTGGGTACCTCGCTTGTAAGCTAGCATATACCTCATCCTTAAACCCATCAGCCTCACTATCCAGTGTATCCAGCAACTCGGCCAGGTGCTCATTGTCTTCCCTGCCCTGCCAGACCTTAATATAACTACCATCCTTATAACCATGATCCTGACGAAAGAAATTCAATACATTTTTACCGACGTACATCCGGTATAAGTGATCAAAATCCATATCGATGAGATTCATAACATTAGCGAAATCGGAAAAGTGCATCGAATGATTGGCAATCGTGGTTTGCGCCATAGTTTCGATGGCAACACGAATATCGATTTCGTCATGAGAATCATCAAGCTCATTTAATATTCGATCAGCAACCAGGCTATTGTCGGACTCGGCTAACAGGTAATCACTCATCGCGAAATGGAAAATATCGACCAGCTCGAGTCTTACCTGATCCAGCTCGGGCACCTGGTGCTTCCACCATTTCCAACCGTAGTGGTCGAGCATTTCTGCACATTCGGTCCAGATTGCACGGTACCAGGCATTGCCAGCTCTGCGCCACTCGGGATTAACCCGGCTATTCATGGCATCCTGCATTTCCAGCATGACGAGTAATTTATCTTTCATTCAATAGCTAATCCGCAAATAACGGGAATTTTACCTGTCGAGCCAGGTAATTGGTATTAAACATTAATCGGATTAGTACATACCATACAGCAGCGGAAGCAGGAAGCTGAGCAATAGCCACATAATAAACACCAAAGGCAGGCCAACACGGACAAAATCGGAGAACCTATAGTTACCTGCATTCATTACCAGCAGATTGGTTTGATAGGCCATTGGCGTGGCAAAACTCATATTTGCGCCAAATATTACTGCAAGTACGAAAGGTTCGGCCGGTTGCCCAAGCTGTTGAGCTATTCCTATGGCAATAGGAGTACCGATAACTGCAGCGGCATTGTTGGACACTACGTTGGTGAGTATCGCCATCATTAGTAACAAACCACTGAGAATGATGGTCGGTGAAAGCCCCTCCGTGAACCCAACATAGGCATTAGCAATAATCGCGGCCCCGCCGGTTTCAACCATCGCGGTACCCATCGCCAGACTGGTTACGATTATAAGTATAACCGGGACGCTTAATGCCCGCCCAGCATCGAACCACTTCAAACAGCCGGTCACCAGCATCAGCAAAACACCGCATAAGGCACTTACGGCAATCGGTAAAATCCCCAATGCAGCGCTGGAGATAATCAATGCCATAATCAACAATGCTAGCGGTGCTTTTGCAGAAACTGGAATTGCGGCCTTGTTATCCAGCACCAGCAAATTACGGCTCGACTTCAGGCGTTTAATGCTTGGCACGGCACCCTGCACCAGCAACACATCACCCGAATGTAACCGTGTTTCCTCGATATGTTCAGTACCGGGTTGGTTGGCCCATTTGCTGGATCGAAACAGCGCCAACACCATCAGCTGATAACGATCAGAGAATCGTGCACCCATTAAGGTACTGCCATCGAGTGATGACCCAGGCACCACGACGACTTCGGCGATCTGTTGTGTAGAATCGCGTAATGGATGTTCATCATCGACACGTTCATTATTCGCAAACAAGCTCGCACCCAGTACCGTTTCCAGTTCTTTCAGGCGTTCCGGTGTGCTCTTTAGAAGAATGCGATCACCACTGCGCAGGGTCATATCTGGCAAAGCCACCAGACGTGTATTCTCGCTACCACGTAAAATTTGATTAACTTCCAGGTTACCCCCGGCGAGTTCAATAACCTTCGACAATGGCTTTCCATTTACAATACTATCATCGTGAATTCGAAGCTGGGCGCTGAAATGTCGTGGTGATACGGTGGGTAATCGCGCCTCTCGATAAGGCATCAGGCGCGGTGCGATAATCCACAGATATAATAACCCTACTCCACCGGCGATCATCGCGGGTAAAGCAAAGTCGAACATACCGAATTCATGCAAGCCCAACTCTGCGGCTACGGCAACTACCAGCAAATTGGTAGAGGTACCGATACTGGTGGCCATGCCGCCTATCGAGGTGGCAAAGCCGACTGGCATCAGCAAATCGGAAGCAGGTGTGGCGGTTTTTAAAGATACACTGATTAATATCGGCAACAAAAGAATAACAATGGGTGTGTTGTTAACGAAGGCACTGAGAATAGCACCACTTAGCAAGGTTGCCAGAAACGACAGCAAGGGACTGACCGACCATAGCTTTGCCAGTTGACGACCTACCGGTTCCAGCGCACCAGTGCGCACCAGCGCCTGGCCGGCAATCATCAGGGCGCAAACCGCGACCAGCGCCTGATGTCCGAACCCGCTGAAAAAATCACTGGCGCGCAACACACCGTGACTGGTTTGATAAGGCACTAATTCAAAAAAAAGAGTTAGGAAAACCAGTATTGACAGGCTAGAGGTTGCCAGGGGAATACGCTCACTGGCAAACAAACCCAATGCCACCACCACCAGCAACATCACCACGATGGCATGCAGGTTTGGTTGTGCCGCTGCGAGCGACATTACTTCCATTCTGGTCTCGCCGGTTGATTAGCTCGACTAGAGTTTAGTGTCTATCTGCACTATTACAATTTATTCGGGTCGCATATGCGGAAATAAAATGACATCACGAATACTGGGGGAATTAGTCAACAACATCACTAAACGGTCGATACCTATACCCTCCCCCGCGGTTGGTGGCATACCGTATTCCAGCGCACGAACATAATCTGCGTCGTAGTGCATGGCTTCATCATCG
>JAAENK010000229.1 GCA_024224415.1 Gammaproteobacteria bacterium | reverse complement strand
TACATATGCGTTTTGATTAGCGGTAATCAAAGGTATAATATACCAGCTTATTTTAGCTATTAACTACGCATTTATCGGATGAACCTATTATAGGATACAAAATTAACAAAAAATACAGACACAATGTTCGCCGAATGTATAAAAACTGTTATTGAATAGCAGATATATATACACAGAAAATCCTAATACTTATAGAATCTTCTGTGTATAAAAAAGATAGAACTTATTTAGAGAGATAATCGAGAATCCATTGTCCTACTTCGGAAGTGCTATAAGCCGGCCGGTTGTCTGCCTGAATATCCTGTGTGCGTACGTAAGCATCCATGGATGCATCGACCGCACGACGAATGAGAGCCGCCTCTTCCTTCAAACCAAAAGCATAGTCGAACATCATCGCTGCCGAAAGAATGGTAGCCAGCGGATTGGCTATGTTCTGTCCGGCGGCCTGCGGCCACGAGCCGTGAATCGGTTCAAATACCGAAGTATGTGTACCGATAGAAGCCGATGGCAGTAGCCCCATCGATCCTGTAATCACCGAGCCCTCGTCTGTCAGAATATCACCGAACATATTTTCAGTCACCATCACATCAAAAGCTGTAGGCCATTGAATCATACGCATGGCGGCATTATCGACAAACATAAACTCGGTTTCGACCTCGGGATAGAGCGGAGCAATCTCCTTGGAAACCTCACGCCACAAACGAGAAGTGGCCAATACGTTCGCCTTATCGACAATGGTCAATTTCTTCCGGCGCTTCATGGCATACTCATAGGCTAGGGTAACGATACGGGTAATCTCTTCGCGAGTGTACACACAGGTATCATAGGCGGTGTTGCCATCTTCGCTGCGTCCTTGCGGACGCCCGAAATACATGCCACCGGTCAGCTCGCGAATACACATAAAATCGGCACCACGAACCAAATCGGCACGCAAGGGAGATTTATGAATCAAACTCTCGAACGTAGTAACCGGACGGATATTAGCATAGAGCCCCAACCGCTTACGCATGGCCAATAATCCTTGTTCCGGACGCACCTTAGCCGACGGATCATTGTCAAATCGGGGATGGCCCACGGCACCAAAAAGAACGGCATCACTGCGCATACAGAGTTCATGCGTTTCTTCGGGATAAGGGTTGCCCACTTTATCAATGGCATCGGCACCACAGATACCATATTCGTAGTGCAACTCGTGGCCAAATTTATCGCAAACAGCTTGGGTAGCATCCAGTGCTACGCGTATTATTTCGGGGCCGATTCCATCGCCCGGAAGGACAGCAATATTCAATTTCATTTTCTTATTCTTCTATTATATTCAACATTTTAATGGTCGCTTTGATAGCCGCTTCTGTCTGGTCGGCATCCAGTCCGCGGGTACGGAACACTTTATCATTGAAACTCCAGGTAATCACCGTTTGCACGAAAGCATCCGTACGACCACCGGGAGGAATGGAAACGGCATAATTGAGCAACATCGGGAATTTGCGCCCCAGCGTGATCTTGTAAATTTTGCGGAGGGCACGCACAAAAGCATCATACTGTCCATCTCCCGAAGAACTCTCCTCATAGAGCTTCCCATCAATTTCAATACTGAGCGTTGCCATCGGTTTGAGTCCATTGGCAAGCGTTACGAAGTAGCTTTTCAGCTTCACCTTATTATTAACACCGTCGTGCTTCAAGACATCGGATATGATGTAGGGCAGGTCTTCCTGTGTCACCAATTCTTTCTTATCGCCCAGTTCGATAATCCGTTCGGTTACTTTACGCATCGACTCTTCGTCGAGCTGTAGTCCCAATGATTCGAGATTTTTCCGGATATTGGCTTTGCCCGAAGTTTTGCCCAAAGCATATTCGCGCACACGCCCGAAACGCTCCGGAAGCAAATCGTTACAGTAAAGATTACTTTTATTATCGCCATCAGCATGTACACCGGCGACTTGCGTAAACACATTTTCGCCGACCAGCGGCTTATTGGCAGGGATGGTAATACCCGAATAAGACTCCACCACCCGGCTCACATCGTTCAGGCGGCTCTCTACCACATTGGTGATGGCATTGAAATGATCTTTCAATATAGCCTGAACGCTGGCCAGTGGTGCATTTCCAGCTCGCTCGCCTAGTCCGTTGATGGTGGTATGCAACCCTTGTGCACCGCTTAGAACGGCTGCCAACACGTTGCTCACCGCCAGATCGTAATCGTTATGCGCATGAAAATCAAAGTGTGCGTCGGGGTAGCGTTTTCTCATCTTACGCATGAACTCAATTACTTGCAAGGGATTCAATATACCCAAGGTATCGGGCAGCATAAATCGTTTGATCGATGTTTGCCGCAAGGCATCGACCAACTGAAACACATACTCGGGCGAGTCCTTCATGCCGTTACTCCAATCTTCCAGATAGACGTTGACCTCGATATCGAGGTCGTTCGCATAACTCACTACGTCGAGTATATCGGATAGATGCTCGTCGACCGTCTTCTTTAACTGGTAAGTGCAATGCTTCAACGAGCCTTTGCAAAGCAAGTTGATGACCCGGCATCCGGTGTCGTGAATCCAGTCGAGCGATAAGTGCCCATCGACAAATCCCAGTACCTCTACCTTTTGCAGTAAGTTGCGGCGCGCTGCCCAGTCGCAGATCATCTTTACGGCATCGAACTCACCCTCCGATACACGTGCCGAAGCCACCTCTACCCGGTCGACATTCAGTTCTTCGAGCAGCAGCCTCGCTATCATGAGCTTTTCATGAGGAACGAAAGAAACCCCGCTGGTCTGTTCACCATCGCGAAGCGTGGTGTCCATGATCTCTATTTTGACGCATTTTCCCATGCTGTGATTTTATCTTTGTTAGATAATAGAAAGTCAATGTCGTCGAGCCCGTTTTCCAGACAGAGCTTCTTATACGAGTTGATTTCGAACGATTCGCTCTTGCCGGTCGCCTTATTGGTGATGGTCTGTGCAGGTAGGTTTACCTCGACCTCCATCTTTGGGTTCTGTGCTATCGACTCGAATAGTTCTGCCAGAAACCCCTCGGTAACCACCACAGGCAACACGAAGTTATTCAGCTCGTTATTTTTGTGAATATCGGCAAAGAAGCTCGATACAACCACTCTAAACCCATAGTCGGCAATGGCCCATGCCGCATGCTCACGGCTCGAACCTGAACCGAAGTTTTTACCTGCAACCAGTATTTGTCCGCCATAGGTGGGGTCGTTCAGTACAAACGATTCGATTTTATGGCCTTGCTTATCGTAACGCCAGTCGCGAAACAGGTTCTCGCCAAACCCCTCTTTGGTGGTTGCTTTCAGAAAGCGGGCGGGAATAATCTGATCGGTATCTACATTTTCTAACGGAAGGGGTACACACGTACTGGTAAGTATATTGAATTTTGTTTTCATCGGTTGGGTCATATTAAAGAAATGTTCTTGGATCGGTTATCACTCCTGTTACGGCAGCAGCAGCAGCTACCAGCGGGCTGGCTAGCAGCGTACGCGCTCCGGGGCCTTGACGGCCTTCAAAGTTACGGTTACTGGTCGATACGGCATATTTGCCGGCAGGAATTTTATCATCGTTCATCGCCAGGCAGGCCGAACATCCCGGTTGTCGAATCTCAAAACCTGCTTCGATAAAGAGTGCATCCAATCCCTCTTCGCGCAACTGCCTGTCTACCTCCCACGAGCCGGGCACAATCCAGGCCACTACGTGATCGGCCTTCTGTTTGCCCTTCACAATCGAAGCAAAATCGCGGAAATCTTCTATACGCCCATTGGTGCATGAGCCGATAAATACATAATCGATTTTCTTACCCAACAACGATTCGCCGGGGGCAAAGCCCATATATTCGAGCGACTTGATAAAAGACGTTTTTCCGGCCTCACTCATCTGCTCGGTAGTGGGTATGTGCTGTGTGATGCCCATACCCATGCCCGGATTCGTGCCATAGGTAATCATCGGCTCAATCTCTTCGGCACAGAACGTTACTTCACAATCGAATACGGCATCCTCGTCGCTCTTAAGTGTTTTCCAATACGCCAAAGCAGTGTCCCAATCATCACCCGCCGGTGCATTTTCTCTACCACGAATGTAAGCGAAGGTCGTCTCATCGGGAGCAATCATACCACCGCGCGCGCCCATCTCAATCGAGAGGTTACACAGGGTCAGGCGACCCTCCATCGACAAACTGCGAATGGCTTCGCCGGCGTATTCTACAAAATAGCCCGTCGCACCACTGGTTGTCATCTTAGCAATAATATAAAGAGCCACATCCTTGGCGGTAACTCCTTTGCCCAACTTCCCATCGATGGTGATACGCATGGTTTGAGGTTTCGACTGCAAGATACATTGCGATGCCAGTACCATCTCTACCTCACTGGTTCCGATGCCAAAAGCCACTGCCCCCATCGCTCCGTGGGTCGACGTATGCGAATCACCACAAACAATGGTCATGCCGGGCAGGGTGAGGCCACGCTCAGGTCCAACAACGTGGATGATACCGTTTTTCGGATGCATCATTCCATAATGGGTCAATCCGAAATCGGCGGCATTTTTCGTCAGTGTATCTACCTGCGTTTTCGATACCTCATCCTCAATCGGTTTATCCTGATCGTGAGTGGGAGTATTGTGATCGGGCATACAAATAATCTTTTCGGGACGCAGGCATCCGATGCCGCGAGCACGCAATCCGGCAAATGCCTGCGGACTGGTTACTTCATGACAGTATAAACGATCGATATACAACTGTGTAGGCCCGTCTTCGACCGTCGTAACCACATGTGCATCCCATATTTTATCAAATAATGTATTCATTTTCTTTCTTATGATTTAGCAATTTATACTTGAACTTATTTCACAAATTTGTTG
>JAAENK010000228.1 GCA_024224415.1 Gammaproteobacteria bacterium | reverse complement strand
CGCCCACATTTGCCACATGACTGGCTATTGCCCCCATAGATCTGGCATGTGCGGCAAAATCGATTTCGGCAAGCCCTGCATTTTTGGTATCATCTAATAGATTATTAAAATTGGCGCCACCGGTGGCCATTTGTAAACGGTTGATACAACTAAAGCCCCGATTATCCAATACCACAATGGTGATTTTCAGACCAAGGCTGACCGCGGTAGCGATATCTGAATTCATCATCAGGTAGGAACCATCACCCAGCATTACCACCACTTCCCGATTAGGTTCTGCCAGTTTAACCCCGACACCACCAGCGATTTCATAACCCATACAGGAGTACCCATATTCAAGATGATATCCCCCGACTTGCGCACTGTTCCAGTGCTTGTGAAGTTCGGCAGGGAGACTACCGGCTGCAGCCACCACAATTGCGTTATCAGCGACACTTTGATTAACCGCGGCAACTACCTGGGCATCACTTGGATTAGTAGTATCATCGGCAGCCGAAACAGTATTTTTTTGGATCTCCTGCCATTCCTGCTGCGACTGGTTAGCATATGAAATCCAGTCTGGATCCGATCTTTACCCAGCTAAACCTGCCGATAGTAACTGCAGTCCGATTCTGGCATCAGTTACACAAGCTATGGCGCGATATTTAATCGAGTCCATAGGCGGTACATTAAGT
>JAAENK010000227.1 GCA_024224415.1 Gammaproteobacteria bacterium | reverse complement strand
GACTTGCCGAACGGAAGCTCAAATGCAAATCGTGGTGATGCGAACTATGGGTTTTCGTCAGGCAGCACAACTCGAGTCGGCAATGGGCTCGATACAGCTCCGTGGGCTTGCAGTAGCATCAATTGTAATGGATTTACTCACAGGGGTCGCGTGTCAGATAACAGTGATGCGAACCGTACAAAACAGTACGTCGATGGGTTTTCGTTCGAGGAGTTTACCGACGGACTATCGAAGACAATCATGGCTTCAGAAATTCTTACCGGGACTGGTGATGATAGTGAGCAGCTCTATCCAAGAAATGCGGCAAGGCAAGCTGCCGCCACAGTGCCCAACAATCAGCGAAGTTTTATTTCTGCCGCCCAGCTTGATACATTCGGGCAGGCGTTAGCTGCTAGCGGTGACTGGAATGCGACTGGTGGTTCCTGGTGGGGTTGGTTTGGACATGGGAATTCGATGATCAACTGTGCCGCACCACCGAATTGGGAATACCCAAGTGGTGGTTCAGGTAAGTGGGGCATGATGATGGATAATGGATCAGACGGTTTTGCTCCACCACGAAGTCGGCATCCAAGTGGTGTCAATGTAGCCATGGCTGACGGCGCTACTGCGTTTGTGAATAACACAATTACACTTCTTACCTGGCAGCAACTTGGTGCACGGAATGATGGAGCTGTTGCTAGTCTTCCATGACCTTCCCGTTTTTATTTCCTGCGTGTTTGGTGTGCCATCGAGTGCACCAAACACGCAGGAGAAAATTTTGTTTCAGTTTGGCGTTATCAATAAAATCTATTT
>JAAENK010000226.1 GCA_024224415.1 Gammaproteobacteria bacterium | reverse complement strand
TCAGCCGTGGAAAGCAAAGACCTATGCCAAAGGTGACAAGATATGGCAGGATCGTGACGTTTATATATGTAATACAGCAGGGGCGCAGGCAACAGATTTTTCGACAAATTCTGACGCATGGGATGCATGGCAATCACCATCAGCAGAAGCGTCGCGTTTTCAGACAACCGGTTTACTTGAGGGCGGCGTTATTTCTATTGCGTCAAGCATTGCTGTTAACTGGACAGCCGGACGTGGTATTGTGGCAAACTACGACGACCCTGAAAACCCTATTATTTCGGATGTCACATGGAATAGTGCATCAACAATTGTTACGCCGCATATAGCGACAGACGGAACAACTTTATTTGGTTATGATGCTAATGGTGCAATTGAGATGCGGCTGGCAACCGCTATATCGATAGAAGATGCTCATAATGTAATTTGGTTCGGATCGGCTACTCATATTAGCAGCACAATTGTATCGGCTATCACAGCCCCTGGAAATCTCGGGTATGACGGCATCGGCTCATTCACCGATTTTATTAATTTAGTGATCGGCCCGGCTAATATCGACGGTAATGTTTACGGTGCAAACGGTTCAAATGTAAACATTGATGTGGTCGGCGGTAATGCATACATGATCGGTTCAAACTTTAGAACCGACCCGGCATTATCCGATATTATAACACTCGCAAGTGATACGGCGTTATCATTTCAAAAAGTGTATCGTTCAGCGGGTGCTGGACTGTCTGTTATTTATGACGGTGCTGCAACAACTACGATTGATCCGTCACAATATGACGACGGAACCGGAACGCTCGCAACCACCACGGCCGGATATTGGACAATTCAGCGTATTTTCAGGAGCAGGACAGGAGATGCTTACGTAGCATATGGACAAGAAGAGTTTGCCACAAAATCAGCAGCATTGGCTGCGCTTGGCAGCGAATCATTCACAGAAAAATCGCCATTACCTTTTACGCTTTACAGATGTTCGTTGCTCGTTGTCCAGGATGCAACTGATTTGAGCCTTACCGCCCAGGCAGAGTTTCACACGCAATCAAGTTTTAGGGTCACTGGTGCTCAGAGTTCCAGCGTTTCGATTCCTGGGGTTACAAACCCTGGAGGCTCTGATAAGTCAGTGCAGTATAATTCCGGAGGGACTTTTGGCGGTGATACGAAATTCACTTATGATTATTCAACAAATGAAGTAACGATTGACGGTAAACTTACTGTAACAGGTCTTATTGATCCGACAGGCTTAGTATTAACAGAACAGGCAAGCGTACC
>JAAENK010000225.1 GCA_024224415.1 Gammaproteobacteria bacterium | reverse complement strand
GCAATGCGCGCTGGTGGGACGGGTTTTTGTGGAAACTGTCGATATTGGTGCCGATCAGCTTGTTCGCATCGAACCCGGGCAGTGCTTCGCGCAGCTTCGGCTCGGCTTCTTTCATCATATTTGTCACCGCAGTGTTCAGATAGATGATATTCATATCGACATCGGCCAGCATCACGTTGGCCTCGACGCTGTCCAGCGCCGTCTTGATGCGCCCGTTTTCTACAGCGACGCGCGCATCGGCCTCGATACGCTCCTTCAGGTTATCCTGCATCACTTGCAGCGATTGCAGCAATTGGCCCGTTTCATCGTTGCTCTTTATCTCGATCACCGAACTGAAGTCGCCCTGGCTGATCTTTTGCGCCACCTGGAGACCGGAGTTGAGGGCGCCTATAATGCGTCTGATCACAACAAATGCCAACATTGCGATAAAAGCCATCGAAACGAAAACGGCGATCATAAATCCGTACTGAATGTTCACCAATCCCGCAAATGCCTCCGACTCCTCGATTTCACTGATCATGACCCAGTTCAATCCGGCCAGGTCGAGCGGACCGTACGCGGACAAAACAGAAATACCGCGATAATCGTCGATAATTTTGGAGCCGCTTTTGCCATCAATCGCCAACTTTACCGTTTCACTATCGACGCGCTGCGAGATGATGGTGCTCTCTTCGATGAATCGTGACTGCGAACGCATCAGAAAATCATCCCCGACCAGGTAGCTTTCACCGCTTTCACCCATACCCTCGGTGAGTTGCATGATTCCATTGATTTTGCCGAAAGGCAACAGAAAAACAAGTACACCGGCCAGGCTGTTGCCATCGTAAATCGGGGAAGCAATGAAGGAAGCACCGGCGTCATAGGATGGCAGATATTTTTCAAAGTCTTCGATGACAAAATCGTTTGGATCGGACAGCGTTAGCGCTTCATTGAACACCCGCGCGAAATTGGTATTGCTATAGGGCCCGGACTTTAGACTGGTTGCGTAATCGAGTTCCTTGAAAACCGAATACACGATACGACCTTCCTCGGGTTCAATCAGGAAGATGTCGTAATAACCGAATTTTTCCAGATAACTCTTGAACAAGGGATGAAACTCTGCGTGTAAACTGCTGTATCCACTGCCATCCCCGGCATCCAACAGTTCGGATTTGCTGCCGAGCGGATGTGGATTATTCGAGATATATAGATATTGTGCCATCAGGGACGTCGTAGACCGGGGCATTAAGGCCGTGGTATCCACCGATGTTCCGTTTTGGTTACTGTATTCACGGGCGAATGACTGCTTGTAATAGCCGGAAACACTGGATTCATAATCGCCGGTCTGGCCGCTCATAGTAGCCGGTAAATGGGCAAATTCCCGTGCAAACCCTTTCATTGCTTCGATGGTGGTTTTATCCTCGGAGATGAATTGCACCTGGCTATTGATGGTTTCAAAGTACGCTTCTATCTGGCTTTTCTTGTTCGCCGATACCAATTCCAGTTGATTAAAACCCTGGTTGTGCAGTTCGTCCCCGACCGATTTCAGGGTAAAAATTCCGAGCCCGACAATCGGTATTAAACTAACCACCGTCATGCTGATCGCAAGCAGATATTTCAATTTCAGATTCTTAAACATTTTT
>JAAENK010000224.1 GCA_024224415.1 Gammaproteobacteria bacterium | reverse complement strand
TTCATCCGTGGCAGGGTAATCTTCAAACCTGCTTTCTTAATGTCAGTAGATTTCATAGAAAGTTCTCACAGTATTTGCAGCATATCGGCCGGGGCAGTATCATCTTGCCCTGTTTCGCAACAATCAGCCGTATGATATTACGTTTACTAAAAACCATTATTGTTGTCAGCAGCCTCATTGTAACATTGCCAGGCTGTCTCTATCGAATGGATATCCCCCAGGGTAATCGTATTGATGATGGCCTCGAGCAGCAGCTGGAAATCGGGATGTCCAGAAAACAGGTCGTGTTTTTGCTTGGTTCGCCAGCGGTCATTGATTTGTATCAGCCCGACCAGTGGTATTACTATTTCTATCTGAAAACCGGCGATGACGGGAAAGTTGAAAAGCGTCAGATGAGACTGTCTTTCAAGAATGATTTGCTCTATGAAATTGAAGGAACTCTCAGCCCTGGTTGATAGCACCCCCACCCTTTTTCATCTGTAAGCCTTTCGCCGCGCGCTGGCGCCGAATTTCCTTTGGGTCTGCGATTAACGGGCGGTAGATTTCGATACGATCACCGTCGGCCAGGGTGTAGTCGTCCGCGACTGTTTTACCAAATATGCCAAGCCTGCAGCCTTCCAGATCAATCTCGGGGAAGTGATGATCGATTCCGGATTGCCTGGCCGCGTCACGGAGACTGGTGTCAGGGTCGACTTCGCATTCGAGAATTAATTGTCTTTGTGGCATCGCATAGGCAACTTCGACCCGGGTTTTACGGTTCATATAGATCGTTGCCTCGCTCACAAAAAGAGCTGACCATCGTATTGGCGATACGAGAAAATGCCGGCGCGATAATAACGGCCGCCAGGCCCTGTTTCAATTCATATTGTAGCGCCAACTCCACCTTGCAGCCCTCGGGGTCGACCGGGGTAAAACGCCACAAGCCCTCCAGTTTGCTGAAGGGCCCCTTGAGCAGCGCCATTGCAATCGACTTGCCGGGTTCCATGGAGTTGCGGGTTTTAAACCAGTGGTTCAATCCGGCGCCGCGCATCAAAATTGAAGCTTCCATCGAGGTTTCATCCATCCGGTGAGTTTCAACGCCACCACACCAGGGCAAAAAATCAGGGTAGCTATCGACATTGTTAACCACGTCATACATGAAACGAGCCGGGTAAGGCATCAACGCGCTGCGCCTGATTTCCGGCATTTCAGATAATTCCGAGCGCAGCCAGCATCACTAGCAGCAGTAATACCGGGACGATATAACGCACCAGGTAGCTCCATATTTCAAAATAGTAATCTCTCGATAAAGCCAATTCTTTATGGCTGAACTCGCGTGGTATTTTCCAGGCGACGAACAGACACAGAAGCAATGCTGCAAATGGTTGGATGAAGTGACTGGAAATAAACACCAGCACATCGTGAAATCCGGCGTTATTGACCAGGCGGATGGCTTCGCCACCATAAAACAGGGCAATGGTGAAGCCGTCTCCATTCCAGACGCTGTGCGCCAACACGACACCCAGGCCAAATAGCCAGGTGCCGATACCAAGCGACACCGCCGCTCTCAACCTGGAAATATTGCATTTGCGCTGGAAATAGGTGATGGGGGCCTCGAGCAAGGCGATAGAGGTTGTCAACGCAGCCAGAGTCAATAACAGGAAAAACAACGTGTTGAGCAGGTTTGCAGAAGAGAAGCCCTCCAAAATGACAGGCATGACGCGAAATGCAAACTGGCTATCAATGCCGGGCAGATGACCGGTTGACAGTATCAAGGCGTTGATTGACAGGCTGGTAAACAGGGTAAACAACAGGTCGACCGCGATTACGAGGGTTGCCGAGTATCCAATCGATACTTCGGTTGGCAGGTACCGGCCATAAGCCACCATCACGCCGATGCCCAGGGTAAGCGTATAGAAGGCACGCTGTAACGCGACAATTGGGGTCCGCGCGTCCATGGTGGAAAAATCCGCATAGAGAATGTAGCGAATGCTGTCCTGCATGCCCGACGACGTCAGCACGAGAACAACTCCCATCACCAGCAAGAGAATCATCACCGAAACCAGTATCGGTGTCAGACGTTCAACGCCTGACTTGACCGATTGAGCGCAAATCGCAATCAAAATAACCATGAACAAAGTATGCCAGAGGGTCATGCGCTCGCTATCGGCCATCAACGCATCGAACATCAAATTAGCGCTTTCCAGGGTTGCCCCATCAAAAACACCCACCACTGATTTGACGGAGTAGGCAAGCGACCAGCCGGCTACAACGCTTAAAGTTGCAGTGATCAGAAAAGCCGCAAGCATAGAGCCCAGACCCGCGAACTCCCAAAAAGCTGACGCCTTGTACTTCTCGGATAAAGATTTCAGGCTTGCAGGGGGATCGCTTCGGGCCAGGCGTCCCAGCATCAATTCACCCATTAACAATGGCAGCCCCAAAACGAACAGAAACAGGATATACAGCAACAGGAATGCCCCACCCCCATTTTGGGCGGCGAGCACCGGAAAAGTCAGGAAGTCGTTGAGACTCATGGTCGCCCCGGCCGCCACAATGACAAAAGTTGATCTTGAGCGCCAGGTGAAAGTGTTTCTAGTTGTATTCATAGGTCAGCATTAAGGCGAGTTCGGTCATTATCTTTAGCTTGGCTAGCGCTGTAAATAGCATTAAATCCATATCGCTCGTTCAGCCGCTTATTGTTAATTCGGCGACAATATGCATCGTACTCAATTTTTCAGGGAAACGTCAGGCCAAACCACGTCTGACAACCAATGGTTGCGGCCCATGGCTAAAACGCACAATGACGATCCCCTGAAGTCCCTGACGGAATGCGATATATCTTGTCACCGGGTCAATGAGTATAGTTTAGGTATCTTCTTTTGCTGCATTGCGGCCCTGCCCTGAGCGATTCATACTACGGCCTGACTTCCGGCGCCGCACCCTACGAAGCATTGCGCGCACCCGATTTACAACCAGTAGCGAAGAAACCGTGATAGCCAGCCGAGTAGCTTGAACAACCATGGATGCTGTTCCCAGTGACGTGGCGTGATCTCTACGCTATCGCTAACGTCACGGCAAAATCGTTCTTCCATTTGCTCGACGGTGGCAGCATCGGCCAGCAACATGTCAAGTTCAAGGTCATGAAACAGGCTGCGATAATTCAGATTGGTACTCCCCACCAAAAGCTGCTGATCGATGAGCATGGTCTTTGAATGAAGAACTCGATCAGCATATTCGAACACGCGAATGCCGGCCTGTAGCAGATCATTGTAAAAACTGCGTGACAAAAGCGGAAAGAAAATAATATCCGAGCGCATTGGTACAATCAGTTGAACCGAGACGCCCTGCTTCGCCTTTCGCTTTAAAATTCGGAGCACCTTGTTGCTGGGATTGAAATAGGCGTTGGTAATCCAGATGCGCTGTTGCGCCAGTTCCAGCACATTCAATAAATGCAGTTCCGGTTGTCGTCGCCGGGTAATCTCTTCTCTTGCCAGGTAATGTCGCGAACGCTCGGCGATCCCCCCCGATTTGCGCTGCCATACCTGGTCGAAGTTGTCTGCCAGTCTAGCGACGACCGACCCGGATACCCGCAAACCGGTGTCATGCCAGTGTCCATCGCCAGCACCAGAACTGTGATTCGCGTGATCAGCGGTTATGTTATAGCTGCCCAGCCACGCAATCTGGTTATCGATCAGGCACAGTTTTCGATGATCTCGATGGTTAATCGAGGCAAGGAGAAAAAAAACCTTTGAGTACCAGTGTCCGGCTTTCAATGCCCTGCGGTACACCGAAAAGTCCCAGGGTAATGGGTGGAACACACGAAGCTCGCAGTCAGGCGACTTCAATTGCTCCGCGATCAATCCGGAATCCCTGTAGGAACCCACCCCATCGATCAGGATTTTCAGTTTAACGCCCCGAGCTGCCGCTCCCGACAGGGCTGTCAGAACCCGAACCCCGGTATCGTCCAGAGTGAATATGTAGGTTTCGAGAATAACTTCATGGCAGGCACTATCGATATCTGAAATCAGATCACGAAAATATGTCTCAGGATCAAAATAAAGATTTCTGTTTGGCAACACGCCCGGACTATTCAAATTGTGAACTGTGCGTATAAGGGCAAATGGTCCGACAGTTCCCCCCACGGCTGACGCTCGAAACAGTACGAGTCGAGTAAATCGATACCGCGAAAATAGATCCTGTCCATGGACAGCAGAGGCCGGTGCGAAGGAAAGGTTTTGGCGCATTTACCATTGAGTTGACTAAAGGCTTCAC
>JAAENK010000223.1 GCA_024224415.1 Gammaproteobacteria bacterium | reverse complement strand
ATAAGCGCGCGCAGTCGGTGGCGACTTATCTGGGTTCTCTAAGTGGTGGTTATCAAATAGGTTATTTCGGTTACGGTGAGTCCAGACCAATTGCATCGAACGAAACAAAAGAAGGACGTGCAATAAATCGGCGGGTTGATCTTGTCGTTACCGCCAGGAAATAATTTACAGGACTCTCTTCATCGGGTTGTCGGCGTTGGATTAGTCAATTTTTAAATTGTCCCGCCAGACACTTGGAAAACCCAACCAGAGGTCATTGCGCCGATTAATCCAAGTATTAGATAAAGTATGAATACAGGTTTTTTTACCAATGCAAAAACCGCGATTGCTGCTGGTACCGAGGAAACCGCTCCGGCAGTAGCAAAAGCCATCGCTGCACCGGGTGTCATGCCGATTTCGAGCAATCCTGAAATTAGTGGAATTGCCGCGTAACCATTCAGGTAAGAAGGTGCACCAACAATCGCAGCAATAGGAATCGCAAAAGCGTTGTCGGCACCGACATAACTCACGATCCAGTCTGAAGATATGTAGGCTATCATCAGGCTCTCGAGGAAGAAGGCCAGGGTAAGCCATTTGCCCAGAAAAACCCCGATGTTGATACTCTCTCCAGTAAAAGCGGTTACGCGACTTGCATCCTGCCAGAACCGCCACTTTACCTTAGGACTGCTGTTGCTGTCGCAACTTGACTGGCAACCGCTATTAAAATCATTTCTTAATGGGCTGGATAATAAGCCATGCCTCTGGATCAATAACACGCTATAACCGGCAAACAGGCCCATTGCCATAGCAGCCAGTGTTTTGGCGACCGCAAAATTGAAGCCGATACCGGCGGCAGTGATAACAAACATTTCAGGATCCATTATTGGTGAGGCTATCCAGAATGCCATAACCGGTGCCAGTGGCACACCTGCGCCCAGCATGGCCGCAATTAGCGGGATCACACCGCAGGAACAAAATGGCGAAATTGCGCCAACCAATGCTGCTAGCAGGGTGGATCGCAGGGGATGTCCACTAAATGCTTTGGCGATTAACGCATCGGCCTGACTGGCTTTGGCGTAAGCAGCGAAACCAATTGCCAGTAAAAAGAACGGTAACATTTGCCAAAGTGCACCAAGTGTTTTGGTGATACTCGGTATTACCTGTGGTTGATCGAAAACAAACAGTAATGCCAGCATCGCAATGATTGCCAGGACAACGCGATCTGTAAAGAACTGCATTAACAGGGAAGGGGTGGTGTTATTATCTTCTGTGACTGTGTATGTATTCATAGTTCTAGAATAATCGAAATAATAGAGTTAAAAAAATAATGTGAAGAAATCATGAGCATTTCTCGTCGATGCAGCATTCTTCGGTCAGATATGCCACTAGCTTATTCAGTTGCGTGTACTCCAAAATGCAGTACAAACTGGCCTTCTGACGTTCCTGTCGAATAATGTTGGCATTCTTTAGATTCAAAATATGGTGAGTCAGGGTGGAGCCGGGAATATTGAGTTTTTTCTGGATGGCTCCAACAGTCATGCCTTGCTCCCCAGTACGAACCAGCAAGCGCACGATTTTCAATCTGGTTGGATTGCCGATTTTACTGAGAATATGAGCTGCGGTTTCAAGTTTCATGCGAGTAATAATAGCAGTGAATTTTAAATTGTCAACTATATTACTAGTATTATCGAAATAACATTAACCTCATTGCGGATCAAGTCCGCAATGACGGTATATTGAGCCTGAAAATAAATTGACTGAATATCTCCACGCTTTCTCGGCTATCTGATAACGACAAAATAGTCTCGCAAATTCCGACAGCAGTCTGCTTATCCAGACCCCCATAAATCATTAAATTAACGGCCTTTTCATGCATTTCATGATCGCTTAAAGCTAACTCT
>JAAENK010000222.1 GCA_024224415.1 Gammaproteobacteria bacterium | reverse complement strand
TCCTCAAGCTTTTTATTTGCTTCATTTAGTTGTATCTCAACTGCCTTTCTTGCGTCCACTTCCCTCATCAAGGCAATTGTTCTGGAAGACATTTCACTATACATATGAAGTATGGCATCAATGAGTATTTTCTCTGAGCCACTCATTTCTTTTTCAGCCGTAAGTTTAGCTTCTTCCATCGATATGCCAGACTCCAAAGCTTTAATTGTCAATACCATACGTCTATCTGAATGTATAATATGAAACATTAACCACTGAACTAGAAAGTGAACCATTTTTTCAATTATGTCCACCAGTGGCTCATCATCGGCCTGTTCCATTATTTTCATTACAGATGGAAGAAATGAGTTATGTGTATTTACATGTTCTAAAAACCAGGGGTCATTACTGAAGCTTTCTTTAAAAATAGCTTCCTCATCTTCAAAGTGAACTTTGGCATAACTGGCGAGTTCATTCAGCAGAGTATTTAACTCAAATTCAGTATGGGTAATCAGCGCTTCTGACAGCTTATTGAGTAAACTTACTAGTACTTTATGCTGTTCATCAATTTTCGAACAACCTGTCCGAAAATTTTCATTCCAGGGAAACACTTCAAATACATTGATATTGCTATCCACTCATTTCCCCTTATTACGTCGTGCTCACCAGGAAGAGTAGGTGCAAGCCGTCTCGTTAGAAAATTATTGTCTGGCCCCTGGCTCCAGTTGTTGTTCCTCTTCAACTATTTTTAACAGT
This sequence comes from Gammaproteobacteria bacterium, assembly GCA_024224415.1. Lineage (GTDB taxonomy): Bacteria > Pseudomonadota > Gammaproteobacteria. The sequence continues at coordinate 6,792 of JAAENK010000222.1, read as the reverse complement.
TCAGAGCCATGTCCATGTCGTTTGACAAGTTTCCGGCACTTCATTATTTGCTATAATGAAAATAACCGCGATCACCTTCTTATCGACGCAGAAAACTGTAAGCAGCATACACCTGAATAGCTCATCTATCCAGCCTCAATCTATTCAACTTCCTGGATTCCTCCCGACTGAGTCTACTCTCTTCCACTGCCTTTCTGGCCTTCCGCCTTAATTAGAGCAACAGGTCACCAGACATTCTGTCCTTCGGTTGCCGTGGTCTGTAGTCATTGTTTATGGGGAACCGTGGTGCTATGGGTCGTTTTGTAGGTCTGCCCTACCCCAGATCGATTATGCCTCATGTATAGTTCCCTCACTCCCATTCTATGGTGCCGGGCGGCTTACCGGATATGTCGTAAACCACGCGCGAAATCCCATCGATTTCATTCATGATGCGACGCGAGACATGATCGAGAAACTCGTAGGGCAAATGCGCCCAGCGCGCAGTCATGAAGTCGATGGTTTCCACCGCACGTAGCGATACGACATGGTTATAACGCCGACCATCGCCGGTAACGCCGACCGATTTGACCGGTAGAAAAACCACGAAAGCCTGCGATACCTGGTCGTATAAATCACTGGCGCGTAATTCACTGATGAAAATGTCATCGGCCAGCCGCAGCGTATCGGCGAACTCTTTTTTAACTTCACCGAGTATGCGCACACCGAGACCCGGCCCCGGGAAGGGATGACGATAAACCATTTCTTTGGGCAAACCTAGTTCGACACCGACACGACGTACTTCGTCCTTGAATAACTCGCGCAGCGGCTCAACCAGGTCGAGTTTCATATTCTCGGGCAAGCCACCTACGTTGTGGTGCGACTTGATCAAGTGCGCCTTACCGGTTGAAGCACCGGCCGATTCGATTACATCGGGATAAATTGTACCTTGCGCGAGCCATCTGGCATCATTCTGTCTGGCCGCTTCTTCTTCAAATATTTCGATGAACAGGTTGCCAATCGCTTTACGCTTTAACTCAGGGTCGGAAACACCTTCGAGCTTCGCCAGAAAACGCGCCTCGGCGTCGACGCGGATTACCTTCACGCCCATATGTTCGGCAAACTGCTCCATCACATGGTCGCCTTCCTGGTAGCGTAATAAACCATTGTCGACAAAAATACAGGTGAGCTGGTCGCCGATCGCCTCGTGTAACAAGGCCGCAACTACAGATGAATCGACACCACCGGAAAGACCGAGTATGACTTGATCTTTGCCAACCTGTGTACGAACATTATTAATCGTCAACTCGATGATATTGGCCGAAGTCCAGGCCGATCCACAGCCGCATATTTCGTGCAAGAATCGGCTATAAATAGCTACTCCCTGTTTGGTGTGGGTGACTTCCGGATGAAACTGCAAACCATATATTTTTCGCGATTCGTCTGCCATGCCCGCAATCGGCGCACTTTCGGTGCTGGCCATGAGCTTGAATCCCGGTGGCAATTCAGCGACACGATCACCGTGCGACATCCACACGTCGAGCATGCCATGACCTTCTTCAGTAACACTGTCCTGGATATCACGCAATAACTCGGTATGGCCTCGCGCCCGCACATGCGCGTAACCGAATTCACTCTTACCGACATTCTCAACCACACCGCCGAGCTGCCGGGCGATCGTTTGCATACCGTAGCAGATTCCGAGTATCGGTATATTTAGATTAAAAACTTCCATCGCGGCCAAAGGTGTTTCGTCCGCCAGTGTGGATTCTGGTCCACCCGATAGAATAATTCCCCTGGCGGCGAATTTTTCTACCCTGTCAAAAGAAATGTCCCAGGGATAAATCTCGCAATAAACCCCGGCTTCGCGTACGCGCCGGGCAATCCACTGGGTACATTGTGAGCCAAAATCCAGGATCAGGATTTTATCATCGTGCAAATCTCTCGACATGGTTATACCCGGTAATTCGGTGCTTCTTTGGTAATCGTGACATCATGTACATGCGACTCGGCCATACCTGCGCTGGTTACTTTGACGAATTCGGGTTTGGTGCGCAATTCGTCTATCGTGCCGCAGCCGACATAGCCCATGCTCGAACGTACACCTCCGAGTAACTGATGGATGGTATCGACCAGTGGCCCTTTGAACGGGACTCGACCTTCGATGCCTTCGGGTACGAGTTTTTCATCGGCGCTGTCGGCCTGGAAGTATCGGTCGCTGGAACCTTTTTGCATCGCCGCGATGGAACCCATGCCGCGATAAGACTTATAGGAACGACCCTGAAACAGTTCGACCTCACCTGGCGCTTCCTCGGTTCCGGCGAACATACTGCCGATCATCACACAATGCGCACCGGCCACCAGGGCCTTGGAAATATCGCCTGAGAATCGAATGCCACCATCGGCGATCAGGGGTACATCTAAATCTTTCAAAGCCTCGGCGACATTGCTGATCGCAGAAATTTGCGGTACGCCAACACCGGCAACTATACGTGTGGTGCAAATCGAGCCGGGGCCAATACCAACCTTGACTGCATCCGCGCCGGCCTCGGCCAGGTCTCGTGCTGCCGCCGCGGTGGCAATATTACCACCAATCACCTGGATTTCCGGGTAACGCTGCTTAATCCAGCTGACACGATCCAGTACGCCACGCGAATGACCATGCGCGGTATCGACTACGATGACATCGACCTCGGCCTCGACCAGTGCTTTTACACGATCATCGGTTTCGGCACCGGTACCCACTGCGGCACCAACACGCAACCTGCCCTGCTCATCCTTGCAAGCCAACGGATAAACGCTGGATTTGATGATATCTTTTACCGTAATCATGCCGGCTAATTCACCACCATCGTCAACCACCAGCAAGCGCTCGATGCGGTGTTTATGCAGTAACTCGAGCACCTGGGATTTCTCCGCACCTTCACCTATCGTCACCAACGAATCGCGCGGCGTCATAATCGACGATACCGGTTGATCGAGATTCGACTCGAAACGCAGATCGCGTTTGGTTACCAAACCAGCGAGGCCGTTCTCACCAATTACTGGCAAGCCAGAAATTTTTTGGCTGTTGGTTAAAGAAATCACATCACGCACAGTCGTGTCAGGGCGGATGGTAATCGGATCCTTGATCACGCCGCTCTCGTATTTTTTTACTTTCGCCACCTCGGCGGCCTGTTGCTCAACAGACATATTTTTATGCACGATGCCTAGCCCGCCTTCCTGCGCGATGGCTATCCCCAACCTGGCTTCGGTAACAGTATCCATGGCGGCTGAAACGACGGGAATATTCAGCTCAATACTTTTAGTTAGTCTGGTTTTTAAAACGGCGTCGTTGGGCAGGACTTCAGATCTGGCGGGCACCAGTAAAACATCGTCAAAAGTAAGGGCTTCCTGGCTGACTCGCATGCATGGCTCCGGCGGGTATTTGCAAAGCGCGATTATAGGGTTTCGTCGAGTTGAGTTAAACTGTTGCGGCGAAATAAATCGATAAATCACCTAAATGAAAACAAGGCTCTCCGCCAACGATGCAGTCTGGACCGTATCGGCGCTAAATTTCGAAGTCAAAACCATGCTTTCCGAAGGCATTGGCAGCCTCTGGATCGAAGGCGAGGTTTCCAACTTCGTACGCCCGGCTTCGGGCCACTGGTACTTCACCCTGAAAGACGAACGCGCCCAATGCCGCGCCGCGATGTTCAAGGGACGCAACAGCCGCATGGGTTTCACGCCCGCGAATGGTCAGCAGGTGTTGTTGAAGGCGCAGGTTACGCTTTACGAAGCACGCGGTGAATATCAGTTGATAGTCGATCATATCGAAGATGCCGGAGTCGGCGAGCTAAAGCGGCGCTACGAGCAACTTAAAAACCAGTTAGACATGGAAGGCTTATTCGCCAATAGTCGCAAGCAGGCATTGCCCGAACAACCACAGCACATCGGCATTATTACGTCGCCCACTGGCGCTGCAATTCGAGATGCACTGAGTGTGATTCGTCGTCGTGCACCGCATATTCCGGTGACGATATTCCCCACCCAGGTTCAGGGCGAAAGCGCCGCAGTGCAAATTGGTCACGCACTCGATCAGGTCAGACGGTTCGAACAATGCGACATCGTGCTGATGATCCGTGGTGGTGGCTCGCTGGAAGATATGTGGTGTTTCAACGACGAAGCGCTGGTGCGGCAGATGTCCGGGTTTCCGGTTCCTATCGTCACCGGCATCGGCCACGAAATCGATTTCACCATCGCCGACTTTGTCGCCGACTTTCGAGCACCCACACCTTCGGTCGCTGCAGAAACCATCACTCCCGATTGCCAGGACCTGATGCAAATGATTGACGAACGTCTCAGTCGTTTATTGCTGCAAATGCAACTGCGCTTGTCAGGAAAACGGGAACAGTTAAATCAACTGGAGAGACATCTCAACAATCTGCACCCCCAACGTCGCTTCGAGCAATTTAAATTACGTCTAAAATTAGCCAGTGAAGCATTGATCCATCAACTGATAATCCACCTCGCCCAGCAAAGGGCGCGCCTACTTCTTTGTCAAACCGGTTTTTTGCAACGTAGTCCGTTAATCTCCATCAAACAACATCAACAATATCTCGATCAACTCAGTAATAAAAATACCCTGACAGTCAAACAAAACCTGCTACTCGCACGGCATAAACTGGCGTTACAGGCCAAAACGCTGGATACGCTAAGCCCGTTGAAAACCCTGGCACGTGGGTTTGCTACCATTAATAAAGGCGATAAGCTGGTCAGCTCAGTTAAGCAGTTGGAACGTGGTGACGAAATCGATATCACTTTGAGCGATGGGAACAAGCAGGCTTCAATTCTGTGATTGATCCAGCCACGCTCCTGATCATACCCTTATCCTTTGCTGGATTCGTTTTAAAAGGCATCGCCACTTTTGGGCCTGGTATTATCATGGTGCCGGTTGGTGCATTGATTTTTGGTGTGCGCGAAATGATTATGCTATCCGCCTGCCTCGACCTGATCGCCAATGCCAGCCTGTTTAGACCCAATCGAAACCTGCTACACAATCCTTTCTGGCTAGGTATGATTCTGGCTATGATTACAGGTACCACAATAGGCGCCGTGTTAGTCAGCTATCTGCCGGTCATCTATTTTGATCTGGTATTTGGTGTACTGCTGCTACCGCTGGGATTGTGGATCATGCTGACAGGCAGACATTCATCGCCATCGAACAATCAGAATTTGCCCATACAACTGAAGCCGAAAGAAATTCTGTTATCTTTTTTAGCAGGTGGTATGAGTGGTTTATCCGGCATTACCGCACCGATTCTAGCCTGGCATTTTAATCGCCATTACAACAAACACGCCTTTCGCAGTATCATGCTGCCGTTACTGCTGACTTCGGCGATCACTCGCATTATTTCCTATACCTTAAGCGGCGTGTTGACGCTGGACATATTGCCATTGGTATTGCTTTCTATCCCCGGTTTAATACTCGGGCTCTGGTTCGGCAATCGATTATTTTTCAAAGTATCACAACGCTGGTTTGGTATCGTGATAGGCAGTTTAATTAGCTTGTCTGGAGTGAAGTTATTATTTAGATGACCGAGTTCAGCGGCTTTAGTTTGAGGTAAGATACGCATACCGAAAATCAAGACTACGATACAATTTTAAGGAGAAACACTATGAGCTACGAACGACAGGCAATATTCTGGGTCATCGGTTTCGCATTGACCATGGTGTTGCTAAACCTGTTGAGCGGCATTCTTTTGCCGTTCGTGGCGGGTATGGCGGTAGCTTATTTTCTCGACCCCGTAGCAGACTGGCTGGAAGAACGACAATTATCCAGAACTATCGCCACGACCATCATATTGCTGACATTCTTCCTGCTGATGGCTCTATTAATGACCTTGCTGTTCCCATTGTTACAGCGACAGGTAGTGGACCTGTTTCACATGATACCGGGGATTATTGAAACTATCCGCGCCGAAACTCTACCGTGGATCGAGCAAACCATCGCCGATCTACCGCCGGAAACCATGGAAGATATTCGAAATGCAGCAAAGGAGTTTGCCGGAAATGCCGTCAACTGGTTTACCGGGCTGGTAGGCAATCTATGGAAGAGCGGTATGGCATTTTTCAACCTGTTATCGCTAATAGTCATTACACCTGTAGTTGCCTTCTACCTGTTACGTGACTGGGATTTGATTACCGCGAAAATAAATAACTGGTTGCCACGTCGTCCAGCACCAATCATCCGAGCACAGTTTATAGAAATAGACCGCACCCTGGCAGCCTTTGTACGTGGGCAATCCATCGTTTGCCTGGTGTTAGCTCTGCTATACGGCATCGGCTTAACTATTGTCGGTTTGAAATCCGGCCTGCTGGTAGGTCTGGGTACCGGCTTGATTTCTTTTATTCCCTACGTGGGAGCGGCCACAGGATTGATCGTGGGGGTTGGAATCGCTCTGTTTCAATTTAATGAATGGCTACCCATCATTATTGTGGCCTGCATATTTCTTACCGGACAAACCCTGGAAAGTTACTTTCTAACCCCTCGCCTGGTTGGCGACAGAGTCGGCCTGCATCCTGTCTGGATTATATTTGCACTGCTAGCCGGTGGTGCCTTGTTTGGGTTTACCGGTGTTTTACTGGCGGTACCAGTTGCTGCTGTGATAGGCGTTTTGATCCGCTTTGCGATTGATCGTTATCTGGAAAGTGTGCTTTTTCATGGTGGACCGGATGAGTGAGAATAGATATATATGGGGCACAGTGGAAATTTTAATGAGATTAATTCTGGTTATCAGCCTGATTTTGTTGAGGCTCGCAAGCTTATCCTAAGCT
>JAAENK010000221.1 GCA_024224415.1 Gammaproteobacteria bacterium | reverse complement strand
TTTATCATTTAGAATGGCTCTCTTTTTCCATCATTTCTTTTATCTTTTTTTCCTCCCACTCTTTGCCTAAGAATTTGCCATCAAGTATAAAAACTTTTAAGGCATGAAGAACAATCCCTATTCCCCAGAAAATAGTTACCCAATAAAACCATAAACTTTCAGGGCTTGTAACGAGATTGATAATTATAAGAGGGATATTAACTGCAGCATAGGTAAACAAATTTCTATAGAAATCTTTTAATTCTTTTACTCTGCTCTTTGCTGCTTCATATTTTTCATCATTCATTATAATCTCCTGCCTGTTTATTCATTTACTCCACTATCTTTTTTGCCTTAGAAAACCATATAACGTTGTATTAAGGGGCGATGGCGCATTAGCGCCAGCGTCCAAGTGAGTACAGCGAACGGCTTGAATACCTTGTTAGGTGACTACTCATAAGTCCCCAATAGGAGTGTATATTATAAAGGGAATCGTTAGCCGATATGTAACACCTGTACTCATAAAAAGTCTAGTTAGCTCTTCTGTAGCAATGTTATCAAATACAAACCTGAGAGTTTCCTTATTGGTTTCTAATAGGGGGGTGGAATTTAAAAAATCATACCCTTTGCTTAGTGCCGTATAGTCGATAGGTGAATTGGGAATCAGTAAACATTTTACATAATAGGGTTGATCTATTGAAGATACCTCATCTCTTGAAGGGAGATTTGTAGGAAGACTTCGAGAGCTCGTATCTAATGAAAATAGATAAGGGAAAAGATAAAGACCCTGTTCTGGATTATCAGGCATCCCAAGTGTGACATTTACACCTGTGAAGGTTGCAATTTCTTGTCTCGTCGTCTCAATGCTCTCTGCAATCGATAAGATCATTTCTATACCTAACTACAATTCGACATCAAAACGACGTATAAAACCGGAACCGATCATGTAAGTGTTTGATTTACAACAACACCGGCGTAAAAATACATCATTTTGATAGAATATTACGTTAACAAGCAAGGATGATCTTCCCATGACACAGCCTCCCAGTTTATTAGAGATCGTACGAATTAGAATTAAACACTACAGCATTCGCAGCGAAAAAATCTACTTCCAGTAGATTTAATCATATCCACATTTCCATGCAATGCAATACTCGGCCTTGTCCACTATTAAGTAAGCCTGAGTTCGGGTCTGATTTTCTTAAAGCGAAACCCCAAGCTCCCAACCCTCTCTGATTGCACGTTTTGCATCCAGTTCCGAGGCAAGTTTAACGCCACCAATCAAGTGAACTGAGATTCCACTTGTTTCCAGTTCATCAAAAAGATCTCGATTAGACTCTTGCCCGGCACATATAATTACGTTGTCTACTTCCAGCAGTTTTGCCTCTCCGTCTATAGAGATATGAAGACCTTCATCGTCAATTTTTTCGTAGTTGACGCCAGATAGAAATTTCACTTCTTTCTTCTGTAGTGCCAATCTGTGAATCCAGCCAGTTGTCTTGCCTAGTCCCGTACCGGGTTTGGTAGTCTTCCTCTGTAGTACTGTAATTTCTCGGGGGGAAGGTTCAATTTTACTTACTATCCCTTCGGTGCCACTGCGGGCTTCGAGAGTTTTGTCGATCCCCCATTCCTGTAGAAAATTATCAACATCAAGAATTGAAGATTCTCCTGAATGGCTGAGGAATTCGGCGATGTCAAAACCGATACCACCGGCACCAATTACTGCGACCCGATTCCCGACATGTTTTTGCTTTTTGATGGCTTCGACGTAGCTTAGTACCATGGGATGGCTGGATCCGGGAATTGGCGGAGTTCGGGGGACTACACCCGATGCCAATACTACTTCATCGAGCGCTTCGCTTTTTAGCTCTTCACAGGTGGCTTTATGATTTAGCCGTAGCTCTACGCCGACTAATCCTAACTGGGTAGAAAAATAACGGATGGTCTCAGCAAATTCTTCTTTTCCGGGGATGCGTTGCGCAATTCCAAATTGACCACCAATTTCGCTGGAGGATTCGTACAAGACTACTTCATGCCCACACTGAGCGGCGACGATGGAGCAGGCTAATCCTGCAGGGCCTGCGCCGACAACTGCAATTCGTTTTACTGTTTGGGCAGGTTTGATATTCAGTTCTTTTTCATAACATGCTCTGGGATTGACCAGGCAGGTCGCCCTTTGCATTGAAAAAATGTGATCGAGACATGCTTGATTACAGGCGATACAACTGTTGATTTCCAGCGCCCTGCCTGCACTGGCTTTTAGTGCGAACTCAGGATCGGCCAATAAAGGTCGGGCCATGGACACCATATCCGCATGACCATCGCTTAATACTTTTTCCGCAACCTCGGGCGTGTTAATTCGGTTAGTGGTCACCAGCGGAATGCTGACTTCATTTTTTAACTTTTTAGTCACCCAAGTATACGCGGCCCTGGGCACCATGGTCGCGATTGTAGGAATTCTGGCCTCATGCCAGCCAATACCGGTATTGATAATTGTCGCACCCGCTGCTTCGATGGCTCTTGCCAGTAGTACTATCTCATTCCACGAACTGCCCTGATTGACCAGATCTAACATGGACAGTCTGAATATAATAATAAACTTTTCCCCCACCGCGGCCCGAATAGCTTTGACAATTTCAACGGCAAAACGCATCCTGTTTTCATAATTACCACCCCATTCGTCACGCCTTTTGTTGGTATGCTCGACGAGAAACTCATTGATCAAATAGCCCTCGGAACCCATCACCTCAACCCCGTCATAATTTGCTTTCTGCGCAAGCCGTGCGCACAGAGCGAAATCTTCAATCTGTTTTCTGATCGCTTTACTGCTAAGTTCCCTGGGTTTAAAAGGCGTGATGGGGGATTTCAACCTGGAAGGCGCCACACTGAGTGGTGTGTAACCATATCGACCCGCGTGTAGAATCTGCAGACAAATTTTACCCCCTTCACGATGGACTGCGTCCGTGACAAGAAGGTGTTTTTTAGCTTCGAGCCTGTTTGACAGTTTGGATGCAAAGGGTGCTAACCAACCAGAGCGATTAGGTGCGAAACCGCCGGTTACCATCAGTCCAACGCCACCCCTGGCTCTCTCGGCGAAGTACTGGGCTAATTTCGGGAAGTGTTTTTTACGATCTTCCAGACCGGTGTGCATCGAGCCCATCAATATTCTATTTTTTAAAATGGTAAAACCGAGATCCAGTGGTTCGAAAAGGAGGGGATAATGCTTATTCATAGACATTTTCTTTCTGTGTGGAAACGAAGATACATCATAGGCACTATAGTGCCGATAAAAAGGACGACACAGGCATTATTATGTACAATACTGCATGTTCAGGTATTTATGCCTGCGTACCCTGAGTAGTCAATGTGAGACAATTATAACGTCCAGGTCAATTATTAGCAGTGGGGAGATTAGATGAATTCTTACCGATTGGGGTGCGATATTGGGGGCACTTTCACCGATTTCGTATTGGTCAACGATATAACAGGCGAATTTCAAACGAACAAATGCCTGACAACTCCCTCTGATCCCTCCGATGCCGTTGAGACTGGTATTCAGCAGTTTCTGCAAAAGAATCCAGGTTTTATGGATCATGTTACCGAAGTTATTCATGGCACCACGCTGGTTATCAACGCTATTATCGAACGCAAGGGCTCGAAGACTGGTTTAATTACCACAAAAGGTTTTAGGGATATTCTGGAACTAGGTAGAGAAAAGAGATACGACGCTTACGATATTTTTTCTGAGTATCCCGAACCTTTGGTACCCCGATTCAGAAGGCTTGAGATCGATGAGAGAATTGCAAGCGATGGACGAATATTGCAGGAGATGGACCCTCAGGAAGTACGCAATGTCATTCAGCAACTTAAAAATACCGGGATCGAATCTCTGGCTGTTTGCCTGATCAATTCCTACGAAAACCCTGAACATGAAATTGCGGTCAGGAAACTCGTCGAAGAGGAAGCGCCGGAACTTTTCCTGTCAACCTCCGTGGAAGTGTTGCCGCAAATTCGGGAATACGAGCGTACCTGTACCACTGCAACCAACGCTTACGTCAAACCGATTACCTCCAGATATCTAAAAAAGCTCAATGCCAGGCTACAATCGCTGGGGTTTGACGGCAAGCTTTTTATTATGCTCTCCTCTGGCGGCATTACCTCCATCGAAACAGCCACTGAGTTCCCGGTGCGTATCATTGAATCGGGACCGACGGCTGCCGTGATCGCCTCACAACATTACGGCAGGCTTTATGATATTGATGACATGTTCTGCTTTGATATGGGTGGCACTACCGCTAAGTCCTGCCTTATTCAAAAAGGCCATGCAGGGCTGGTTTCAACTTTCGAAGTGGGACGTGTTGCACGGTTTAAAAAAGGCAGTGGGTTACCTATCCAGGTACCGGTGGTGGATTTGATGGAGATTGGAGCCGGCGGAGGCAGCATAGCTCGGGTGAATAAGATGGGTACGCTCCAGGTTGGGCCCGAAAGTGGCAGCGCCGACCCCGGACCCGCCTGTTACGGCCTGGGAGGTGAGGATCCTTGCGTAACCGATGCAGACCTGGTATTGGGTTATCTCGATCCCAACTTCTTTCTGGGCGGCAGTATGAAACTACATATAGATGCAGCCGAAGCCGCCATCAACAAAACGCTGGCGGAGCCATTAGGTACCACCATGATTGAATCGGCTTATGGAATCCACGATTTGATCAATGAAACCATGGCCGCCGCCGCAAAAACTCATATTGCGGAAAAAGGCGGAAATCCAAATCTGGTCACGGTTACTGCCTTTGGTGGCGCAGGTCCGGTACATGCCTACGGGTTGGCGAAAAAAATTGGCGCACCACGCGTGCTCGTGCCACCGCTGGCGGGCGTGGGGTCGGCACTCGGATTTTTTACCGCCCCGGTCGCGTTTGACCACTCAAGAAGTCACCGGGCGGTGTTGGAAGAGGCCGATTTTGCTGAAATTGAAATCCTGCTTAAGGCGATTGAGAAGGATTGTGTTGAAATTTTAAAGGATTCGGCCAAACCGGAAGAGGTGATTATTGAACGCACTATTCTGATGCGGTTTGTGGGTCAGGGTGCGGAAACCGATCTTGCTATCGATAATCGGGCTTTCGATAAGTGGCCGGTTGCTGACATCAGGAATTTATTTGATGAAGAGTATAAGCGCCTCTACGGTCGAACCTACCCGGAAACCCAGGTTGAATTCGTCACCTTCAAAGTCCGCGCAAGCCTGCCGGAAAGACCCTTTAAATTACCCCAGTTGGAAACTGCCGCAAAAACCCTGGAGGATTGTGTGAAAGGTGAAAGGCAGGCGTTTTCAGTGATCCGGAAAGAGTTTATTCCTTTTACCGTCTATGACCGCCAGAAATTATTTTCAGGTGCAAAGTTCCCGGGCCCCGCAATTATCGAAGAGCGTGAATCAACTATTGTTGTTGGTGAAGACGCTGACATATCAGTCGATCAACACGGATTTGTCTGTATAGATATCAGGAGGCTGTCATGAATAGTAAAAGTCCCAGGTTTGATCCGATCACGCTGGAAATCCTTTGGCAGCGATTGATCTCAATTGTAGATGAAGCCGATGCCTCGGTTGCACGCACCGCATTTTCCAGCCTTTTAAGAGATGCGCATGACTATACCTGCATGTTTACCGACAGTCGTGGGCAGGAACTGGTTCAGGGTACTTTCTGTACACCCGGACAGGCTGGGGCTATGGCCATTGGGGTGAAGAAAATTATCAATTTGAAACCTCTGGATTCATATAACGAGGGGGATGTTTTTATCATCAACGACCCCTGGCTTCTGGCCGGACACCTGAATGATGTTTGCGTGATGAGTCCCATTTTTTACAAAAATAAACCGGTCGCTTTTACGGCTTGCGTGTTCCACCACTCAGATATAGGCGGGCGGGTCTCCTCGGACAATCGAGAGGTCTTCGAAGAAGGCCTGTTTCTGCCAGTGACCAAACTCTACGATGCCGGAAAGCTGAATGAAGAAGTTCTCAATATGATTTGCTGGAACGTGCGAACACCCGAGGAAGTCAGGGGAGATATCCGTTCACAGGTAGCCGCTAATCATGTCTGCGGACAAAAGGTAATTGAGATGTTGCAGGATGAGAATCTGGAACATCTCGACGATCTGGCCGATGAAATCATCGGTCGGACAGAAAAGGCTATGCGTGAGGCGATCCAGAAAATACCCGATGGTAAGTACGATTACAGAGGCATTATCGAAGGTTCCGCCAATCGGCAGGACATATATATTCAGGTTGCCGTGGAAGTTAAAGACTCCGACATTATGGTTGATTTTGCCGGAACTTCACCTCAGGTGGAATGGGGGGTGAATGTGGTTTATAACTTTACCTACGCCTATGTCTTTATGGCGATTAAGAGCGCTTTCGACCCCGAGATTCCGATCAACGAAGGTGCGATTCGCCCCATAAATATGGTGGCGCCAGAAGGCTCTATCGTTAACTGTACCTTCCCCGTCGCTGTCGCGGCGAGAATGCAGGTTGGGCATTTTATGACGGAGATGGTCTTTAACGCGCTGTCGCAAGCTACGCCCAACAATATCATCGCCGGAAGCGGCGGCACCCCGGCGCAAGCCAATATCATGTACGGCAAAGATCATGAAGGCAAGAAATGGCACGTCATGATTATCCGTGGCGGCGGCCTCGGGGCTTCGTACAAATCAGATGGCCATCATTGCGCAATCTTTCCCGCAAATGGTGCCAATACCCCGGTGGAAATCCTGGAGAGCGATACACCATTGATCGTCGAATCGAGAGAACTCCTAGCCGACACTGGTGGGCCGGGAGAACATCGTGGTGGCATTGGCCGGAAAATGACCATTAAAGTCCACGACGGCAAATACGCGCCTACGCAAAAGACCGCCATAGCCGTTCAGGCAGGAAGATTTATTTATCCACCAGAAGGAATTTTTAACGGTAAGCCCGGAGCAAAGGCGAAATACTTGAAAAATGATGAAAACGCAGACCCCAGCGGCCTGACTTTTTGCGATGTCGGGGACAGGATTTCTTTCCACAGCGCGGGAGGTGGTGGCTATGGCGACCCCTTTGCTCGGGATCTGGAATCAGTAAAACGCGATGTTCTCTACGAATACGTAAGCGTGGAAGGCGCCAGGAAAGATTACGGTGTTGTAATTGATCCGGAGAGCCTGGAAGTTGATCATGATGCTACCGCTGAGCTAAGGTCTTCCCGCTAATTTCAACCTGCTACAGTTTTTTTAATGAGATGCCACAGCGCCTCAACATGCCCGCGCGTGGTCGATTCGACGCCGATGGATACCCGCACCATCCAACGCCCATCGAGTTGTGAGGCGGACATGAAAGCCTTGCCTGACTGGTTAATGCTGTTCACCCATTGCAATGTATGCTGATCCAGTGCCTCGCCTTCGAGGTCGGGTGGTTGATGACGTATGCAAACAGTTTGTAGATTAACCGGGGCAACAACTTGCCAGTATTCGGTGTTACGCACCTGCTCGGCAAACCATTGAGCATTGTCGAGATCGCGGCGCAGGCGTTGCTGGATCTCTTCGACGCCATCGAGACGTAAATGAAACCAGAGCTTCAAGGCGCGGAATCGACGCCCAAGCGGAATGCCCCAGTCACGGTACTGAACGACTTCGTCATCGACTGTCGATTGCAAATAACTCGGATTAGTCGACATCGCCCGGATTAATAGTTCCGGGTCTTTTACATAAAACAGCGAACAGTCGAGAATCGTGCCCATCCATTTGTGTGGGTTCCAGCAGATTGAATCGGCATCTTCGACGCCTTCCCAAAGGTGACGGCATTCGGGTAACAGCATCGCACTACCAGCCATGGCTGCGTCGATGTGCAACCAGACACCGAATTCATTAGCAATTTCGACAATCTCGGCCACCGGATCGATGGCGGTAACGCCAGTCGAACCCACCGAGGCGACGATGGCGGCCGGCCTTTTACCATTTTCTATATCCGCTGCGATGGTATTTCTAAGCGCGACGGGTGACATTGACCTGGTCTCAGGAGCCATATCGATAAAACGTAGGTTGTCCGCACCGAAACCTGCGAGCAGGGCTGACTTGGTGATCGACGAATGCGCCTCGGCAGTTGAATAGACCACCAGAGGCATGGCTTCGGCCTGCAAACCGCCACGGTTTTGTGAATAGCGACTGGCGTTTTCACGAGCTACCAGCAATGCGGTTAAACAGGCGGTCGACGCGGTATCGTGAATAGTGCCCTGCCATTGCTCGGAAAGTCCGGTAAGCTGACGCATCCAGTCGCAAACCACGCTTTCGACTTCGGTCAATGCAGGACAACTTTCCCAGGAAATACCCAACGTGCCGAGGCCTGTGCTGGCAACATCACCGAGTACCGAAGCCAGCGACGCATTGGATGGAAACCAGCCGTAATGCATCGGGTGCTGCACCTGGGTAACACCGGGGACGACGATGGATTGTAAATCGGCCAGTAATTGGTCGAAGTCATGCGATTGCTGCGGTGGCTCGACTGGTAGCTGTCTGCGTACCTCACCGGGTTTGACCTGAGCGCGTACCGGCATGCTCTCAATTTGTTTGCGATAGTCGGCAATCCAGTCAATTAACTGGTGCCCGGCATCGCGGAATTGTTCTGGGTTCATTATTTAAATATCAAGAAACTGGGTCAAAGCAGGCAACTTCGACCGTATTTAGCTTTTCCAATTTGGGTATATCCTGCCTGCACCTGTCCTGTGCACGCGGGCAACGTGGAGAAAATGGGCAGCCCGGCGGTGGCGCAAGTGGTGACGGCGGCTCGCCGCTTAGACGGATACGTTGCTTGCGTCTCTTCGGGTCTGCTACCGGGGTTGCCGAAAAAAGTGCCTGTGTGTACGGGTGTCTGGGACTGGTAAAAATATCTTTTGCAGGCCCCGCTTCAACCGGCTTACCGAAATACATGACGATAATATCTTTGGCGATTCGACGTACCACCGAAAGGTCGTGTGAAATGAAAATATAGGCCAGCCCGAACTCGTCCTGCAGATCGCTGAGCAAATTCAGAATCTGTGCCTGGATCGAAAGGTCGAGCGCGGAAACCGGCTCGTCCAGAATCAATATTTTCGGACGCAGCATCAATGCACGCGCCACCGCGATGCGCTGCCGTTGGCCACCTGAAAACATGTGCGGATAGCGATCGGCATGCTCGGGCCGCAACCCTACCCTGGCGATCATTTCCTCGGCAGCACTGCGGCGTTGCGCCGGGTCGAGGTCGGTGTTGAGCTTGAGCGGTTCCTCGAGCATCGTTGCGACCGTCTTGCGCGGATTCAGCGAGCCGTATGGATTCTGGAAAACGATTTGCACCTGCTTACGTAATTCGCTGGGCGGTTTATTGCCAACCAGGGAAATCTCGTGGCCTTCAATTTCCAGCCTGCCGCTGGTCGGCGGCTCGATCATGGTCAGCACTCGCGCCAGCGTCGATTTGCCACAGCCGCTTTCACCGACTATCGCCAGTGTCTCGCCAGCATGCAAATCGAAGGATGCACCGTTCAACGCCTTGACCGTGGCACCCGCTCCGAACATGCTTTTCCTGATTTCGTAATAACGCGTCAGCTCAAACGCCCGCAGGATCGCTTCGCCACTCATTGATCTGCCCCCGAAACGCCGCTATCGATAAGCGGGTGATGGCATAAGGCCAGGGTCGGATCACCCTCGTGCACAAATGGCTCGGTGGTCCGGCATACATCGTCCGCGTAGGCGCAACGTGGATTGAACAGACAACCCTCGGGTCGGTCGAACTGACCCGGCACAACCCCCGGAATCGTCGGCAGGCGCGCCTCGTTACCCGCCCTTTCCGGCAATGCGGACAGTAACGCCGCGGTGTACGGGTGGCGCGGTTTTTCGAACAAATCCAGCACCGGCTGCATTTCCACCTGCTCGCCAGCGTATTGTACCGCCACGCGATGCGCGGTCTCCGCGACTACGCCCATGTCGTGGGTAATCAAAATCAATCCCATGTCATGATTTGCCTGCAGTTCCAGCAACAGATCAAGGATCTGCGCCTGGATAGTGACGTCGAGCGCGGTGGTCGGTTCATCGGCGATCAGTAACCTGGGCGAACACGCGATCGCCATCGCGATCATGACACGCTGGCTCATGCCGCCGGACATCTGGTGTGGGTAGTCGCTGTAGCGTTTTTTGGGATCCGGGATTCCTACCTGTGCGAGCAGGTCGAGGGTGTGCTCCTTGCGCTCGACTTTACTGCCGCCACGGTGCGTCCGAATCATTTCGTCGATTTGAGCTCCTACTGTGAAACACGGATTCAGGCTACTCATAGGTTCCTGAAAAATCATCGACATGGCGCCACCGTTGAGCCTGCGTCGCTGTTTGGGGGGTAAAGCTTTTAAATCAGCACCGTCGAAATTCAACGCTTCGGCCGTAACTTCGGCTGTCCAGGGTAGCAAACCCATTACTGCCAGCATGGCGACCGATTTACCCGAACCCGACTCACCAACAATGGCGACGACTTCACCGCTTTCGACATCGAGAGAGACATTTTCCACTGCAGTGAACATCCCGCCACCAGTCTTGAAGCGCACGGTCAGGTTTTTAATCGACAGTAAAGACATTATGAGCGTTTCATTTTCGGGTCGAGGGCATCACGCAAGCCATCACCCATGAGATTTATCGACAGTACCGTAAGCAGGATAGCCAGACCCGGAAACGTGACTACCCACCAGGCACGTAATATGAATTCACGAGCCTCGGCCAGCATCGCTCCCCATTCCGGTGTCGGCGGTTGTGCGCCCATACCCAGGAAGCCGAGTGCGGCGGCATCGAGAATTGCAGTAGAAAAAGACAATGTTGCCTGTACGATTAAAGGCGCCATGCAGTTAGGTAATATTGTATTAATCATTAAACGCATATGACTCGCACCCGCAAGTCGGCTGGCAATGACATATTCCTTGTTTTTTTCGATGATGACACTCGAACGTGTCAGGCGCACAAAATGCGGCAGTAGTACAATCGCGATTGCAATCATTGCATTGATCAGTGCCGGACCAAGTATCGCCACCAGTCCCAACGCTAACAGTAAACTCGGGAAAGCGAGGATAACGTCCATGATGCGCATGATCACGGTTTCGACACGAGCTCTAAAATAACCGGCGGCCAGCCCGAGCATGATGCCAGCACCCATCGACAGGGTGACAACCATTGCACCGATAAATAATGAAAAACGTGCACCATAGATAATGCGGGACAGCAAATCACGCCCGACCGCATCGGAACCGATCAGATAATCCCAGTTACCACCTTCCTGCCATACTGGTGGTTGCAGTAAAGCATCGCGGTTTTGTGCGGTTGGGTCGTAAGGTGCGATGACGTCGGCAAACAATGCGAGCAGCAATACCATGACGATGAAGTAAAACCCAGCCACAGCCCCGGGGTTCTCGCGAAAGTAGCGCCAGAATTCGATCAGGCTGTGCTTGAATGTGCCAACTGTGGGTAAAGTGGATTCAGTTGTCGCCATATATTAATGCTCGTGACGGATACTGGGGTTAACCAGCCCGTAGGTCAGATCAACTATCAAATTGACGATCATGACAATGGAAGCAATCAGTAGCAGACCACCCTGTACAGCCGGATAATCCCTGCGAAAAATAGAATCGATCATCCACTTACCGATACCGGGCCAGGCGAAGATAGTCTCGGTGAGAATGGCGCCTGCGAGCAGCACCCCGACCTGTAAACCAATCACCGTGATTACGGTGATTAAGGCGTTACGCAATGCATGAATGCCAATCACGCGTAGTGGTGATAGCCCCTTCGCTCTTGCGGTGCGTACATAGTCTTCACTAAGAACTTCGAGCATCGATGAGCGGGTTTGCCTGGCGATCACCGCGAGTGGAATCGTGCCGAGTACGATCGAAGGTAAGATTAAATGCATCACTGCCGACTTGAAAGCACCGGGTTGATCAGCCAGTAAAGAGTCGATGAGCATGAAACCGGTAACGGGCTCAAAAAAGAATAGAAATGACATCCGCCCTGAGACAGGTGTCCAGCCAAGGATTCCGGAAAATAGAATAATTAATAACAGGCCCCACCAGAATATTGGCATTGAATAACCCGTCAACGAAATACCCATGACGGTGTGATCGAATGCCGAACCACGTCGTACAGCAGCAATGATGCCCGCCGGCAACCCGATTGCGATGGCAAAAATAATGGCTATCAGCGAAAGTTCAATGGTGGCTGGAAATCTGGCGAGGAATTCTTCCAGTACAGGGGTTTTGGTGACAATCGAGACACCAAGATC
>JAAENK010000220.1 GCA_024224415.1 Gammaproteobacteria bacterium | reverse complement strand
GAGCAAACTGGTTAAGGGTGGTTTAAATGGCGGTGTGGTCGGTACGCTTATGACTAACCTCGGCCTTGAACATGCTTTGAAAACCCGGGATATTGCTTTTGATCGTGCAAAAGTTGGTGACCGTTATGTCATGGAAAAACTGAAACAACATGGCTGGATGCTGGGCGGGGAATCTTCAGGGCATATTATCTGCCTCGATAAGACCACTACCGGTGATGGCATTATCGCTGCGTTACAGGTGCTTGACTGGCTGGTATCCGAAGATCTTAGTCTCGCCGATGCCTGTGCTGGCATGTCACTATACCCTCAAACCATGATCAATGTGCCTTTGTCCAGCCAAATTGATATAGAATCCATCCCCTCGGTTCAGGATGCGGTGCAAACGGTCGAAAGCGAGTTGGCCGAACGAGGCCGGGTACTGCTTAGGCCATCGGGCACCGAACCCCTGATCCGGGTTATGGTCGAGGGTGAGGATAGTGCCGAGGTCGACAAATATGCCAATCAACTTGCATCCTGCGTGGCAGAACATGCCGGGAATTAATCGATTGTAAAAAAAACCTGGTCTTTTTCAAAAACCCGATTGATTTATTGGGCCGAGGTGAGTAACCTTTGCCGCCTTTTTAAAGACAGGTAAACCCTGATGCGTGCAACGCTGATAGCTGGAAACTGGAAAATGAATGGATCGCTGCAAAGCGTTATTCAACTGGTTGAAGGTATCAAGACGGGTGATGTCGGCACAGCGCAGTTGGCGGTTTGCCCTCCGGCTATTTATCTAATGAAAGTCGGCGGTATGCTCGAAGGTAGCCAGGTTTCGCTCGGTGCGCAAAATGTCTGCGACCAGGCTTCGGGTGCTTTTACAGGAGAAGTTTCAGGTGGCATGCTCAAAGAAGCTGGTTGTCGCTATGCGATAGTCGGGCATTCAGAACGAAGGGCGCTGTATGTAGAATCTGACGAACTGGTAGCGGCACGATTTGCCATGGCAATCGAGTCGGGTTTAATCCCGATTCTCTGTATCGGCGAAACTCTGCAGGAACGTGAAGACGGAATTACCGAATCGGTGGTCGCCAGACAGCTCGATGCAGTCATCGATACTCAGGGTGCAGCGGCATTGGGCAATTGTGTAATTGCATATGAACCGGTTTGGGCAATTGGCACGGGTAAGGTTGCTACACCCGAACAGGCTCAGGCAGTGCATGCTTTCATTCGAGGCAAAATTGCAGCGCTCGATACAGCAGTGGCTGATAAGCTGCAAATTTTGTACGGTGGTAGTATGAACCCGGGTAATGCCGGTGAATTATTATCCCAGCCCGATATCGATGGTGGTTTAATCGGTGGGGCTGCGTTGAAAGCCGAAGATTTTCTGGCCATCGCTCAGGCGGCTTAAGGTATTTAAATGGAAAACATAAACAGTATTTTATTAATCGCCCAGGTCATTCTCTCGATATGCCTGATAGTGTTAATACTTATGCAACATGGTAAGGGTGCGGATGCAGGTGCTGCTTTCGGTAGTGGTGCCTCATCGACAGTGTTCGGCGCGCGTGGCTCTGGCAATTTTCTGAGTAAGGCAACAGGTATTCTTGCGACACTTTTCTTCGTGGTTTGCATGGCGCTGGCCTACATGGCCAGTCATCGTGATACCCCGGGTAGTGTGGTCGAATCTGTGACAAGCATGCAGACCGAAACCACGCAGAGCATTAGTAGTGAGGAATCTGATTTACCGCCGAGTGACAGTGCGCAGGATACTTCGACAGGCTCCGACCTGCCGCCTGCCGAATAACAAAATATTGCCGATGTGGTGGAATTGGTAGACACGCTATCTTGAGGGGGTAGTGGCGAAAGCTGTGCCGGTTCGACTCCGGCCATCGGCACCATATTTTTTTTGTAATTGTCTTTATAAACAATCGATATAAAGTACAAGGTTGGTATTTCAAGCAATAAAAATTCGCTGAGCTATAATAGCTTCAACTTCAGTCAACACAATAAACCGAAGAGCTGAAGTTTTCTTAATTGAAAGTATTCAAAAAGACGAAAAAAATTAAACTTCCTTGACTGTATATACGCACCACAATAGACTGCTGCTCACTGAAACGGGCACTTTTCCAGAGGCTATTTTCTTTACATGTTAGGTAACTATCTACCCATACTCATATTTATGCTCGTGACTCTGGTTATGGGTTCTGCATTTATCATCCTGGGTAAGCTGCTCGGGCCTTCAAGACCCGATGCTGAAAAAAATTCCCCTTACGAATGTGGCTTCGAAGCCTTCGAAGACAGCCGTATGAAATTCGATGTACGTTATTATCTGGTCGCTATCCTGTTTATTATCTTTGATCTGGAAATTGCCTTTCTATTTCCCTGGGCGATTGTGCTTGATCAGATCGGTACTTTTGGTTTGTTATCGATGGCCATTTTTCTGGCGGTGCTGGT
Organism: Gammaproteobacteria bacterium; assembly: GCA_024224415.1. GTDB lineage: Bacteria > Pseudomonadota > Gammaproteobacteria. Next base: position 15,192 of record JAAENK010000220.1, on the reverse strand, counting down.
AATCGGCTTTATTTATGAGTGGAAGAAAGGGGCTCTGGAATGGGAATAGAAGGTGTATTCGAAAAGGGTTTCGTTACTACTACGGCAGATAAACTGATTAACTGGGCACGTACTGGTTCGATGTGGCCGATGACGTTTGGTCTGGCCTGTTGCTCGATTGAAATGATGCAAACCGGTGCATCACGTTACGACCTGGACCGCTTCGGTATTATTTTCAGACCTAGCCCACGACAGTCCGACGTGATGATTGTGGCCGGAACGCTGGTGAACAAAATGGCACCGGCTTTGCGCAAGGTCTACCATCAAATGGCCGAACCACGCTGGGTTATTTCCATGGGTTCCTGCGCCAACGGCGGTGGTTATTATCATTACTCTTACGCTGTGGTGCGGGGCTGTGATCGAGTCGTACCGGTTGATGTTTATGTGCCTGGCTGCCCACCTACTCCTGAAGCATTTCTATACGGCATTTTGCAATTGCAAAGTAAAATCAAACGCACCAATACCATAGCCCGCTAATATGTCGAATTCCCTGCAACAGCTGGCTGATACCCTGCGCAATACCTTTGCCGATAAACTGGTATCGGTGGAAGAGGGCTTCGGAGAATTGACTGCTGAAGTCAACGTCGATCAGTTGATCGAAGTTGCTAGCACTTTACGCGATAACGAGGATCTTGCCTTTCAGCAGTTAGTTGATTTATGCGGTGTCGATTATTCACAGTTCGGCCAGACCGAATGGCAAACAAATGATGCCAGTCGGTCGGGATTTAGTCGCGGTGTCGATAGCGGGACTACCATGGGTCGTTTACAGTTCGGTGACGAACTCGATTCGGTTGTTAGCGAAGGTAGGCGTTTTGCTGCGGTATACCATTTGATTTCTTACCGACATAACCGTCGCTTGCGCCTGCGGGTATTTGCGACAGATGATGACTTTCCGGTAATTCCAACCGTTACCGAGGTTTGGCGAGTGGCGGACTGGTATGAGAGGGAAGCATTCGATTTATTCGGCATTCTTTTCTCAGGACACCCGGATTTACGCCGCATACTCACCGACTATGGTTTTGTAGGTCATCCATTTAGAAAGGATTTCCCCCTGGTCGGTCATGTTGAAATGCGCTATGACCCAGAGAAAGAGCGGGTTGTTTACGAACCGGTAAGCATCGAGCCACGTGTCCTGGTGCCGCGAGTGAAACGTGAAGACCATCGTTATCTTTCGGCTGATCAAGCCGACGAGGTGCAAGACGATGCCTGAAATTAAGAATTACACGCTTAACTTTGGTCCACAGCACCCCGCTGCGCATGGTGTATTGCGACTGGTGCTGGAAATGGACGGTGAGGTCATCGAACGCGCCGATCCGCATGTTGGTCTACTACATCGAGGTACCGAAAAGCTCGCCGAAACCAAACCCTATAGCCAGTCTATTGCTTATATGGACAGGCTCGACTATGTCTCGATGATGTGTAACGAGCATGGCTATGTGATGGCTATTGAAAAGTTACTCGGTATCGAAGTGCCCGAACGAGCACAATATATCCGGGTCATGTTCGACGAAATCACAAGAATTCGGAATCATTTATTGTGGATTGGCACCCACGCGCTGGACGTTGGCGCGATGACCATGTTCCTCTACGCCTTTCGTGAACGCGAAGATTTGATGGATATATATGAGGCGGTTTCCGGTGCACGCGTGCACGCTGCTTATTATCGTACCGGTGGTGTGGCTCGTGATCTGCCTGATACTATGCCGCAATATCTGGAAAATCGCTGGCGTAGTAAAAAGGAAGCAGATCGTTTGAATAAAAACCGTCAGGGTAGTTTGCTCGATTTCGCCGAAGATTTTACCAATCGTTTCCCCGGTTATATCGATGAGTATGAAACGTTGCTTACCGACAACCGAATCTGGAAGCAACGTACGGTTGGTATCGGTGTGGTGTCCGAGGAACGGGCCTACCAGTTAGGTTTTACCGGCCCGATGCTACGCGGTTCGGGTGTCGAGTGGGATTTGCGCAAGAAGCAGCCTTACGAAGTTTATGATCGTATGGATTTTGATATTCCCGTGGGTACCAATGGCGACTGTTATGATCGTTATCCGGTGCGCATCGAGGAAATGCGTCAATCGAATCGAATTATCAAGCAATGTATCGACTGGTTACGTAAGAATCCTGGATTGGTGATTACCGATAACCATAAAGTTGCGGCGCCACGTCGCGAAGAAATCAAGGCCGATATGGAGGGCTTGATTCATCACTTCAAACTCTTTAGTGAAGGTTATAGCTTACCCGAAGGCGAAGCTTATGCGGCAGTGGAACACCCCAAAGGTGAGTTCGGTATTTATCTGATATCAGACGGTGCCAACAAGCCGTATCGGGTTAAAATTCGTGCACCGGGTTTCGCGCATTTATCGGCGATGAATGAAATGGCGAAAGGGCATATGCTCGCGGATGTGGTGGCGATCATCGGTACACAAGATATCGTATTTGGCGAGATTGACAGATAATGGCTATCGAACAACAATCAAAAATCGAATTACTGTCGGATCATACGCGCGGTGAAATCGATCACTGGCTGACAAAGTTTCCAGAAGATCGCAAACGCTCTGCGGTGCTGGCTGCGTTGAGTGCCGTACAACATCAGAACCAGGGTTTTCTGACTATCGATTTGATGGATGCCGTGGCAGAGTATCTTGGCCTTGCGGCGATTCATGTCTACGAAGTCGCCTCGTTTTATTCGATGTACGAAACCAAACCGGTAGCGCGCAATAATGTCGCGATTTGCACCAATATCTGCTGCATGTTGATGGGATCCGACAAAATTGTCGAACACATCGAAAGTAAACTTGGTATCAAGATTGGTGAAAGCACGGCCGATGGTCGGATTTACCTGAAGTGCGAAGAAGAGTGCCTGGCCGCCTGTGCCGGAGGTCCGATGATGCAGGTGAACCATGTGTACCACGAAAAACTGACCCCTGAAAAGGTCGACGAAATTCTGGATGGGCTGAAATAACATGGCTAACGAAGTTTGTTTTGCAACCCGGCAATATGACCAGCCATGGTCGATGGAAAGCTACCTCAAGTCTGGTGGCTACCAGGCGCTGAAGAAAATTCTCAATGAAAAAATTCCACCCGAAGATGTTATTGAAACCGTCAAGGCCTCCGGCTTGCGCGGTCGAGGCGGCGCGGGTTTTCCTACTGGTTTGAAATGGAGTTTCATGCCACGTACTGCACCGGTTCAAAAATATCTGGTGTGTAATTCGGATGAGTCCGAGCCTGGTACCTGTAAAGACCGCGATATTTTACGTTTTAATCCGCACGCGCTGGTAGAAGGTATGATGATTGGCGCATATTCGATTGGAGCTACGGTGGGTTATAACTACATGCGTGGCGAATTTATGGATGAGCCATTTATGCGTTTCGAAGCTGCGCTGAAAGAAGCTTACGAAGCCGGTTATCTGGGTAAAGATATTCTCGGTAGCGGGGTTGATGTTGATCTTTATGCAGCACTCGGAGCTGGTGCCTATATCTGTGGTGAAGAAACCGCATTGCTTGAATCACTGGAAGGCAAGAAAGGCCAGCCACGATACAAGCCACCGTTCCCGGCCAATTATGGTTTATACGGTAAACCGACAACGATTAACAATACCGAATCGCTGTCATCGGTTCCGGCTATTATTCGTAACGGCGCTCAATGGTTTGCTGATCTTGGTATTCCCAACAATGGCGGCGTCAAACTTTTTTCTGTTTCGGGTCATGTTAGTAGTCCAGGAAATTTCGAAATTAATATGGGTACTCCATTTAAAGACTTGCTGGAAATGGCTGGTGGCGTGCGAGATGGGCACAAACTGAAAGCAGTTATTCCTGGTGGCTCTTCGGTGCCGGTACTACCTGGCGAGGTGATGATGGAATGCACTATGGATTACGATTCGATCTCCAAGGCAGGGTCGATGCTCGGTTCTGGCGCGGTGATAGTCATGGATGAAACCACGGACATGGTTAAAGCGTTGAAGCGTATCTCACGGTTTTATTACTCGGAATCATGTGGCCAATGTACACCATGTCGAGAGGGTACCGGTTGGTTGTATAGAATGATTTGTCGCATTGTTGATGGCAATGGACGACCTGAAGATATCGAGTTACTGGAAGAAGTTTCGCACAAGATCGAAGGCCGCACGATTTGTGCACTGGGTGACGCCGCGGCGATGCCGGTGTGGAGTTTCGTCAAGCGCTTCCGTCACGAATTTGAATATTATATCGAACACAAACGTTCGATTGTTGATAACGCTGCCTGAGTAGCTTAAGGGTAAACACAATAATGAGCGACAGCATAACACTCACGATCAACGGACAGCAGGTCGAGGCGAAAGCCGGGCAGCTGTTGATTGACGTGGCTGATGACAACGATATTGTGGTGCCGCGTTTCTGTTACCACAAAAAATTATCGGTAGCGGCCAGTTGTCGCATGTGTCTGGTTGAAGTTGAGCGTGCTCCCAAACCGATGCCAGCCTGTGCGACACAGGTAGCCGATGGCATGGTTGTGCAGACCCGTTCAGCTGCCGCGATTGCCGCACAAAAATCAACTATGGAATTTTTATTGATTAATCATCCGCTCGATTGTCCGATATGCGATCAGGGTGGTGAATGCGAGTTACAGGATGTTGCGATGGGTTTTGGTGATGGAGTATCACGCTACTCGGAGCAGAAACGCGTAGTCATGGACAAGAATATCGGGCCTTTAATCGCCACCGACTTCACGCGCTGCATTCATTGCACACGTTGCGTACGTTTTGGTGATGAAATCGCCGGTTTACCCGAGATGGGTGCAACCGGTCGCGGTGAGCATATGGAAATCGGTACATACATCGAAAAAGCGATTTCATCTGAGCTATCTGGTAATGTTATCGATATCTGTCCGGTTGGCGCATTGACCGCCAAACCCTCGCGCTATACCGCACGCCCCTGGGAATTAACCCAGCACGCCAGTGTCAGCGCACACGATTGCATCGGTTCTAATACTTATATCCATACCCGTGGCAATGAAGTGATTCGTGTCGTACCGCGTGAAAATGAATCGATTAATGAATCGTGGATCTCGGATCGTGATCGATTTAGTTATACCGCCTTAAAGAGCGATTCCAGGGTAGTCGAGCCGATGATGCGGGTCGACGGCAAGCTGACCACAGTTGACTGGGAAACCGCAATCCAGACAGCTAGCGATAAACTAGCTGGAGCCGCTAACAAAGGCGCCAATATCGCCGCCCTGGTTAGCCCACAGGCTACTTTGGAAGAAGCATTTCTGGCACAGAAGATGGTACGTGGCCTGGGTTCGAATAATGTCGATCATCGCCTTTCGCAGCTTGATTTTTCTAACCAGGATAAATCGGCGATCATGCCGTGGCTGGGGCGTTCATTAGCATCTGTAGAATCACTCGATGCCGCATTGCTGGTAGCCGCAAACCTGAGGCTGGAACAGCCAATATTGTCACATCGTTTACGTAAGGCGGCGCTTAATAATGATGCTGCTATCTCTTCGCTAGGCCATTTTGCTGGACAGTATAATTATGATCTGGCGCAGGATCTGGCTGGTTCGGCGGCACAGTTAGTGAGCGACCTGGTTGCTGTAGCGCAGGCTGTCGCGAAAAAAACTGGCACTGGATTATCCACTAAATTTGAAGGCGCTAAAGCCGGTTCAGCGCATCAGGCGATCGCCAAATCTTTATGCGATGGTGACAGCTCGGCTATAATCGTTGGTGTACAGGCACTGGCCAGTCCACATTTGTCATTAATTCAGGAACTTTGCGAAGCAATCGCCACCATGAGTGATTCGACGCTGGGTTATCTGTCGGTCTCGGCGAATAGTGCAGGGGCATGTTTGGCGGGGTGCACACCACATCGTACTGCTGCCGGTGTCGTTGGTGATAAAATCGGACAGCATACAAGCCAGATCATCCAGTCGTCGCACGACGTACTGCTGAACTTTGCGGTCAATCCCGGTCTTGATTTAAACGACGGATCGGCTGCGCAAAAGCTTGCTGACAATAATGATTTCATTATTTCGGTTAGCAGTTATCTCAACGACTTTGATGAAAACCATGCCGATTTGATCTTGCCGATGGCAGGCTTTGGTGAAACATCAGGTACTTTCGTTAATATTGAGGGCTTATGGCAGAGTTTCAAAGGTTGCGTCAAGTCAAAGGGACAGAGTCGCCCTGGCTGGCAATTATTGGCTGCACTGGGGCAGTTGGTTCTACCAGGTGATTTCGACTATGCCGATTCGAACCAGGTTAACAATGAAGTGAAAGACCTGTGTCAGGATGTTAGTTTAAACAATATCAATGGCATTCAGTCGAGTGAAGCCAGTATCCCTAGTAAATCTCGCTCGCTACAGCGCGTGGGTTACACACCAATTTATGCCTGTGACGAAATGACGCGCCTGGCTACCCCACTACAGTCGACACCGCTAATCAAACAACAGTGTACTGTCGTCATGAGCCGTGAGCAGGCTGAAAAGCTGAAGCTCGCCGATGCTGAGCAGGTGCATATTAAACAGGGGCAGGGAACCGCCGTTTTACCTTTGCGCCTGGATGATGGAGTGCCATCGGGTTGCGCCTGTATTCCCGGTGGATTTAAGGCGGTTAAAAATCTGGGTGAGGCATTCGGTACGGTTGAGCTGGAGATAGTGTCGTGAGTGAATTCATCGCACAAATCGTCTCCTTTATGCCTGCATGGATGCAATATTTCTGGCCAGACTGGTTCCAGTACCTGGTTGCAAATGTCTTAACCGCACTCACTATCCTGGTTCCGCTGTTCATCGTGGTGGCTTATTACACTTATGCCGAACGTAAAATCATCGGCTATATGCAGATTCGTATAGGACCGAATCGTGTCGGGCCAAAGGGCCTGTTGCAGCCTTTTGCTGATATGTTCAAGTTGATGTTTAAGGAAATCATTATTCCCACCAATTCTAATCGTTATCTGTTTATCATCGCGCCAATTCTCACCTTTGCACCATCGATGGCGGCCTGGGCGGTGATGCCTTTTACCGATACCCTGGTGTTTGCCGATATCAATGCTGGCCTGTTGTATATCCTGGCGATGACATCGGTGGGTGTTTACGGTGTCATCATCGCCGGTTGGGCTTCAAATTCGAAATATGCTTTGTTGGGCGCAATGCGTTCGGCAGCGCAAATCGTGGCTTATGAAATCGCTATGGGCTTTGCGCTGGTAGGTGTACTAATGGCGGGTGGCAGCCTGAACCTGGGCGATATCGTCGAGAGCCAGGCCGGTGGCCCCTGGCACTGGTTTGTAGTGCCGCTATTGCCATTGTTCATGGTGTATCTGATTTCGGGTGTGGCGGAAACTAATCGTGCACCTTTTGATGTCGCCGAAGGCGAGTCGGAGATCGTCGCCGGATTTCATGTCGAATATTCGGGCATGACTTTCGCGGTGTTCTTTCTCGCCGAATACGCCAACATGATTTTAATTGCGATGCTGTCGTCGCTAATGTTTTTTGGTGGCTGGCTAAGCCCGGTACCGAGCCTGTTAGGCGATAGCATCGTCTGGCTGTTTGTCAAAACCGGCGTATTTATGTGGCTGTTTCTCTGGTTCCGCGCAACCTTCCCGCGCTATCGTTACGATCAGATTATGCGTCTGGGCTGGAAGGTACTGATTCCGGTTACCATCGTATGGCTCACGGTTGAAGGTGTCATGGTTTATTTTAAAGTTGGCCCCTGGTTTGCGTAATTATGAATGAAAAGATTACATGATTGAGAAAATTAAATATTATTTAAAAAGTTTTCTCTTCCTTGAATTACTCAAGGGTCTGAGTGTGACCGGGCGTTATTTCTTTAGTAAAAAAATAACAATACAGTATCCGGAAGAAAGAACACCGATAAGCCCGCGGTTTCGCGGATTACACGCTTTACGTCGCTATGCCAACGGTGAAGAGCGATGTATCGCCTGCAAGCTTTGCGAAGCGGGTTGCCCGGCGCTGGCGATTACGATTGAATCGGAGGAGCGTGCTGACGGTAGCCGTCGCACCACGCGTTACGATATCGATTTATTCAAATGCATTTATTGTGGCTTTTGTGAGGAAGCCTGCCCGGTTGACTCCATCGTTGAAACTAATATTTTTGAGTATCACTTCGAAAATCGCGGTGAAAGTATTATGACTAAAGAAAAGTTGCTGGAAATGGGTGATAAGTACGAAGCTCAGCTTGCGGCTGATCGCTCTGTGGATGCGGCTTACAGGTAAAGTATGACATGATAGAAACCATCGTCTTTTATATCTTTGCTTTCAGTACTGTGGTCACGGCCACAGCTGTCGTGACTGTGCGCAATCCAGTGCATGCGGCATTATTCCTCGTGTTAACCTTCTTCACCAGCGCGATTATCTGGATGACGCTGGAGGCTGAATTTCTTGCTATCAGTCTGGTGCTGGTTTATGTCGGTGCGGTGATGGTGTTGTTCCTGTTCGTGGTGATGATGCTGGATATTAATATCGCTCGATTACGTGATGGTTTTGTAAAATATCTGCCGCTGGGAGTTGCGGTTGCACTGATTATGCTGGGACTAATGCTGAATGTTGTTACAAGTGATATCTTTTCAGCTGAAGTTTTCTCAGAGCCAGCTGCCAGGGCGACTGATTATAGTAATACCAAGGCGCTAGGCAGTGTTTTGTATACCGACTATGTATTCGCTTTCGAGATTGCGGCGGTTATATTGCTAGTCGCTATCATTGCCGCGATATCACTGACCATGCGCAAGCGTACGCATACCAAATACCAGAATCCCTCAGAGCAGATTAAAGTGCGTAAGGCAGATCGCCTGCGAATTGTAAAAATGCCGGCGAACGGTGAATAGACTATGACTGTTGAACTAAGCCATTATCTGATTCTCGCCGCGGTACTGTTTAGTATCAGCATGGCGGGCATCGTCATCAACCGAAAAAATATCATTGTCTTGTTGATGTCGATTGAACTCATGCTGCTGGCGGTGAATTTAAACTTTATTGCCTTCTCGCATTATCTTAATGATCTGGCGGGGCAGGTATTTGTATTTTTTATTCTCACCGTGGCAGCCGCCGAAGCGGCGATTGGTCTGGCTATCCTGGTGGTGCTGTTTCGCAATAAGCGATCAATCAATGTTGAAGACATAAGCGAGATGAAAGGATGAGTATGGAATCAATCTACCTCGCCATTCCGCTGGCTTCGTTGCTGGGCGCCGTACTTGCTGGCTTTTTCGGTAAACAGATCGGTCGGGCTGGCTCGCACTGGGTTACCATACTCGGTGTAGGTACTTCGTTCGTTCTATCGCTACTGGTATTGAAGGATGTCGCCATCGATGATGCGCCGATATATAACCAGGCGCTGTATACCTGGATGGTGAGCGACGGCATTCGCTTTGAAGTTGGTTTCCTGATCGATAGCCTGACCGCGCTGATGATGGTGGTGGTCACCGGTGTATCTTTGATGGTACACATTTATACCATCGGCTATATGCACGATGACCCGGGTTATCAACGTTTCTTCAGTTATATATCGCTGTTTACCTTTTCTATGCTGATGCTGGTTATGTCGAATAACTTTTTGCAACTGTTCTTCGGATGGGAAGCGGTTGGTCTGGTGTCATATTTATTGATCGGTTTCTGGTTTACTCGCGATACAGCGATTTACGCCAACCTCAAGGCTTTTCTGGTTAATCGTGTTGGTGATTTTGGTTTCCTGCTCGGTATTGCCGTGGTGCTGATGTATACCGGCTCGCTGGACTACTACGAAGTGTTCGATCGCGCCGACAGGATGTTATTCGCCACCACGCAGGTCATACCTGGCGTCGACTGGACGGTGATTACGCTGGCCTGTATTTTGTTGTTCGTCGGTGCGATGGGTAAATCAGCGCAGGTGCCGTTGCATGTCTGGCTACCCGATTCGATGGAAGGCCCGACACCGATTTCGGCTCTGATCCATGCCGCGACCATGGTAACCGCCGGTATTTTCATGGTGGCGCGTATGTCACCATTATTCGAGTTATCCGAGACCGCCTTATCGGTGGTGATTGTGATCGGCGCCACCACAGCATTTTTCATGGGTCTGATCGGTATCGTGCAAAACGATATAAAACGCGTGGTGGCTTATTCAACGTTATCACAGCTTGGTTACATGACTGTCGCGCTAGGTGCTTCGGCTTATTCGGCGGCGATATTCCATTTAATGACCCATGCCTTCTTCAAGGCGCTGTTATTCCTTGCCGCGGGTTCGGTCATCATCGCCATGCATCACGAGCAGGACATTCGCAAGATGGGTGGTTTGAAGAAATACATGCCTATTACTTACTGGGTATCGTTAATTGGTTCGCTCGCGCTCATTGGCTTCCCAGGGTTCGCGGGTTATTTCTCAAAAGATGCGATTATTATCGCGACCAAAAATGCCACTGTACCTGGTGCGGGGTACGCTTACGCTATGGTGTTAATGGGTGTTTTTGTCACTGCCTTTTATTCCTTCCGCATGTTCTTCCTGGTTTTTCATGGCGAAGAGCGCATGGATAAGCATACCAAAGAGCATTTACACGAAACCGCACCCGTGGTTACCTTCCCGTTGATCATGTTGGCGATACCGTCGGTTATCATCGGTTGGTTAACTATCGAGACAGTTCTGTTTGGTGGTTATTTTGACTCAGCAATTTTTATTCTGAACGAACACGGAGCGATGGCCGCTGTTGCCGACGCATTTCATGGGCCATTGAACTTCGTATTGCATGCTTTATATCCGGGTCCGGCTTATCTGGCGTTCGCCGGAGTTGGTGCTGCCTGGTATATCTATTTGAAAAAACCATCGATTGCCGAACAGGCGAAAGCGAAATTCGGATTTATCTATAATTTGCTCGACAATAAATACTATTTTGATCGTTTCAACGAAATCGTATTTGCCTCCGCAAGTCGTGGCATCGGCAATGTACTATGGCGCCTGGGTGATGCTTTGATGATTGATGGGCTGGTGGTTAATGGCAGTGCCCGTCTTGTTGGCTGGGTATCTGGTATTGTTAGACATGTACAAACCGGTTATTTGAATCATTACGCTTTCGCAATGATTACCGGCCTGATTCTGTTACTTGGATGGGCCGTATTAGGCTGACGAATAATAAAAGGTATCGTTAAACTATGTATGCTGATTGGCCATTATTAAGCCTGGTAATCTGGACACCGATCATCGGTGGTATCCTGGTATTGTTTGCCGGGGACAAGGAACCGTCAGGTGCACGTAAAATCGCACTGGTGGTTTCGATAGTAACTTTCTTGCTGAGTATACCGCTGTATTCGCAGTTCAATACTGATACCCATCTGGTTCAATTTGTTGAGCGCCATAGCTGGATTCCAGCTTTCAATATTGAGTATTTCATCGGTATTGACGGGATTTCGATGCCGTTGATTTTACTGACCTCGTTTACCACTGTAATAGTTGTTATCTCCGCCTGGGAAGTCATTCAGTACCGGGCTTCGCAATACTTCGCGGCCTTCCTGATTATGGAAGGGTTTATGATCGGCACCTTTTCGGCGCTGGATTCGATTCTTTTTTATATATTCTTCGAGGCGATGTTGATCCCAATGTTCCTTGTTATCGGTATATGGGGTGGCGCTAATCGTATTTACGCAACATTGAAGTTTTTCCTTTACACATTCATCGGTTCGGTGTTGATGCTGGTCGCGCTGATTTACATGTATAACAAATCAGACGGCAGCTTCGCTATTTTCGATTTCCATCACTTACCGTTATCGATGACTGAACAGATACTGATATTCCTCGCATTTCTTGTTGCCTTCGCGGTGAAAGTGCCGATGTGGCCGGTACACACCTGGTTGCCCGATGCACACGTCGAAGCACCCACCGGTGGCTCGGTAATTCTGGCAGCGATTATGTTGAAGATTGGTGGTTATGGTTTCTTACGTTTCAGCTTACCAATCACTCCTGACGCCAGCGCTGAATTAGATTGGCTGATTATTACCATGTCACTTACTGCCGTGGTGTACATTGGTTTTGTCGCGCTGGTACAGCAGGATATGAAAAAGCTCATCGCATATTCATCCATCGCGCATATGGGTTTCGTCACGCTGGGTTTCTTTATCGTATTTCGCATCATGGATGTCGACGACGCGCAGGGTTCTGCACTCGCGCTGGAAGGCGGTATGGTGCAAATGGTTTCGCACGGTTTCATTTCGGGTGCGATGTTCCTCTGCGTCGGCGTGATGTACGACCGCATGCACAGTCGCCAAATTGCCGATTACGGAGGTGTTGCCAATACCATGCCGGTATTCGCCGCATTTATGGTTTTCTTCGCGATGGCGAATGCGGGACTGCCAGGCACTTCAGGTTTTGTCGGTGAATTCATGGTTATACTCGCGAGCTTCAAAGCCAGCTTCTGGATTGCCTTCCTCGCCGCACTCACTTTAATACTCGGCGCGGCTTACACCCTGTGGATGGTTAAACGAGTCGTTTATGGTGGTATTGGCAACGATAACGTCAAGGCGCTAACCGATATCAACAAACGCGAAGTTTTATTCCTGTCATTATTGGCGATTGCGGTACTAGTACTTGGCCTGTGGCCCGATCCACTGGTTAATGTGATGCACGCAACGATCGACAACCTGCTAAATCACATCACTCTTTCGAAGATATAAGTAGCCATATGTCAGACTTTATCCAACCAAACCTCTTACCAGCACTGCCCGAAATGGTCATGCTTGCGATGACCTGTCTGGTATTGGTGGTCGATTTATTCCTGCCACAGGAAAAACGCGGGTTTACCTTACTATTGTCGGTGCTGACATTATTGTTGACGGTAGCTGCCGTTGTGTTCGTGGCGCCTGCCGACAGTGTGTCGAGTTTCGGAGATTCCTTTGTACTCGACCAATTTGCCGTAACCTTAAAAATTGCGATCTGTCTTGTCTCGATCCTGGTGTTTATTTACTCACGAGATTATCTAATCGATCACGATATCTATAAGGGTGAGTATTACGTTTTAGGGCTGTTTGCCACACTCGGCATGTTAATCATGACTTCGGCGCATAGCTTTTTAATGATTTACCTGGGCCTGGAATTACTCTCGCTGTCGCTATACGCGATGATAGCGTTCAACCGAAAGTCACTCATCGCCTCCGAATCGGCAATGAAGTATTTCGTACTCGGGGCAATGGCATCGGGACTGCTGTTATATGGAATTTCGATTTTCTATGGCATGACCGGCACGTTGAATATCAATCAACTGGCGACTGTGGTTATGGCGCAGTCCGAGCAAAACCCGGTCGCACTGGGCTTCGCGCTTACCTTTATCGTAGTCGGTCTGTCGTTCAAACTCGGTGCCGTGCCATTTCATATGTGGTTACCCGATATCTATCAAGGCTCGCCAACATCTGTGACGTTATTCATTGGTACCGCACCCAAAATCGCCGGTTTTGCAATGGCGATCCGTCTGTTAGTCGATGGTCTGTCCGAATTACAAGTTGACTGGTCGCAAATGTTGATGGTACTCGCAATCGCCTCGATGGCGCTCGGCAACATCATCGCCATTGCACAAACCAATTTTAAACGCATGTTGGCGTATTCAACAATTTCACACGTAGGATTCATCCTGCTCGGCATACTCGCGGGTAATGCCAATGGTTATTCATCTGCAATGTTTTACACCTTAACCTATGCGATCACTGCCCTGGTTGCTTTCGGTATATTAATATTGCTCAATCGCAAGGGTTTCGAGGCGGAAAATATCAGCGATCTCTCCGGCCTAAACCACACTAATCCATGGTATGCAGCAATGCTGGCTATCGCCATGTTCTCCATGGCTGGCGTACCACCTACAGTTGGGTTTTACGCCAAATTGACTGTGCTACAATCCGTCATATCGGTCGATATGGTCTGGTTGGCGGTCACCGCCGTATTATTTTCGGTGATCGGACTTTTCTACTACCTGCGTATTGTCAAAGTTATGTATTTTGATGAATCATTAGAGGAGCAGGTCACTTCAATCAAACAATCCCTCGACGTGAAAGTTTTACTCAGTGTTAACGGTTTGAGTTTGATTGCGCTCGGTATTTTTCCTTCGTTGTTGATGGCTTATTGTATTCAAGCGTTTGGGTAGTTTTTGTTGGGCCTGGGTAAGTAGGGCTTGCTTTGATGATTAGTTTAAGTCAAATTATAAATTACCTGCCCACTGAATTCGTGATCTGACTTACAGAATATCCAAAGGACTTATTACACCCTGGCCACCCCTGCCAACAACGTGTGTATAAATCATAGTCGTAGCTACATCGGCATGGCCGAGCAAAGCCTGTACCGTGCGGATATCTACTCCGGATTCCAATAAGTGAGTAGCAAATGAATGTCGCAGGGTATGACTAGTCACCCGTTTAAAAATATCAGCCTTTGTAGCCGCACGTTTTATTGCCCTTTGTAGAACCGATTGGTGAATATGATGCCGTCGCAAAATTCCGCTACGGGGATCCTGAGCTACCCGGCTAGCAGGGAATAGATATTGCCAGCACAACTCACATGCCGCATTAGGATATTTCCGTGCCAATGCATGGGGCATGAAAACAGAGCCGAATCCTGCCTTCAAGTCATCGTCGTGTTTTGATTTTACATTTAAAATTTGTTGCTGTAGATCACAGGCCAGTTTTTCGGGAATAGGGACTCCACGATCCTTCTTACCTTTAGCATCCCGCACGATTATCTGTTTATATGCGAAATCAAGATCAAGAATACGCAAACGCACACATTCAGTCACGCGCATCCCTGTCCCATACATGAGTCGCGCCATAAAACCCTGTAAGCCTGATATATTTGCAAACAAGCGGGAGATTTCGTCCTGGTTCAACACTGTAGGAATTCGCTGTGGTCGAGTGGATCGTTTGAAAGAACCAATTTTACCAAGCGGCCTTTCCAGCACCTGGGCGAAAAAGAAAACCAGCGCATTTAAAGCCTGAGCCTGAGTAGCACTCGCCACCTTGCGTGTTATAACCAAATGTTCTAGAAAGGAGGCTACTTCGGGCTCCGCTAGCTGGTCTGGATGGAGGTTTTGATGAAAATAAAGGAAGCGATTAATCCATCCGAGATAACTTTTCTCGGTATTAATCGCATAATCGGGAATGCGAATAGCTACCAGAAAACGCCGGTAAATATCGGTAAAAGCCTTACCAAGGTAATTTTCCGGACT
>JAAENK010000219.1 GCA_024224415.1 Gammaproteobacteria bacterium | reverse complement strand
CATGACTGGTAACGTCCATGGTAATGCCGTCGTCAAATTTATGAATCACTGAAAAATCATGAGAGGTGTTGTAGCAGTCATCGACGGTCGCATATCCGTTTTTGTATTCAACAGGGTGCGTGCAGTTTGTGCCGTCGATTTCTAATGGCCCCTGTTTAGCACCGTTCTTATTCAAAGCCCACATAGCAATATCGACGTGGTGTGCACCCCAGTCAGTAAATTTACCGCCCGAGTATTCGTACCACCAACGGAATTGGTAATGACCACGCTTTTCTCGGTAATCTTTGGCAGGTGCCTGTCCCTGCCACAATTCCCAATTCAATTCTTCGGGAACCTCGGCAACCGGGAACGGCCCGCCAGTTGGCGAACCATTGATGCCGACGGTCACGTGCTTAATATCGCCCAACAAACCCTGCTGCACCATATTCACAGCACGCATGAATTTATTACGGTCACTTCTCTGTTGGGTACCTACTAAAAATGCTTTATCGCTATGCTTTTCGCAGGCACGGCGAATCAACTGATTTTCTTCGAGCGTCAACGTGAGCGGCTTTTGTACGAATACATGCTTGCCCGCCTCTAATGCTTCAACAGCAATTTTGATATGCCAATGATCCGGAGTAACAATGCTGACAACGTCGATATCGTTCCGGTCAAGCACCTT
>JAAENK010000218.1 GCA_024224415.1 Gammaproteobacteria bacterium | reverse complement strand
GAACTGTCGATAGTACGCAGATGTAGTGCATCGGCGCCGGAACAATCGCGGCAATAACAATCGTTGTATAAGGTACTTCGAGATACGCCGCCATCAGAAACCTCGCGGCTCCCATGATCGGTGGCGTAATCTGTCCACCTGCACTTGCTGCCGCTTCTACGCCACCCGCAAAATGACCCGGATAACCCATACGCTTCATATTCGGGATAGTGAGTGATCCGGTTGATACTGTGTTGGCAATCGATGAACCGGATATCGTGCCGAAAAATGCCGAAGATACGACGCTCACCTTGGCGGGGCCGCCAGTATATCGACCCGCCGCTATCATAGCGTTATCGACAAAAAACTGTCCCAGGCCCATGCGCTGTGCGACCACGCCGAACAATACAAAATGAAATACCACTGTCGATACTACCCATAGAGTAATACCGTAAATACCCTCAAAGGGGAAATACATATTGTTGATAAACTGCCGCCAGTCGACACCGGGATGCTGTAATATTTGCGCGGGCATATATGGGCCGAATAATGCAAAGCTGATAAATATCAGGATAATCATCGGCAAAACCCAACCGATGGTGCGGCGCGCAATTTCAAGCGAAGTTAACACCAGCACCGAGCCAAAAAACACATCCAGATCAGTGGGATTTCCCTGACGCAGCATCTGCTCGGGAATGACTTGTCCAAATAAATTGAGGCCATTCCAGCTCGCCCAGAGGAACAGCGTAGAACAGGTCGCCAGCACTATGATTAACCAGTCGAATAGGGGTACATTACCTGGTTTAAACAAACTGCGGCCCGGATAAGTGTGCGAGGTTGCTGTTCTCAAGATCGGGAAGCCGACGAAAATAAACAGAAATAACCCCGAAAGGTGTATACCCATATGTGCGTAGTCAACAGGCGTGCCGAACCCAGCAGTCCACAAATGGTAAAGCGCAAATATGACCGAAGCCCAGTATATAAATCGAGTTAAGGCAGGACCATTATCACGAACATTAAGCCCGGAGTCGTATTTCTTTTCGAGCTCTTCCAGAGCCCCGACATCAAGTGCATCAGGCGTATTCATCAGGAAGTGGCCTCTAAATTAGGTGTGAACAAAACAGGGCGGTGATTTGCCATCAACCGCCCTGAAATATCGAAGAGATCAGTTCGATAATATGACTACATCAAGCCCTTTTCTTTGTAAAAACGCAGGGCGCCAGGGTGTAGAGGCACATCAATGCCAGCAACACCGTCGAGAGCAGTTTCAAGCGTGATTACCTTGCCCTTGGCATGACCATTGTCCAGCAACTTGCGGGCGGTATCTGACCACATCGCCTTGGTCACTTGATAAATTAACTCTTCATCCTGATTGGCATTGGTTACAAAAATACCGCTAACCGCGACAGTATTGACGTCATACTGAATGCCAGGATAAGTACCTGCCGGAATCTTGGAAGGAATGTAATAGGGCACGGCTTTGTTTGCCTTTTTTATTTCCGCAGTAGTGAAGTTATAGAGTTCCATACCTTTGGTATTATCGAGCTGGATCATTGCTGCAACCGGAGTACCTGCGGCATAAAAGTAAGCATCGAGCTGACCATCGGCTATTCTTTCGGCACTTTGCGAATTGTTCAATTCGGCTTCTTCAATGTTTCCACGATTAACGCCGTGGCTGCCGATAATCAATTCAACGGCAATTTGAGTACCCGAACCTGCCTGCGCAATACCGACACGCTTACCCTTCAAGTCCGCCAAATTTTTAAGATTTCCACCTTTGGGTAATACCAGATGGAGATCTTCGGGATATAAATTGGCAATAATGCGTAAATCCGGCTTGGCATTACCTTCGAATTTACCGATGCCATGATAAGCAAAATGCAGGGTGGCTGCACCGGATAGACCTGCTTCCATTTGCCCCGCCTGAATCGCATTTACATTATGAGCGGAAGCATTGGTTGATTGTGCCATCGCAACCAGGCCCGGCACACCACAGTTACCACCTTTACCACATTCGCGTGATCCCGGTGGATTGGAAATAGCGTTTGCGATAATGCCGCCGATGGGGAAGTAAGTGCCGCCAGCACCGCCAGTGCCAATACGGAAAAATTTCATTTCCTGGGCCATGCCGGTACCGGCGATCAGTACACTGCCCAGCGCTGCGATTAGCAACTTTTTAGTCAATTTCATTGTTAGTTCTCCTAAGTGTTATTGGTATACGTGATCTCTGCTTTTCCCGGTGGAATACTGGCTTGCAGGGAGAAATTGAGATTGCTTCGATCATAACGAATAGTTAGTATTAATAAAAATTAGAAAAATAAGTAAAATAATCGATAAAACTTATAGTATTGGTATATGAATCTCAAGCAACTGCGCGCATTTTCCGAGGTAGTACAGACCGGTTCGGTGTCCGAAGCGGCTCGTCGTCTACATCGTTCGCAACCTGCCATCAGTGCCATCATCGCCTCACTAGAAGACGAGCTCGGCATGTCGTTATTCATCCGCAAAGGCATGCGCCTTAGGCCTGCACCGGAAGCACATTTTCTGTTACGTGAAGCGGAAGAA
Source organism: Gammaproteobacteria bacterium (assembly GCA_024224415.1). GTDB lineage: Bacteria > Pseudomonadota > Gammaproteobacteria. Next base: position 8,105 of record JAAENK010000218.1, on the reverse strand, counting down.
ATTATTCAGAAAGTTGATAATGCCAAAAAAACTATGATCGACGTCCGCCAAACCGAGCGAGGTGAACTCGAAATAGTCAGCATGCCGGGGCCTATGGTTATACTACTGCCGTACCTGATCGATCAGATACTCGGGTCGAGGAGGCAGGTTCGCATTGCTCTAAAAGGAAAACCTTCCCCCGAAGTTGAGCAAATGATATCTGCACAAAATTCCGATATCGGTTTTGCCGATTTTGATCTCATCAAGGATCATGAACGAATTCTGGTTAACCACGAAGTTTTTGATTTTGACTGCGTGTGCGCCATGCCTGTAGATGATCCTTTAGTGGATAAAGAAATGATTACCCCTGAAGATCTGAATGGTAAACCACTGGCCACACTTTATCCTGACCACCCGACCACAATTCAAATCCAGCAGGCTTTCGACTCCTACGGAGCGACATTGAGGATCGATTTCTGCACTCAATATTTCATACCGCTGTTTATCTTTATTGAGCGTGGTTCGGCGTACTCGATTATGGATCGTATGAGTGTGCAGTGTTATTTCTGGCAAAAACCGGAAGCATACCGGCGCATTGTTTTTCGCCCGTTTACCCCAAGCATTGTTTTACGCACAACTATTATTACGCCAACTTATAGACCTATGTCGATGCTGGCCCAGCAGTTTCACAAAGATTTCAGACAGTCTCTTTCAGCTATCCAGAAAAAAGACTTTACTCGTGACTAAAAGACGAATTGTACAATCAACACAATTGCCAGTGCCGCCAGCAGTAGCTGTAATATTTGTTGATAAACCCTGATTTCTATCTTCTCACGTAGCCTTTGCCCGATTAGCAATGCCATCACCGCGGCCACCGCCAAAGGTGCCGTTTCCGCCAATAGTTTCAGGCTGACCAGACCTGTCATGGAAAACACTACGATCTGCGATAACTTGCCCACCAGAAAACAGCCATTGAGGGCAGGCACCATGGTGGCTCGCGGTACTTCCAGGGAGAGAAAAAAGATGATCAGGATCGCCACCATTACATTGGTGGAGCCTCCCGACAGGCCCGCCAGCAAACCGAAGATAACCATCGCAGCAAAGGCATGCCTGGCCATACCGTGGAATGACAACTTGCCCGATTGATTATTCCAGAGATAAAGCAAAATTAACCCGGCAAGTACTAGTCGAAAAGGATCTGGATCAACATTAGCAAGCAGATAAGCACCAGCCAGCGCACCGACCAGCGCGAACCCAATCAGCGGCAGGAAACGAGAGGCTGCACCAACTGAATCACGACTATGCCAGATACTCACCAGGTTCACCGCCACGGTTGGCAGCAAAGTAATCAATATCGCAGTACGCACATCAAATGAAACCGCCAGCATCGGCGTAGCTACCATCGGGAAGCCAAGCCCCAGCGTGCCATGCACCAGACCGGCAAATACCATGATGGATGCCACGATAACCAATAGGGGCCAATCCAGGTGTAGGAGGGAGGTCATTTGGTTGCAGTGCGTGAGCCCTGGTGGAGTGTCATGTTTTAGATTTGTTTATCAAAATACAACAATACCTTGCCATCATACTCCCCAGTTTCAAACTGCCGATAGCCTAACTTATTGTAGATGTACCGCCCGCGTTTGTTAATCTCAAAAACATCTAACCAAATGCGACAGCATTTTAAAACCTCTTTACAATATCGTTCCATGTCTAACATTGCTGCCTGGCCAATACCATTACCTTTTGTTGCTACCACGATACGCCGAAACTCTACACTTCCAGAATCGTCTTCAATAGCTAATATGATGAATCCTGAAAGGGTATCTTCATTAATGATTGAAAGATAAATGGTATTTGGCTTTCGCATTCCTTCGCGATGCTTTTCAGCAGAATAGGGAATGATGAAATCAGATGTGTCTTCCAATTTTTCAATTTCTATAAATAATGGGATTTCGTCAATTCTAGATTTTCGCAATTTAATCACAGCGTATTTTTTTAGCTCTAACACCAAAAATCACCAGCAGCAAAAAGCTCTGTAGCGAGGAACACCACTTTTTACTATCCGCGTGATTTTTGATTGTTATTTGATTTTTCACGTCACACTACCAATTCTCACCCAAAAGCTCAAAATGTGCCTGGGGATGAATGCATGCTGGACATACACCTGGAGCTTCCTCAGCCTCATGAAGATAGCCGCAATTTCGACAACGCCAAATCACCTTACTATTTCTTTTAAAGACTTTCCCCGATTCCAGATTTTCTGCCAGATCTCTGTAGCGCTTTCCATGCTGCTTTTCGGCAATAGCAATTGCTTCAAGTGCCATTGCTATTGACTCAAAACCTTCTTCTCTTGCGACTTTTGCGAATGCGGGGTACATCTCAGTCCATTCATGCTCCTCACCCGCTGCGGCTGCTCGCAAATTATCTAATGTTGTTGATATCTTTCCTGCAGGGAAAGTCTCCGTAATTTCAATATCTCCACCTTCAAGAAACTTGAAGAATCTTTTTGCATGCTCTTTTTCCTGATTAGCTGTTTCTTCAAATATTTCTGCAATTTGTACAAAGCCCTCTTTTTTCGCCACACCTGCAAAATATGTATATCGATTTCTTGCTTGTGACTCTCCCGCAAATGCTACCAATAAATTTTTTTCGGTTTGCGTACCTCGGATACTCTTACTCATTTCTCTCACCTATGGATTCGTTTTTACGCATAACATCATAATAACTCAACAATGCGCCACATTATCATGTTTTAGTGTTTTGGTAAGATCTTGATATTGGCTCACTTTAATTCAGTAATAAGAAATATTTCCTGAAGCTATATTACAAAAAAGTGTGCTTCAAACTGACGCGCACGAAAAGAAACCCTAACTTTTCCCATTTTATTCACCAATTTTTCACAAGGTTTTTATATAACACTACCACAGCGGCACTTTGCACCAGGAATAAAAATGAATCTGTTAATACAAAAAGTAGCATCCGGTTTACTAATAATCATCCCAGCTTTAGCTTCAACCCCGGTCTGGGCAGTCTCCCACCCCTACGACTTTCATGCCGACGCCAGGATGGTGTATGAAAACAATGATCCAGTCGACAAGGCTTACGGGTATATGAATGTAATTACCGATAATTCTGGCAAGGGTTTCATAAATGTCATGTTTTCTAATGGCAGTTCGATTAACCTTGCTCGATTTAACGCCCGCGTTAAATTCCTCAATGCTGCCGGTTCTGTGATCAAGGAAGAATACTTTGCCCATCGTATCAGTGCTGCGATGACTTCTGGCGCTATCGAACGCAAGGTCACCAAACCCCTGCCTGTTTCAAACTTTGATTCGATTCAGGTAGATTTCTTCCTGTCGGAAGTACCGGACTAAACTATATTGGGGTCCCTTCCAGTTTATCCACTAGATTTGATGGAAAGCGACTTTTCTAAAATATTTGCTATGCTCTGTTGATCAGAAACTTTGAGCGACGGATTCGTGGTACGAGAAAAAATCAGTATACAGAAACTAATAGAGCAGGGAGACTCCTTGCCTACTCTGCCCGAAATCTATACCCGGGTTTCTGCCCAGCTCGAAGACACCAACTCTTCAATAGATGAAATAGGGGAGACTATTGCCAATGACCCTGCAATATCCTACAAAATACTCACCATGGTCAATAGTGCCTTTTTTGGCTTACCCAACAAAATTTCATCCATTGCCCAGGCAATCTCATTACTGGGTCGGGCACGTGTCAAACAGATTCTCATCGGCGCATTACTGGGTGATATATTTAAAGGCCTCGATAGCGAGCTCTTTTCTCTGAAAGACTTTTGGCAGCACAGTATTCGTACTGCAATAATCTCGCAGTTTCTGGCAAAGGACAGCGCCTATGTTGACGAACCCGATGTTATTTTCACTTCGAGCCTGCTGCATGATGTCGGCAGGCTGATACTGGCCGCACAAATGCCGGAAGTTTTGCCCGAAATCGAACAACGCGCACGCGATACCGGCTTGAGTGTAGTACAATCAGAAGTCGATATTCTTGGCATTACCCATGCTGAAATTGGCGGGGCATTGATGCAGAAGTGGGATTTCCCGGATCTCATCTGGGTGTGCGTATCAAATCATCATCACCCGGATTACACCGGGCCATTCTATCACTCGGCACATTTAATTTATCTGGCGAACCAGCTTGCCTATTATGCACCGCCTTCCGATATCGAGCAGACCATGCAGGTGCTTAATAACATAACCAACTGGCAGGCTTGTAACACGCCGGTTCCTTCAGTTTTTACCGCCTGCCTGCAAGCAGAAGAAATGGTGTTCGATGTCATGCAATCATTAGGTATGGATCAGGCCTGAAATTAGGAATAATTTCTCTCTATCCCCTCGATTTTCTCAATTTGGTATTGGGGCAACTATACTTTAGTATTGATGAGCATCTTAAAAAGCCTTGTACCAATTTTGATTCTGCTAATAGGGTCTCTTTACCTATATCAAAATTACACTCAAATCCCAACGACAATAACCAGCGGCATTACCTTTTTGCCACATATGTTAGCCATCATTATCATCGGTTTAAGCACACACTTTAATCGTAGCTCGATTTTTTTCTATACCATTTTACTCATCACCATTAATGTCGTTGTGCGACTGGGCTGGGCCGAAATAACATTAGTTCACGCCCTGATATCAGTATTTTTACCCACGCTACTACTTGCATTAACTTTGATACCCGATCGTGGAATACTCAATGTCAAAGCAATACCCGCTTATGCTCTAATCATGGCACTTGGCATATTTTCTGTGTATATCTTTAAATCTACACCCGACTGGGCAATGTGGTTGCTTTTAAATGACTGGTTACCCGCACAATATTTCGATTGGACACAACTGAGTCAAACGGCCCTTTTAGTTTCCATCATCACGATTATATCGCTCCTGATTATATACATACTCAATCCCTCTCCACACACGGCAGCCGGGTTTGGTGTATTAATTCTGTTAATAATCCAGGTACATTTTTTTGACAAGCCTCACAGCCTGTTCGTTTTCAGTAGCGCCGCATTGCTGATGTGTTTATACGCCATCATGCAGGAATCCTGGCGCATGGCTTATCTAGATGAATTAACCGGTCTGCCAGCCAGAAGAGCACTAAAAGAAAAATTCCAGAAAATAGGTGGCTTATATACCGTGGCCATGTTGGACGTCGACCACTTTAAGAAATTTAATGATATCTACGGACACGATGTGGGGGATGCCGTTCTACGTATGATTGCTGCAAAGATGAGCCGTGTTTCTGGAGGTGGGCTGGCTTATCGATATGGTGGAGAAGAATTCTCCCTGGTATTCCCCGGCAAGAATACCGATGATGCCTGGCCCCATCTCGACACGCTACGCGAAGAGATAGCAAATTCATTATTCGTTACCAACCGGGCAGATAGAAGAAAATCAAACACTGGCAAGTCAGAAAAACCTCGCTCGGTTGCGGTCACAGTTTCAATCGGAATTTCAGATTCAAGAGGAGACCATTCATCGCCCTGGGATATATTAAAGCTGGCCGATAAAGCACTTTATCGCGCCAAAGGTATGGGGCGGAATTGTGTTTGTGAGTGAGATTATAACCGTTCAATAATCGCGGCATTACCCTGGCCGCCGCCGATACACATGGTAATCAATGCGTAACGGCCATCGATACGTTGCAATTCATGTAAGGCTTTAACAGTGATAATAGCGCCAGTGGCGCCGATGGGGTGACCTAGTGATATGCCACTGCCATTCGGGTTAGTTTTTTCCATCGGCAGATCTAGTTCGCGTATCACCGCCAGTGCTTGCGCAGCAAAGGCTTCGTTCAATTCTATAGTATCCATGTCGGCAATTGAAAGGCCGGTTTTTTCCATCACCGAGCGTACCGCCGGTACCGGGCCTATACCCATGTATTTGGGATCAACACCAGCGTAAGCATAGCCGACCAGACGCGCCAGTGGTTTAATGTTTTTATCTTCGGCGGCCTGTCGTTCCATTAACACTAGTGCGGCGGCGGCATCGTTGATGCCCGATGCATTGCCGGCGGTAACCGTGCCATCTTTTTGAAACGCTGTGCGTAGCGAGGCCATGCCTTCGAGGCTGGCATCGGCGCGGAAATGTTCATCCCGGTCAAATATTTTCACGCCTTTGCGGCTTTTTATTTCGACTGGAACAATTTGTTCGGCAAACCTGTTTTCCTCCCAGGCCTGCGCTGCTCGATGATGACTTTCTACTGCTAAGGCATCCTGCTCTTCCCGGCTTATGCCATATTTTTGTGCCAGGTTTTCTCCGGTGCAGCCCATATGTCCGTGTCCGAACGGGTCATGCAATGCGGCGCTAACACCATCGATGGCCTGGCCATCTCCCATACGCTGTCCCCAGCGTAAACCGGGCAGATAATAAGGTACGCGGCTCATATTTTCTGCACCACCGGCTACGGCACAATCGTATTCACTGAGCAAGATCCCCTGGCTGGCTGAGACGATGGCCTGCAATCCCGACCCACATAAACGATTCACAGTCAGCGCCGGAGTACTCTCGGGTAGCCCGCCAAGGATAGACGCACAACGTGCGAGGTAGGCATCACGTGGTTCGCTGTGCACAACATTTCCAAATACGGTATGACCAACAGCCTCTGATTCGACCCCCGCACGACTGACAGCTTCACTGACACAGCCTGCGGCCAGGTCTACCGTGGTAACAGCCTTTAGTTCGCCCCCATAGGTACCAATCGCAGTGCGTACTGCACTGGCGATGATTACTTCTTTTTCATTTATCATAGTTTGCTCCCTCGCCAAATGATTTTACTCGTCTTCAAGGATTTTATCGTAACAGCGTTTCATCGAAGCCGCCATCTGGCTACCAGTTTGAAAGCGTTTGCCGATATCCTTGTGTAAGGTTTTATTGATCAGTGTACTCACGCAGCTGGGTACGTCGGGTCGAAATGTTCGAATATCGGGGTGTTTTTCATTGGTAATCTTGTACATCAGGTTAGCCATCGAATCACTGGAGAAGGGCAAGTCCCCAGCTAGCATTTGATACAGCGTAACACCCAGTGAAAACAGGTCGGAGCGGCCATCAACTTTTTTACCCGCGAGTTGCTCAGGCGACATGTAGTAGGGGCTACCGAGTACGGTGCCAGTTTTGGTTCGGCTGGCATCGGTTAAACAGGCGACGCCAAAATCGGTTAACTTTGCCACTCCAGTAGCCTGGTGATAAATAATGTTGGCGGGCTTGATATCACGATGCACCACATGTTGCTGATGCGCATAGTCGAGCGCCTCAGCAACGCTCATAACGATTTCAAACACGGTTGATAACGGCAACAACTTTTTCTTTTTACAGTAAGCTGTTAAATCCTTGCCTTTGAGATAATCCATCGCGATATAGGCGAGGTCTTCCTCATCGCCGACATCGTAAACCGTGACAATATTGGGATGATTGAGGCGACCCGCCGCTTCGGCTTCGCGGAAGAAACGTTTCTTTACAGCATCGCGTTTATCCGCCTCGATTTCTTCGGATAGAAACATGGTTTTAATCGCTACCGTGCGGCCAATTTTGTCGTCATGCCCGAGATACACCATACCCATCGCACCGCGACCGATTTCCTTATCAATCTGATATCGACCCAGTTTTGGTTTCTGTACGCCATCTTTATCGATTATCAGGCTGGCGTTAGTATTGGTGGCTGCACTTCCACCTAGTACAACGGCCTCAGAAACTTGCTGGTTTTGTTGTATGCGCTCGACTACATCACTATAGTTTTTCTTTTCATGTTGAATATATTTGAACACCGAGACAGCTTTGTTGAACTGCCGCTTACGTTCGTAATCCAGCCCCAGATTGTATAGCTGGCCTAACAATGATTCATCACTGTCACAGAGTTTAAATTTATCGAAGGCTAAATCGAGCTGTCCCTGTGCCTGGTATGAAAGGCCAAGCTGGCGGTTAGCGCCGGTTAAAGCTCGCTGCATACCACTGATATGACTGTCGATTATTTTTCTACCACCAAGAATGATATGGCCGATTATCAGCGCCAATGTCGGGGCGATCAATGGCACCCAGGTTGATTCAGTACTCATCAAAATAAAATACACGTTAGCCATGATAAGTAAT
>JAAENK010000217.1 GCA_024224415.1 Gammaproteobacteria bacterium | reverse complement strand
CTCTGGTAATAATGCTCGGCGCTTTCGAAACCGTGGATTGGTGCGGTGAAATTATCGTCAAATTGCCAAAAGTTAGACATGCTGGCTGGATCGGGAAATTGCCGCGAATCTTTCTTGAACAAATGTCTTTTTTGCTCCATTTTGGCGATTAAGCGCTTGATCAGAGTATTTTGATAAACTTTTGCAAAACCTTTATCCATCGTGCTCGCGCAGAGGTCGAGTCGAAAGGGTACCGATACTGCGATGGCGCAGCGCACCGCCGGGTCGGTTTCGGCTTCGCCCATATATTTAAGTGTGACATTGCCGCCCAGCGAATAGCCGAGCAGGGCGATATCGGTAATACCTTGTGACTTCAAGTGACGAATGATCTGCCCAACATCACCAGTCTCGCCGGAGTGATAGCTACGCAGCAGGCGATTGGGTTCGCCGCTGCAGCCGCGAAAATACATCAGCACTGCGCCGATTTGGTGGCGGTTGCAATAATTCAGTATGCGTCTGGTGTAAGGTGATTTCAGTGAGCCTTCGAGGCCGTGCAAAATTAGCAGCGTGTTGGGTGAACGGGCCTGGCTCCATAGTAAATCTATGAAGTCACCGTCATCGAGTTCGACGCGTTGTTTTTCGACAACAGGTATGGGCGGCTGGACAATATTCGGCAATATTGTCTGCAAATGCCGGTTTGTCAGGTACCAGGCAGGTTTAAATGCCCTGGGTTTGATCATTATTAACACTTCGCATTGTAATTCGCGGGCTTTTTGGCTAGCCTTCGCTCTCTTTTATTTTCGACGATTTCATGTCCGACACGGCATTGCTGAAAATCCACGATTTGTCCTGTATTCGCGATGACCGGGTGCTCTTCGAGCATCTTAGTTTATCGGTTGATGGCGGGCAAATGCTATTGGTGGAAGGTCGCAATGGTAGTGGTAAAACCAGTTTGCTGCGTATTCTCACCGGTTTGAAACTGGCCGACGCTGGCGATATTTTCTGGCAGGGGCAGTCGATCACCCAACTCGGCGCTGATTACTACGAGGCGGTTTGCTACGTTGGTCATCATGATGGCGTCAAACGCGAATTGACCTGCCTGGAGAACTTGCGACTGGTGCAGGCAATGGGTAAGCCCGCGGCAATAGAGCTCGATGATGCGCTGGAGCAGGTGAATTTGTATCGATACGGCGATACCCCGGTGGGTAATCTGTCGGCCGGGCAAAAGCGACGTTTAGCATTGGCAAGATTACTGGTAACCGAATCGAAGTTGTGGATTCTGGATGAACCATTTACTTCGCTGGATAAGAAAAGCATGGCTAATTTTCAGGCTTTATTTGAACAACATATGGCTATGCAGGGGTTGGTGGTCATGACTTCGCATCATGATATTGTGATACCCGGGCCGAATCTGAAACGCCTGGATTTATCCGCATGAATCGATTGTCACTCACCCAGGCCTTCATTTTCTTGCTGCGTCGCGACCTCACGCTGGTGTTACGTAATAGGGGTGAATTCGCCAATCCGTTATTATTTTTTATTCTGGTGATTACCCTGTTTCCGCTGGCTATAGGAGCTATCCCTGAGTTACTCGCCAGAATCGCGCCGGGTATCATCTGGGTGGCGGCTTTACTGGCGGCGATGTTATCGCTGGATAGTATCTTTCGCTCCGATTTTGAGGATGGTTCGCTGGAGCAATTGTTACTTAGCGCGCATCCAATGGCGGTGCTGGTGCTCGCCAAGGTCTGTGCGCACTGGTTGGTAACCGGCCTGCCGCTATTAATCATGGCACCGATATTGGCCGAAATGTTAGGTATGGCTGAAGAGGCTCAGGGCATATTGTTTATTACAATTTTACTGGGTACGCCGGTGTTGAGTTTGATTGGTTCCATTGGTGTGGCTTTGACAATCGGTTTGCGAAAGGGTGGTATAATCCTGTCGCTATTGGTGTTGCCATTGTACGTCCCGGTGCTGATATTTGCCGCCAGTGCAATCGATGGCGCATCCGCGGGTTTCGAGGTTACCAAGCAGATCAATATGCTGCTGGCATTTTTGTTTCTGGCGTTGTCGCTGTCGCCCTGGGCCACAGCGTCTGCGTTAAGAATGAGTATGAGTTAGGTTAGATAAGAGTCAATGTTTCTCTGGTTTCATAAATTAGGTTCACCCCCACACTTTTACCGCATCGCTGGAAGGTGGATTCCATGGTTATTAGCGATTTTTGCGGTGCTGTTATTGAGCGGATTATACGGTGGTTTATTCGTCGCGCCCCCCGATTACCAGCAGGGTGAGAGTTACCGCATTATATTCATTCACGTGCCTTCGGCATGGATGTCGTTATTTATCTACGTGGTAATGGCTTTTTGCGGCGTGGTCGTTCTGGTGTGGCGCATGAAACTCGCCGAGGTGGTATTGATCAGCAGTGCGCCAATTGGTGCGAGTTTTACTTTTTTGGCCCTCGCTACCGGGTCGCTGTGGGGTAAACCGATGTGGGGCACCTGGTGGGTTTGGGATGCGCGTCTAACATCGGAACTCATCCTGTTATTTTTATACCTCGGTGTGATTGGCTTACACAATGCCATCGACGACAAACGCATTGCCTCGCGCGCCGTAGCGATACTGGCCATTGTGGGAGTAGTGAATATCCCCATCATTCATTATTCTGTCGAGTGGTGGCATTCCCTGCACCAGGGGCCGACCGTGACAAAGTTTGATAAACCTTCGATTCATCTGAGCATGTTAATCCCGCTATTATTGATGGCCCTGGCATTTAAGGTGTATTACGTCCTGACCCTGTTCCAGAGTAGTCGGGCGGAGTTGTTAAAGCGTGAACGCAATAGTAAATGGGTCGAGGAACTTAGTAGGGGTCAATGATGTCAGAGTTTTTAAATATGGGTGGCTATGCCGCGTACGTCTGGCCGTCTTATGGGCTGGCCGCAGTCGTGCTGTGGTTAAACTGGTATTTGCCGCGTCGACAGCATGAGCAATTGCTGCTTCGATTGAAGCGCCAACATCGCGACACAGGAGAACAAAAGCATGACCCCCGCTCGTAAGAAGCGACTCGCCTTGATCGGCCTGATGCTGATCGGTATTGCAGTCGGGCTGACCTTTGCGCTGCGCGCGCTCGATGAAAACATTATGTTCTTTTTTACCCCGACCGAAGTGGTCGATGGCAAGGCCCCGCAGAACCGGCTGTTCCGCATGGGTGGTCTGGTCGTCGCGGGTAGTGTCAGCCGTCCCGGCGATGGGCTTACCGCACAGTTTGATATTTCCGATAATGATAAGCAGGTTACAGTGAAATATACCGGCATATTGCCCGATCTGTTTCGCGAAGGGCAAGGCATCATCGCCAACGGTAAGCTTGGTGAGGATGGAATTTTTGTCGCCCAGGAAGTACTCGCCAAGCATGATGAAAACTATATGCCGCCCGAAGTCGCCGAAGCGATGAAGAAAACTCACGAAACCGCCACTGGCGCAAATTAACTTTAGTCAATCATGATTCCTGAAATTGGACATTTCGCGTTAATACTTGGCCTGAGCATTGCTATGATTCAGGCGGTCGTCCCGCTTGCCGGCGCGAGCCTGGGTGTGTCGCGCTGGGTAGCGATGGCGCGACCCGCGGCGTTGGCGCAGTTAATCTTTGTAGGGTTCGCCTATGCCTGTCTCACCTGGGCTTTTTTACAGCATGATTTTTCGGTGTTGTATGTAGCAAAGAATTCAAATACCGAATTACCGTTGCTGTATTTAATCTCCGGAGTCTGGGGTGCGCACGAAGGTTCGCTGCTGTTGTGGGCATTGATTCTGAGTGCATGGACAGCGGCGGTGGCTGTACTCAGTCCCAACGTACCGCAGGTCATGCGGGCCAGGGTTATCGGTGTTCTCGGATTTGTAAGCAGTGGGTTTTTATTATTTATTATCCTGACTTCAAATCCGTTCGAGCGATTGCTTCCCGCCGCTGCCGAGGGGCGTGATCTCAATCCGCTGTTACAGGATATCGGGCTGGTGATTCATCCACCCCTGTTATATATCGGCTATGTCGGTTTTTCGGTCGCCTTTGCATTTTCAATTGCGGCGTTGATCTCGGGTCAAATCGATTCTGCCTGGGCGCGCTGGTCGCGTCCCTGGACAAACGTCGCCTGGTTATTTCTAACCCTGGGTATCGCACTTGGTAGCTGGTGGGCCTATTACGAATTGGGCTGGGGCGGCTGGTGGTTCTGGGATCCGGTGGAAAATGCTTCGTTTATGCCGTGGCTGGTTGGTACGGCTTTGATGCATTCGCTGGCGATTACCGAAAAACGCGGCACCTTTAAAGCCTGGACTGCACTGTTGGCAATCTTTGCGTTTTCCCTGAGTTTACTCGGTACATTCCTGGTGCGTTCTGGCGTATTGACCTCTGTACATGCATTCGCCAGCGATCCGGAAAGAGGAGTGTTTATCCTGGCATTTCTCGGCCTGGTCGTGGGTGGCTCGCTAGCCCTGTACGCCTGGCGTGCACCGCTGTTAAAAAACGCGGCTCGCACAGAAATACTTTCGCGTGAAACCACATTACTGTTGAACAATATCTTTCTATCGGTAGCCACCGCGGCGATATTATTGGGCACGCTTTATCCCATAGCGATAGATGCGCTGGGTGGCAAAATATCCGTGGGGCCGCCGTATTTTAATCTCGTCTTTTTGAGCCTCACTGCTCCGCTTGGAATACTTACCGGCATCGGCATGTTGATTCGCTGGAAGAACGACAGCATCAAGCGTTTGCTGGACAAACTAATGTGGCCTGCAATTGCCGTGCTGGTAGTGGCGCTAGCAATCAGCTTCACCTTGCCTGAATGGATCTGGACCGCACTGGTCGGCCTGGTGATGTCGCTGTGGATTACCGTCACCATCGGTATGGCGTTGTATGATCGGTTTAAAGGCCGCAAATTTATGGCCCGGTTAATAAGTACACCTGCCGGTTTCTACGGCATGATTCTTGGGCATCTCGGCATCGCATTTTTCATCGCCGGTATCACGCTCACCAGTCTTTACAATCAGGAAAAAGATTTACGCATGGCACCGGGTGATAGTTATTCGGTGGCTGGTTATGACTTTCAGTTCAACGGTGTCAAAGTACAGGATGTCGATAATTACAGGTCGACAAAGGGTAGTTTTACCGTGACTGCAGAGTCGGGAGATTTTATGGTTGAATTACAGCCCGAAAAACGTATTTATCGCGTACAGCAAATGCCAATGACCGAAGCCGCGATTGACGCCGGGTTTACCCGCGACCTGTTTATCGCACTCGGCGAGCCGCTTGACGATAAAGGCGCATGGGCGGTACGTATTTATTACAAACCGTTTATCCGCTGGATCTGGCTTGGTGCAATCATCATGTCGCTGGGTGGTCTGTTTGCGGCTGGCGACCGGCGTTATCGTCAACGCTCGCGAGTACGCAATGAAGCTAATGTGAAAACCGGAGAGGTAGTCGGCTAATGCGTTTCGCGATTCCCCTGGGTATTTTTGTGTTGATGGTCGGCTTGCTTGGCTATGGATTGACGCTAGACCCGAAGAAAGTGCCTTCGCCATTAATTGGTAAACCGGCGCCTGCTTTTTCATTGGCAAAACTGCATCAACCCGATAGTCAGCTTTCCCGGGATGATTTACTGGGCCAGGTCTGGGTATTGAATGTGTGGGCTTCCTGGTGTGTATCCTGTCGTGCAGAGCATGAAGTGATCACGCGGTTGTCGAAAGAAAGTCCGGTCAAAATAATCGGCCTTGATTATAAGGATGAGCCGGACGACGGTCGGCGTTGGCTTAATCAATTCGGCAATCCATATTCTGCCAGTCTAATCGATCTGGATGGTCGCGTGGGAATCGACTGGGGCGTTTATGGTGTACCCGAAACCTTTATTATCGGTAAAGATGGTTTGATCAAGTACAAGCATATCGGCCCGGTGACGCATGAGGCGCTCGATACCGATGTTATTCCAATGCTAAAAGAGTTACGCGGTTAGATATGCGCTTTTTATTGATTTGCCTGATGTTTTTACCAAGTGTGTCGATGGCTGCCATCGAAGCTTATGAGTTCAAAGATGAGCAGATGGAGCAAGACTACCAGCAGTTAACCGAGGAACTCAGGTGCCTGGTTTGTCAGAACCAGAACCTGGCCGGATCCGATGCCGATCTAGCGCAAGACCTGCGTCGTCAAACCCACGAAATGCTGATGAAGGGTAACAGCCCCGATCAGGTGGTTGAATACATGGTTGAACGTTACGGCGATTTCGTGTTGTACCGACCTCAGTTCAAAACCAGTACCCTGTTATTGTGGCTGGGACCATTCCTGCTGGCAATCCTGGTGTTGTGGTTGCTGATCAGAAGATTACACAGCCAGCAGGAAGTTGCACAACCAGACCAGTCGTCGATGCAGCGCGCCAAAGATTTGCTTTCAGACAAAAGAGATAGTTCATGACCTTCTGGATCATCGTCGCAGGTCTGCTGTTGCTGGCGCTGTTATTTTTAATTGTGCCGATTTTACGTCAGCCACCAACGGGTGAATCGACCGATCGCCAGCAACAGAATATTGATATTGCCCGGGAGAAAAAAGCACAACTCGATCAGGAAACAATGAGTCAGACCGAATACGCCAGTGCGTTACAGGATTTAGAGATTTCGCTGGCACTTGATCTGCAAAGGTCTGAGCAAAGTAATCAGCAGCAACCCGGTAAATGGGCAGCCTGGCTGGTGATAGTTGTTATTCCGGCTTTGAGTATAGGCCTTTACCTGAAACTGGGTGAGTATCGCGTTGTAACAAATCCGGCGCTTGCCGAAGTCGATACCAGAACCCGGGCCAATAATGAAGATATGAGCATCGAAGCCATGCTCGATCGCCTCAAACAGCGCTTACGCGATAACCCTGAAGATGCAGAGGGCTGGTTTATGTTGGGAAAAACAATGTTGTCGATGCAACAGATAGACCAGGCGGTCACTGCCTTTCAACGCACATACGACCTGGTCGGCGATCAACCCGGTGTAATATTCACCCTAGCCGATGCGCTTGCCATGCAAAATGACGGCGTCATGGCAGGAGAACCCGAAGACCTGGTATTGCGTGGTCTGGAACTGTCACCACAGGACCCAACCGGGTTGTGGCTCGCCGGGCTTGCCGCGGAACAACGCGAAGATTACAAAACCGCGCATGCACGCTGGTCGAGCCTGTTGCCCCTAATAGCCGAAGATGCCGAATCGAGCGCCGAGGTCAACCGGCTGTTGGCGGTGCTGGAAAAACGTGATTCGAGTATAGAACCTGTCGTCACCGGTAGTCCAGACTAGTAAAAAAACCCGCCTGCGGATTTGAGTTTGGTGATTAGTCGCGTTAAGTGATTGTGGATTTATATAAATATATTTTGTTACTTTCAGGAATGCACGATAATCGTTTCTCAGTTCAAGTTAGGGAAGCTACAGGTCTCCTTATCAGCTAGTAATTTCACTAGCTCTACCAGGTAGTAATTCATCTAAGGGCATTGGTTTGCCAATGCCATAGCCTTGTGCGTAGTTAACGCCCATCTCTTTGAGCATACCCTTGATTTCATCGTTCTCGACGAACTCGGCAATTGTTTTCATCCCCATCACATGACCAATTTCGTTAATGGATTTAACCATCTCATGGTCTATTGGATCGGTTGTCATATTTTTTACAAACATACCATCAATTTTCAGGTAATTCACCGGGAGATTTTTCAGATATGCAAATGAAGATAAACCGCTGCCAAAGTCATCCAGTGAAAATTGACAACCCATTCCACTTACCCTGGAAATAAAGGCATTAGCTATGCTCATATTACCAATGGCTGCGGTTTCGGTAATTTCAAAACATATCTTGCCAGGCGGAATCCCAAGTTTTTCCAGTTGAGTAATAACGAATTTATGGAATTTAACCCTGGCCAATGATGCCCCTGATATGTTGATGGATATACTGCTAATCTGCTCTAGAAAGACAGGATTCTCTACCAGTAAAGTAAAGGCATTCACAACTACCCACTGATCGATTAGTGTTATCAGGTTATAACGTTCAGCCGCTGGTAGAAATGATGCAGGTGAAACGACATCTCCCTTCTCATCTATCATTCGTATCAACAATTCAAAATGCGTATCGGGTTCACCATCAAGCGGCACTATAGATTGTGCATATAGACGGAAACGATCTTCCTCCAATGCATGTTGAATGCGATTTACCCATTGCACTTCACCACGTCGTTGAGTCAGGTCCACATCTTCAGCTTCATAGACATGAATGCGGTTACGCCCCAAATCTTTTGCCATGTAACAGGCGACATCAGCCTGTTTTAATAACTCGGTGATATCATGTGTGGTTTCAGTAATGGCAACCAGCCCCATACTGACACCTATTTGAAAAGACTTATCTTCCCAGGAGAACCGGAAATCCTGTACTGCCTCTAGCAGTGTTGTTGCTGTTTTAACGGCTTGTTCCAAAGTACAATGTTCCATTAAAATACCAAACTCATCACCACCAAGACGTGCCAGGGTGTCTTGCTGTTTGGCCTCCACCAGCAAAACCTGTCCGAGTCTACGTAATAGCTCATCCCCCGCTGTATGACCGCAGGTATCATTTACTATTTTGAATTGGTCGAGATCCAGATAACAAAAAGCATGCCTATCCCCGTCGTCCTGGATTGTAGAGAGTAATAAATTGGCACGTCGCTCAAACTCGTGACGATTGAAAAGCCCTGTCAGGGCATCGTGGCTCGCTTGATAGTTAAGCTTTTCGTTGATTTCATATTCATGGGTCACATCATTATGAATGCCTATGAAATGAGTTATCTCAGCTTTCTCATTCCTTACGCTTGAAATAGAGGTGCTATTCCAGTACAGAGTACCATCGGCTTTCCGATTTTGCATTTCGCCTTTCCATTCCTTACCCGCTAAAATCGTTTCCCACATATGGGAATAAATAGCTCCAGAGGTTTGGCCAGATTGTAATAATCGAGAATTTTGGCCAACGATTTCATCCTTTGCATACCCTGTTATTTCAGTAAACTTGGGATTAATATATTCGATATTGGCCTTTGAGTCGGTGATTATTATGCCAGTAGAACTGGCTTCCACAGCACGAGAAAGTTTCGTCAATTCCTCTACTGCAGAGGAACGTTCAAAAACACGCCCCACTTGTGTTCCTACCTGCAATAGTGCATTGAGTAGAGTCTGATTCGGTTCCATTTCAACTTCAGAAAAGAACTCGAGAACGCCTCTGACATGATCGCCAACCAAAATGGGGAGCCCGATGCCAGAATGTAGACCTATGTCAATTCCATTTGCGGTTCTCACAAAGGCATCAGTATCATATAAGTCAGAAATCCATTCCGGTTCTCTGTGTTGCAATATTCGTCCGACCATTCCTTCTCCTCGGATGAATACCTTTTTTTCAGAAATTTCTCTGAAATTCTGAAATAGCTTATCGTCTTCTAAATGCCATAATCCTGATGAGACCAATTTGTCTTCGTCGTTGTCAAGAATATAGGCGTGACCCACTGCCCAACCGAGGTACTCACAAATATTGGTAAGTGTTGTGTGTACAATCTCCTCGACTGAGTTAGATGCATTTGCTGAAATGGCGATTGACCGCAGCATCTCCGATATAGCCTTATTTTGCTTCAATAAGTCGGTCGTATGTTTGTACTCGGTGATGTCACTCTGGGTTCCAATAAATCTGCTTGCGATTCCCTTGCTATCCTTATGGACAGTTCCCTGTGCATGCATTACCCACTTCTTGCCATCAGGATTAATTATGCGAAAATCTTCTGAGTAGGATTTTCTGCCTTCTATTGCGTCCTTAACAGCCTGGTCTACCCGAGTAAGATCGTCCGGATGTATCATTTTTTTGAATTGTTCATAGGTGGGTTCTATCTGATTCATTTCATACCCGAATTGACGATAGGTATGTGCGCTCCACTCTAAACGACCAGTGATCAAATCCTGGTCCCAACTGCCAACACCAGCCGCATCCTGTGCCAGGTTCAGGCTTTTCTCGCTCTCACGCAATGCATCTTCCACCAGCTTGCGTTTGTTGATATCCTGGAAACTGCCTACAATGGCTGTTTGTTTCCCATTTGCATCATGAATCAGGCTGCGACTGTTACTGACCCAACGATAATCACCAGACTTGTGTTTGACACGATACTCCAGGACTTGTTGAAAGTTCTTCAGATCTGTACACGACCGCAGTTCATCAACATGCTCCTGCATCCGATGCAAATCGTCTGGATGAAGGTTGGCTTCTTCCATATCAATGCCGCCAGCAATTTTTTCCTCTCGCGTATATCCATGTGTGTTGATGCAGGACGGACTAATGTAGTCATACTTTCCAGTGATAAGATTAAATCTATAAACCGGGTTGGAAAGCGATTCCACGCTCTCACGTAACACCTTTTCTGCCAGCTTGCGTTCAATAGCTCTATTAACAATGCTGGATATGCCGTTGATCAGGTTCCTTTCCTCGGACATGAATGGACCTTCATCCAGTTCTGGGCATTCATGCAGATAATATACTTCTATCGCTCCTCTGACATCGCCACCCACAATAATGTCACTCGATTGCCTCCATTCGGTTTCTTCAAATGGTTCCGAAACATATTCAGCTCCATCAAAGATAACTTTACCCCTGGTAATATCAGGGTAGTGCCACCCAGCGGGGATACAATTTGCGATATCCTGAAAAATCTTCTTCAGGGTTGCTCTAACCTGGATGGATTTGGTCACTCGATACATGCACTGAAGTTCCTTCATGAGCTCTGTCTTTTCATGCAGAAGTTTCTCCTGATCTTCCATAATCTGCCTGTGATCAGTGACGTCTTTGAATACTACAACGACACCGGACAGGATGCCGTTATCTCGAACTGGTGTGCAGGTGTACTCAACAGGAAAACTTGTCCCGTCCTTCTTCCAGAACACCTCATCGGAAATTTTCTGTACCTTACCATCCATAAGCGTTCTATAAATGGGGCACTCCTCCCTAGGGTAAGTAGCTCCATCCGGTTTGCTGTGATGAGTAAGAGCATGCTGCCGCTTGCCGATAAGCTCATCTGCTTCGTAGCCTAGCATCCTGCATGCAGCCGTATTCACGAATGTCGAAATCCCATCTAAATTAGCACCATAAATACCTTCATCAACTGAATTCAATAGTAATAAATTGCCTTGTGTCGAATCAAAAAGTTCTTCTCCAGCTAGCCTGGAACGGTGCATCAATATGCCGCCAATGAGGCCAAACAGGAAAAGAATCGCCGATATTAATGAGCGCACGAATATTTCATGATCATCCGGATTAAGAAGCTGTTCACGAAAAGTTCCATGTTGCAGAAAGGTAGAATCAATGACCGGATCAAGAATCCAGGTTAGTAATGCTAATATGAGACCAATTTGGCAATAGCCGGATTTGCAACTGCTCAGAATTTCGTCAGTGGAAAACAAGAATTTATTATTGGTCTTATTCACACGTCGTTACCGTTAATGAGATTGTTTTTAAATCACCATCGCAACAGCCGTGTCGGGGCACAAATAGATATTAACACTCTTCAATAATAATGCACCTAGTATATTGCAGAGAAGGTTGAAACTACGCTATTTCCGGTTTAAACCAAATCGTCTATACAATGACCGTGATATTCAATTACTCGGCAGCCGACATCACTATATTTCGATCGATATTTTAGAAAATACTGAGTTTCATGGTTTTCAGAATAGTATCAGGTAATTGATAGCCTGATGGAGATGTACTGAAGTGGGTATGATTGCTTTCCTTGCAGCACCGTAGCTCTGGAGTTTGTCAAGGTTCTCCGTTAGTAAATGTCACCCGGCGGTATTTCAATATTGCCGTGATTCCAGGACTCTACCGCCGACTGCAGTATTTCAGCCGCCGAGGCCGCCTGCATTTGGTTATCTACTGGTTGACTTAGAATCTCTAGTGCCTTGATTAACAAAGGTATTTTTCGATCAACCTGAATGGCGGTTGCACCGGTTTGTTTACTGAGTTTGTCGCCTTGTTGATTTCTAACCAGAGGGATATGTAAATAATCTGGGGTTTGATAGCCAAGTAGTTGTTGCAGAAACAGGTGCAGGCAAGTGGCTTCGAGTAAGTCCGCACCGCGTACGATCTGGTTGATGCCCTGGCGTTCGTCATCGATCACGACAGCAAGATGATAGGCGAAAATACCATCGGCTCGTCGTAGCACGAAATCGCCTAATTGCTGCTCGATATCCAATGTCACTGAGCCATAAACCTGATCGACAAAGTCTGTGATTCCGCTGCTTGCGGTATTAACCCGAATGGAATGTCCTGCCTGATTGAGGTTCTTATCTCGACAAATACCTGGGTAAATCAAGCCAAGTCGGCCACTTTGTGCATGCGCCTTTCGAAGACTGCGCCGACTGCATTCGCAAGCGTAACAGTCACCCCGGGCAAGCAATCCAGCTAACACGCTTTGGTATTTTTCAAACTGCTGGCTCTGGTATTCAATCGCGCCATCCCATTCAAAGCCAAAGGTTTCGAGTGCAAATAGAATATCATCGGTTGAACCCTCGACATTGCGTGGTGTGTCGACATCTTCGATCCGAATTAGCCACTTACCCTGTTGTGATTTAGCCTGGCAAAAGCTGGCGAGCGCGGTCACCAGTGAACCAAAATGTAGTGGACCCGATGGGGTAGGTGCGAAACGTCCGATGATAGAGCTATCGGTCATTACGTCAGCAAGTGTTCGAGCATGTCCTGGTAAATGTCCGACAGCTGATCGAGCTCGGCGACATTAGTCCGTTCGTTAACTTGATGAATCGTCGCATTGACCGGGCCGAGTTCCAGAACCTGTGTGCCGGTGGGTGCGATAAAACGACCGTCGGAGGTGCCGCCAGCGGTCGATAGTTCGGTATCTAAACCAGTTACCTTTTTGATCGCCTGTTGTGCGGCGTAAACCAGGTCACCCGCCTCGGTGAGAAATGGCAGGCCGGAGAAATTCCACTCGATCTCGTAGTCAAGTTGATGTTTATTCAGGATGCCTTCGGTTGTTTGGGTAATTTTTTTATCATCGAGTTCGGTTGAATAGCGCAGGTTGAACACAACGGAAAGCTGCCCCGGGATTACATTGCTGGCTCCAGTACCTGAATTAATGTTTGAAATTTGAAAGCTGGTGGGCGGAAAAAAATCATTACCCTGATCCCACTCGATTGCACACAGTTCACTCAAAGCAGGCAAGGTTTTGTGAATTGGGTTGTTGGCAAGTTGTGGGTAGGCGACGTGTCCCTGAACACCCTTAACGTTTAATGTAGCGCCGATTGAACCGCGACGCCCATTTTTTACCACGTCGCCGACGGTGTTACTGCTGGAAGGTTCTCCGACCAGTGCCCAGTCGATTTTTTCACCACGGGCTTCGAGGGTTTCGATGACTTTTACGGTACCCTCGGTGGCGGGGCCTTCTTCGTCGCTGGTAATCAAAAAGGCGATCGAACCACTATGGTTGTCATGCTCGGCAATAAAGCGTTCGCAGGCTGTGACCATCGCAGCGATGCTCGATTTCATATCGGCAGCGCCGCGACCGCATAAATATCCGTCACGAATTTCGGACTTGAACGGATCACTTTGCCAATCGTCTAGTGGACCGCTGGGCACCACGTCGGTATGTCCGGCAAAGGCGAGTAACGGTGATGTTTGACCGCGCCGAGCCCAGAGATTGGTGACTTCACCGAATTGCAGGGTTTCGCATTCAAAGCCCATTTTTGCAAGGCATTCGATAAGTATGGCCTGACAACCAGCATCATCCGGAGTAACCGAAGGTCGGGCTATCAATGCTCGCGCCAGTTTTAACGTTTCGGAGGTCATGCCGTAGTGTTAGTCGATATTGCGCAGCAAGTCATTAATACCAACTTTAGAGCGGGTCTTTTCATCGACCTGCTTCACAATCACGGCGCAGTACAAGCTGTATTTGCCGTTCTCAGAAGGCAGGTTACCCGATACCACAACAGAACCAGCCGGGATTCGACCATAAGTCACTTCGTCGGTTTCACGGTTGTAAATTTTGGTACTTTGACCGATATAAACACCCATCGAAATGACCGAGTTCTTTTCTACGATTACGCCTTCAACCACTTCGGAACGTGCGCCGATAAAGCAGTTGTCTTCGATGATGGTGGGGGATGCCTGCAGTGGTTCCAGTACGCCACCGATGCCGACGCCACCGGATAAATGCACGTTCTTGCCAATTTGTGCACAGGAACCAACTGTTGCCCAGGTATCGACCATGCTGCCACTGTCGACGTAAGCGCCGATGTTGACATAGGAAGGCATCAGCACCACGCCGGAGGCGATGTAAGCGCCTTTGCGCACCATCGCCGGTGGCACTACACGAACCCCACCGGCGGCAAATTCATCATTGCTGCTGGTTGCAAATTTGGAATCGACCTTGTCGTAGTACTGAGTACTGCCGCCAGCCATGACCTGGTTGTTACGAATGCGAAAAGACAGTAACACTGCTTTCTTTAGCCACTCATTAACTCGCCAGCCACTATCGGTTGGCTCAGCGACACGTGCTTTGCCGGAGTCGATCAAGTTGATGGCTTCGAGCACGGCGTTTTTAACCGCTGGTTTAACATTAGTGGGGGTGATATCCGCTCGGTTTTCGAAAGCAGCTTCGATAATGGATTGAAGCTCGGACATAAATGTCTCCTAAAGGGTGGATAGTAATTGGTTAATGCGGTTTGCCGCGTCGATACATTCTGATAATGGTGCGACTAACGCCATGCGTACCTTATTTATACCAGGGTCACCGGTTTCGGTTTTACGGGACAAAAACTGTCCGGGTAACACGGTGACGTTTTGTGTTGCATAAAGCTGTGCGGCAAATTCAGTGTCGACAATCGGCGTCGTTGGCCACAGGTAAAAACCCGCCTGTGGTTTCTCGGGCGCGAGTGTAGCAGAAAGTATTTGTAAAACTCGATCAAATTTTTCTCGATAGCGGCTACGGTTTTCGATGACATGGCGCTCGTCATTCCAGGCTGCAATACTCGCAGACTGGGTGGCTGGTGGCATAGCGCAGCCATGGTAGGTTCGGTACAACAGAAATTTTTTCAATACTTTGGCATCACCGGCGACGAAGCCCGAGCGCAGGCCGGGCAGGTTAGAGCGTTTCGACAGGCTGTGAAAGGCCAGGCAATTATTAAAATTATCAAGCCCCATACCTGCAGCAACGCCAAGTAGGCCAGACGGTGGCTGGTCTTCGTCGAAATAAATTTCGGAATAACATTCGTCGCTAGCGATGATGAAATCGTGCTGCTGGGCGAGGGTAATGAGACGTTCAAGATAGCTGTACGACATTACGGCACCAGTCGGATTTCCTGGTGAGCAGATATACATCAACTGGCATTGTGACCATTGTTGATCACCAATGGCATCGAGGTCGGGCAGATTAGCATTGTTTGCCGTGCAATTCATATACAGCGGTTGCGCTCCGGCGAGCAGGGCTGCGCCTTCATAAATCTGGTAAAACGGATTCGGCATTATCACCAGAGGTGAAGCCGCGCTGCGGTCGACTACCGACTGGGCGATGGCGAATAGTGCCTCGCGTGTGCCACTAACCGGCAGCACCTGGGTTTCGGTATCGAGCTGTGTAATTGAAAAACGTCGGCTAAGCCAGTTGGTGATGGCCTCGCGCAATGCGGGCTGACCCTTGCTGCTCGGATAGCTGGAAAGCTGATGCAAGTGCGCGATCAGGCTTTCGACCACAAAATGCGGCGCGGGGTGCTGCGGCTCACCGATTGACAATGCGATATGCGCCAGGTGCTCGGGTGCAGACAAGTCTTTTTTGAGCGCCGCCAGTCTTTCAAATGGATAGGGATGTAATAAAGAAAGCTCTTTGTTCATTTGACCGGGCGCTGCAAAATACGGCCATTATAACCAGCCTGCCAGCTTCGGCACAGATCAAATTGCCGTAACCGCGGCTTTGCTATAAAGTCGCGGCTGTTTAAGTAATCAGGTATGCAGCTTTGACTAAATCATTAGAGAATTCCACTGTCCTCATTACTGCCGGTGCTTCCGGCATTGGCCGGGTGATGGCTGAAGCTTTCCTGCGGCACGGGGCTAAAGTACATCTTGCCGATATCTCGCAGCAGGCGATTGATGATTGCCTGGTTGATAATTCCGAATTAACCGCGAGTCTTTGCGATGTGTCCGATGAAAACCAGGTGACGCATTTGTTTGAGGTGTTTTCCGAGCAATACGATCATCTGGACATATTGGTTAACAATGCGGGAATTGCCGGTCCGACTGCTTCTGTTGAAGATATTGATCCACAAGACTGGGAGAAGACAATCGCAGTCGATTTGTCAGGTACTTTTTTGATGACTCGCCAGGCGGTACCTTTGTTAAAACAAAATGAGGGTGGTGCCATCATTAATATGTCATCGAGCGCTGGGTTATTCGGTTGCCCGTTGCGCTCACCTTATGTAGCTGCTAAATGGGCGATAATCGGCCTGACTAAAACCTGGGCAATGGAGCTGGGCCCCAGCAAGATACGCGTCAATGCGATCTGCCCCGGTAGTGTTGCCGGCCCCCGTATCGATGCTGTGATCGAACGTGATGCTGCTGGACGAGGCATGGAACCGGAGCAAATCCGCACGGTCTACCAACGACAGAGTTCGCTGCGACAGTTTGTCCATGCCGAAGACGTTGCTAATATGGCGGTATTCCTCGCCTCAGAGCAGGGTGCCGGTATTTCGGGTCAGGCGCTCGGCGTCGATGGACATACTGAAAGTCTGGCCAACTGGCTGGATTGAGGGTTTTATCGTGTACACAAGATTTGTTATCGGTTTACTGCTGGTATTCCTTCTCCAGCCGCTTGCTGCTGAGGAGAAACAGCACGGTAAGATGCTTGGCGCGAAAACTTCGGAAACGCCGCACTGGTTTAAGGAAAGCTTTCTTGAATTTGAAGAAGATGTCGCCGAAGCCGCCGAACAGGGCAAACGCGTGATGCTTTATTTCCACCAGGAGGGCTGCCCTTATTGCGCCAGGTTGGTGGAGGAAAATTTCGCCAACCCGGAGACTGAAAGCTTTGTACGTGAAAACTTCGATGGTATCACTATCAATATGTGGGGAGATCGGGAGGTAGTTAACGTCTCCGGTCAGTCTTTCACCGAAAAATCTTTTGCTGCCGCGTTACGGGTGCAATATACGCCGACATTGGTATTCCTTGATGAGCGCGGAAAGGTTGTATTGCGCTTAAATGGATATTATCCCCCCGATCAGTTCCAGCATGCATTGCATTATGTCGCGGGAAAGGGTGAACAACAGGGAAGCTTCAGCGACTACGTGATGGCTTTACAAAAGCAGCCGGGTGGTAGTTTGATCGCAGAAGATTTTTTTCAGGATACCACCGATCTCCAGCAACTGATTGGCAGGCAGGGACGTCCACTGGCGGTATTTTTTGAAGCAGGTAATTGCAAGACATGTCAGATCATGCACGAGAGGATTTTGGTTGATGAACCGACACGCAAGTTGGCCAGGAGAATGAATAATGTTCAGTTTGACATTCATTCAAAACAGTCCATTACCACGCCAGACGGTAAAGCTACCAATTTGTCCGAGTGGACCAGAAAGCTGGGTATTAATTACACACCATCAATAGTATTTTTTGATGAAAACGGTAAAGAGGTGATGCGTATTTCGGCTTTTGTTAAAACCTTTCATTTCCAATCTGTATTTGCTTATGTGTTGGAAAAAGCTTATCTCACTCAGCCCAGTTTCCAACGCTATATCTCTGCTCGCGGGGATGCTATTCGTGAAGCGGGCTACAATACTGATATCTGGGGTTATCAGTCGAGTCATCAGTAAGTCTTTTGTTTGATTGGATATAGGAGTGCTAGATATAGCAAAAGAAAGTAGGGAGAAGTTGATATGCGAAGTTGGGTTAGACCTTTAGTCGTAACCCACCATCATTTTTGTTACATAGGTGAGAAAATTCTAAAGCAGCAAGACCAAAAGAATAATAATCAACAACAGGTCAGTTGTGCTCACACCGGCTCCAGCTGGTAATTTGCTTATTTGCCCTTGCAAACTAGCTATTTGCTGGCCAGACATTTGATTAACTCGGTCCACTGCTATTGCTGGTTCGACTCCTAGCTCTATCAGTTGCTGCTGAACATGTTGGCGCTGTGCGTTACCGTTCATCATTGTGGCGGGCGTGGATTCAGCAGCTATTTCGTGTGTTGTTACCATAGCAGCATACGCGGGTGCCATTGCTAACCACAGTAGGGACATCAAGCCTAGATTTTTTGCAAATTTCATATGTTTTCCCAAGAAAGGCGATTTGTTTTTTGTTGTCATGTTAAGTTTAGCCGAAAGCAGATTCTTCAATCAATCATAAAAATTCACCATTATCTCATCGAATTGTACTAATAGCGCAATTTAGTCAGGCAAGAAAGCCTAACCTGTCATCCTTTTTAACACTAGGCACAATACGCTATGCTATTGTGCCCTACGCAATGCGCTATATGGATGAGGAAAATTTCATTTGTAAAGATTATTGTGTTTTTGTTGATTATCCTGACAGTTGGGACTACCAATCGAGTCATCAATAAGTCCTTCGGTTGATTGATCCTCCAAAACTGAGAACTGGCTCCCACTTCAGCCGGGTAAAACGAGAGTTATATCCCATTTCCCTGGTACCCAGGTTCTATAATTGAATCAACCCTCCTGTTATATGTTTGTGTGTTGACCCCATTGTAGTGATGGGGTTTTTTTTCGCCCCGCTCATACTTCCCTGAAAAGTGCATAAATCCCGGGGTTAAGCCTGGGCGATAGTCCGATGATTACAATTGTCCTCGGCCTTACCTCTGCTGGAGTAGGTTGTCACCTGTTCCGAGGTTGGTTGCCCCATAATTAGCTGTAAACTCTGACGAACGCGCTCACGCCCTTTGCTAACCAGCAGACTGTTGACCTGGATGGAGCGCTGCAAATGCAGCAAAGCTTGTCGAAATAATTCATATTGTCGGGTGATGGCTTCATCCTTGTCGCACCATGCAATGCAGCTCAGCAAGCCATCACGATTAGCCTTGAATCCATACGTCTCGAGTAAACAATTGCGCTGCTTTTCAAGGTCATCCATTTCAGCAATGGGTAATCTTTGCTGGGTGATTAAAGTGTTTAACGATTCGGCATCGTTCTCGACAATCGCAGATTTAATCTCGTCGAGATAAGTATTGATGGCGTCAAGCTCTTCTTTTTGATGAACCAGTAGTGTCATCAGTTCAGTATGGCATGCTTCGGGTGACGGATTGTTCATGGCAATAATTTTTCGATCTCGCTGTATTTGCGTGCAATGACTTCGGCATCTGGTTGGTATTTGCCCTGAACCAGCGATTCCTTGATCGCCGCTACCCGGGCTTCGTTAACTTCGGGAAGCTTATCGATTTGGTCGCCGATGTTTTGCAATAAATTGGAATTGCTTAATTCGACGATGGTGGATGGATTCGACCGATTTCCCTGCGACTGCGATGCAGCCTGTCCAGCCTTGTTGTTTGCCGCAGTACCTGCTTTGGCTCCGGCATCGTTTGATACGGTAGTGCTACGCGGTTGGTTATGCGTATTAATAGCGTCACTCATGACATACTCTCCAGTATAAAATTACCCACAGTTGTTATCGGCAGGAGGTGGGATAAGTTTAACATTAAATATTTATCCTCACCTGCGCTTCGCCAGATACGATGCCCTCGACGATTCTGTTGGATTGATTGTTACGTACTTTAACGATTTCACCGCGTCGGGCTGACTGCAAAGCCCGTCCGCTGGATTTGATATGCAAGCCTTTATAATTCAGTAATAAGGTTACTTTTTGTCCAGATTTGACCAGCAGTCGCGGTTGCAGGGTTAGCGGCGTCAAAATAACGCCACGTTTGAGATTGCGCTTGGCTTCGAGTTCCGAAAGGTCATCACTTCGCAAATAATAGCCATTATTCAGTCGCGAGATATTCCTTTTCTGATAGCTAATCTGCTGATCGCCAATAATTTGACCCTTATGCAGGGACTGGGCGGCAATTAGAACGTCATCGTAAAGGTCGATACGTACGGGTAAAAGTAATTTCCAGCCTGAATTTGGTTCGCAGCGGACATTTAAAGCCGTATTACCCCGGGTCTTGTCCCTACGTGCAAATTCAAAGAGTAGTGGATACGGGCATGCTTTGAGTCGCAGTCGGTTATCGAGATGATTCACTTCAAAGCGTGGTAGATAGGGGGTTTTGTAAGGATATTGCTGGATAAAATCCTCGGCTTGCATACG
>JAAENK010000216.1 GCA_024224415.1 Gammaproteobacteria bacterium | reverse complement strand
ATTAACGTCCATACTATGATCCCCAAAAAAGTGCCAGCATCATATCGGTTTTTATGCCGGGTTCAAAACCTCTTTCGCATAAAATCACCTAATCTGCTAAAAAAATTCGTTGATAAGCCTAATCGAGCTTAAAAAAGCCGCTGAACACTAGTAATATGCTGGTTTCAAACCAAAGAAACTCATAATCACTTGTTTGCAGCAATCTCCTTCAGGCAGTAATGTCACGACGCGTACAGTTAAAAGACGATTATCTCGAAAGCCGCTTGATTCGACGCCGACTGGTATTGTCGGCAGTGTTCATTTTTGTGTTGATCGCACTAGTGCTGGGCCGACTCTATGTGTTGCAAATCGTCGATTACGATCATTTCAGCACACTGTCCGACAGTAACCGCGTCCACATAAAACCATTGCCGCCAACCCGTGGTCTGATATTTGATCGCCAGGGTGTGGTGATGGCTAATAATCTGCCATCGTATCGACTTGAAATCGTCCGCGAGCAGGTCGATGACATTGACAATACGATAGATCAGTTAAAGCAGTATATCGAGTTTAGCGAGCAGGATCTGAAACGGTTTAAGCAGGCTTCGAAGCGCCGGCGACCGTTCGAAGGCATCCCCCTAAAGCTGAATTTAAACGATGATGAAGTCGCCCGTCTGGCGGTTAACCTGCATCAACTGAACGGTGTTGAGATCAATGCACGCCTGACTCGCAACTACCCGCAGGGTGAACACGCCGTGCATGCACTGGGTTATGTCGGGCGCATCGATGAGGACGAT
>JAAENK010000215.1 GCA_024224415.1 Gammaproteobacteria bacterium | reverse complement strand
GGGGTCGGCATCGTAAGCGGCCATATCGTCGCGCATGATTTTCGCGGTGTATCTGGCGATGTCGAGGCCAGATTTAAACCGGTTTTGCGCTCGCATACGAGCAACTGACTCAGGGCTAATAGCATTCCAGCTGCCGCCTTTCGCGCCACTGAGCGCTGCAATATCGTTGATATCTTGAGTGTATTGAGACATGGCTAACCTTCAGTTAATTGGGTAATTGAAACTGAAGGTTATGTTAGTGCCTCATAAGGTATAAATGAAATAAATAGTAGTTATATCTGTTATTCACATTAAAAATAAAGGTTTGGCAAACACTGAATATTTATCTACCAGCCAGTAGCCTCTTTAATACCTTTGCCAAGTTCGGCAGGTGATTTGACTGTATGAACTCCGGCTTTTTCCAGGGCAGCAAATTTTTCGGCCGCGGTACCCTTGCCACCTGCGATAATCGCGCCTGCGTGCCCCATGCGTTTGCCTTTTGGAGCGGTGACACCAGCGATATAGGAAACTACTGGTTTGCTGACATTGCTTTGTATGAATTCAGCGGCTTCTTCTTCGGCGCTGCCGCCGATTTCTCCACACATAAGAATTGCTTTGGTGTCAGGGTCGGCTTCGAATAATTCCAGGGCATCGATAAAATTGGTACCCGGAATCGGATCACCGCCAATGCCGATACAGGTACTTTGCCCATAATCCAGATCAGAGGTTTGCTTGACGCATTCGTAGGTCAATGTGCCAGAGCGTGAAACTACGCCAACTTTACCGGCCATATGAATAGAGCCGGGCATGATGCCGATTTTGCATTCATCGGGGGTGATGATGCCGGGGCAGTTAGGGCCGATCAGCCTGGCGCCGCTTTGTTCCACGGCGATTTTGGCTTCAAGCATGTCGAGTGTGGGAATGCCTTCGGTAATGCAAACGATTAAGCCGATTCCGGAATCTGCCGCTTCAATGATAGAGTCTTTGCAAAAAGCGGCCGGTACATAAATTACCGTCGCATCGGCGCCGGTTGTTTCAACTGCTTCACGCACTGTATTGAATACCGGTAACTCCAGATGTTTTTGACCACCTTTGCCAGGTGTTACACCGCCTACCATTTTAGTGCCGTAGGCAATGGCCTGTTCACAATGGAAGGTACCCTGCTTGCCGGTAAAACCCTGGCAGATAACTTTGGTGTCTTTATTGATGAGTACGCTCATTGTGCTTCTCCCACTGCGGCTACGATCTTCGCGGCTGCTTCTCCGAGATCCTGTGCGGCGATTAAATTGAGGCCGCTGTTATTTAATAGATCGGTACCTTCGGGCGCTTTGGTACCTTCGAGGCGGACCACAACCGGAACCGAAATATTCACTTCTTCGACGGCTGCGATAATACCTTCGGCGATTAAATCACAGCGTACGATGCCGCCGAAAATGTTGACCAGAATGCCTTTCACCTTATCATCGGATAAAATAATCTTGAGGGCTTCGGCAACTCGTTCTTTGGTCGCGCCGCCGCCAACATCGAGAAAATTGGCCGGATCACCGCCACTGAGTTTGATAATATCCATGGTCGCCATGGCAAGGCCCGCGCCATTAACCATGCAGCCGATTTCACCATCTAGTGCGACATAGTTAAGGTCCCATTCTGCGGCGCGGTTTTCACGTTCGTCTTCCTGCGATTTGTCACGCATTTCGACCAGGTCTGGATGACGGAACATTGCATTGCTGTCGATGTTGATTTTACCGTCGAGGCAGAGCAGGTCACCACTGCTGGTAATGACCAGGGGATTGACTTCGACCAGTGCGAGGTCTTTTTCCACCACAAGTTTGCCCAGGCCAGTTAACAGTTTTGTGAACTGCTTGATTTGATCGCCGCTTAAACCAAGCCCAAATGCCAGTTCGCGACATTGATAAGGCATGATGCCAACCAGTGGATTTATGGTAGCTTTAAGAATCTTTTCTGGTGTTTCGTGGGCAACTTTTTCGATTTCAACACCGCCTTCGGTTGACGCCATGATTACGATGCGACGCCTGGAACGGTCGAGTACAGCGCCGAGATAGAGTTCATTTGCAATGTCACAGGTTTCCTCGACTAGAATGCGATTGATTGGCTGACCATTAGCATCGGTTTGAAAAGTCACCAGATTGGTGCCCAGCAGTGAGCCAGCAAATTCGCCAGCTTCGGTAGCGGTATCGACCAGTTTCACACCACCGGCTTTGCCGCGACCACCGGCATGCACTTGCGCTTTTACCACAACTTTGTCGGTAGTCAGTGATTCAGCGGCCTGGACTGCTTCGTCAGCAGAAAATGCGACCTTGCCATGCGGTACAGGAATACCGTAGTCGCGGAACAGTTGTTTCGATTGATACTCGTGTAAATTCATCAGAAATCTCTGTGTGTTGGGTTAAATGTGGTTGGCGATTAGTGATCCTTTATTATCCAATCTTAGATCATTGCCCCCATTTTGCCGAATTTATCTTATCGACACGTTTAACAAAATCAATGATGTAGTTAGTTTTATTACAAATATGTTCATAATTGAAATTGATTATTCGTCATTATACTATTCTTCAAATAAATAATAGTGATTGGAATTGTCATGCCTACGGGGCGAATCGATCTTAATTTACTGGAATATCTCGACGTACTGCTCAGAGAGCGAAACGTTACCCGCGCGGCCAGTCATCTGGGGCTGAGTCAACCTGCGATGAGCAATAGTTTGCGTCGTTTACGCGTATTGTTCGACGACCAGCTACTGGTGCGCACCAGCGAAGGTATGACGCCTACCGAGCGAGCTAATGAATTGCAGCCAGTGATTCGGGAAGTACTCGCCATAGTGGACAAAGCTGTACAACCGCAGACAGCGTTCGATCCAACTAGCGATGAACGCGTATTCCGCATCATGGCGAGTGATTACGCCGAATCGACCATTCTCCCCAGGTTATTGCATCGCTTGCGCGAAGAAGCACCCGGTGTATCGCTGGATATCATGACACCGAGCGACGTCAGTTTCCTCGATGTGGAGCAGGGTAAGGTCGATATGGTGATCAATCGTTTTGACTCTATACCGCAATCATTCCATCAAAAGATCATCTGGCAAGACAGCTTTGCCTGCCTGTTTAGTGCCGAGAATCCTATCCGTGATAATTTTAATCTCGAAACCTATTTGCAGGCACAACATGTCTGGGTGAGTAAAACTGGATTCGGTGTCGGTGTCGGTATCGATCCAGACGACGTGCAACGCCTTGGCTGGGTGGATGAAGCTTTGACGAGCCTGGGCCGCAAGCGGCATATTACCGTTTTCACACGCCACTATCAGGCCGCCATGTTGCTGGCCGAGCAGAAAGACCTGATCGTAACCATCCCCACCAGGGCGGCCAGATTGCAGCGGCAAAACCCGCGAGTAATCATCGAGGAACCACCTTTCGCGATACCGCCGATTGATTTGAAAATGGCATGGAGCCCGTTGCTGCAAAATAATCCGGGACATCAGTGGATGCGACGCCTGATTTTCGAAGTCGCCCGCGAGCAGGACGAGGAAAATTAGAAGCTTAATGTCGGAGTCATCCAGCAATACTCTGGCACCCACCCTGGCGGTGACGGTGATGGTTGGCGCTGCGATCTGGGGTATTTACTGATTACCTCTTATAGTATCGGCTTGATATACACCACGGTGGTTCGTGCATCGCTATTGTTGAATGACAGGTATCATCGGTCTAATGGATAGGCGTGTTGCTAATAGTAACCGCCGTTGTGCTTGAATTAATCGGTAACGATTCGGAAAAACTGACCAGGCGTTGATGTCTAGTCATTCCCAAGGCATGATACCCACAGAAAGAACATAACTGATCAGGGGGAGCATATCTTGAATACTGAAGTTTACGAAGCTTTAGCGGCGATTGACGGATTTAATGAAATCATGTCGGAAACCCTGGTCATCAAACGATTGGGTGGGCTGACGAACCGGAACTATCGCATCGACTGCGAGCGTGGCTCTTTTGTGCTACGCCTTGCGGGCGAAGGCACCAGCGATTATATCGATCGTAAAGCGGAGTTTTGCAACGCTTCGATTGCATCGAAGGCTGGTGTTAATGCCGAAATTGTTCACTTCAACGTCGATAACGGTACCATGTTATGCCGTTATATCGACAATGCCAAAACCATGGATATTGAGGGATTGCGTGATCTCAATGCATTGCGTCGTACTGGCAAAGCCTTTAGACAATTGCACGATTGTGGGCAGGATTTTCAGGGGCGATTTGAACTCTTCGAACAGGTTGAGCAGTACCTTGGTGTACTGCGCGATCTGAATGCTGAATTGCCAGAAGGTTTCACCGAAGTTCAAAAAGCTGCCGAACAGGTACGTGAGGCCTTATCTCAGCATTCTTTACCAAGTAAACCCTGCCATTGTGACCCGATGGTGGAAAACTGTGTCGATAATGGTAAACAGATGTTTATTATCGATTTCGAATACGCCGGTAATAACGATCCTATGTGGGACCTTGGCGATATTTCAGTGGAGGGTGATTTCACTGATGAACAGGATCACGTTTTTCTCGAAGCCTATTTCGGCCACAGCCCCGATGCTTTCGATGTTGGTCGCATGGTCATGTACAAGGCCATGTGTGACTTGCTCTGGACCCTGTGGGGAGTGGTGCAACACGCCAATAAAAACCCGGTTGATGACTTCTGGGCTTATGCTGTGGGTCGACTTGAGCGTTGCCGAAAACTCATGGCTTCGGATGAATTCCTGCGGCATCTTGAGGCAGTTAAACAGGGTCCGGTCTAGTGCCTGCAGTCGAAGTAACCCAACAAATCCTCGACTCTACACAATACACCACCGAATCGATCAACTTGTACGAGGCCGTTTACGGCGAGGATTTTGTCAGCCCCGGTGGCCATGCGATAGCATCGGAATTAATTGAGCGTATACAACTTGCGCCAGGTTGTCGCGTACTCGATGTCGGTTGTGGGCTGGGTGGTAGTGCTTTTATCATGGCGCGAGATTTCGGACTGATAGTCGATGGTATCGATTTGTCTAACAACATGTTGTCGATCGCGGCAGACAAACTGTCGCAATATCAACTGGCAGCACAGGTCAGTTTCGAACAGGGTGACTGTTTAGAACTGCATCGCCCGGGTTTTTATGACGCCATATACAGCCGGGATGTTTTCTTGCACATTAGCAACAAAAAACGTTTGTTTTCGGGGTTATATGCAATGCTCAAGTACGGCGGACAATTATTGTTTAGCGATTACTGCTGCGGTGAAAAACCCTGGGCTGATGAGTTTTCCTGCTATGTTAAAGATAGGGGGTATGACCTGCTTAGCCTGGATGAATATGCCGAGAAAATATCAGCTGCCGGGTTTGTAGAGGTCAAACAAGATGACATGACCGAGCGGTTTGTCGAAATACTGAAAATGGATCTGGGAAAAATCGAAACTCTTGGATTTTCGCAAACAGTAATCAACCAGCTCCAGCAAAGCTGGAAAGGTAAATTACAGAGAGCCAGGTCTGGTGATCATCGTTGGGGGGTGTTTACCGCGCATAAAGCCGCCTAGATTGAAAACCTGATCAACATCCCCATTTTGTGTTAAACATGAATATTCAAAATACACAGTTTGCCATCGGTCAGGTTGTTCGGCATCGTCTCTTCCCGTTTCGCGGTGTGATTGTCGATGTTGATCCTCAATTTAGTAATTCTGAAGAGTGGTGGGAGTCAATTCCTGAAGAAGTCCGCCCGCGCAAAGATCAGCCCTATTATCATTTACTCGCCGAGAACGAGAGTACGGCATACGAAGCCTATGTATCCGAGCAAAACCTGTTGCTGGATGATTCTGGTGAACCGGTTAACCATCCCCAGGTTGCCGAAGTGTTCGGTGAGTTTCGTGGTGATAGTTATGAAGTCCTGGCTGCTAATCGTCACTGACATACTCAGCGAAGTTTTTTTTGAGAAAAATATTGCAGCTTTTCGATGGTAGATTGGACTACTCTTGGTTATAGGGTTTGGTTTGTCAAATCCTGCAAGACTGAAGTGGCAATCTTCAGAAATTACCAATATAAATCCCGCGGTTGAGCATGCAAGGAATAAGACTCAGGGTTTCGTTACCGGAGCTCGAATATGTTTTCATTAATCCTGTTTTTGTTCGTCACGCTACTGGCTGCTGCCGGTGTCTTTTTGTTTGTTCGCTATAATATTGAACTTAGCAAGGCACAAAACAGGGCCCAGCAATCAGAAAGACAGACCACCAGGAAACCGATTATCAAGCGGGCGTCTTCAATAACCCAATGGCGCTCGGTTAAACTCGAACCCGGACTCATGTGCTGTAATCATGCCGCCGTTATGCGGAACAAAATTTTTCTTGCCGCCGAAGCCCCGCAGTTTCCACTTGCGCGCTGCGACAAGAAAGATTGTAATTGCAAATATGTTCATCTCGAAGACCGGCGCGATGGTGATGATCGTCGTCAGACAACCGAGTACAATAACCAGATATTCGATTTACATCAGCAGAACAGGCGCAAGACCAGGGGTCGTCGAGTCACAGATATGGGAAATTAAAATGGCTTAGGTTATAGTCATCGATATGCTAGACGACCTTTAATAAAATCATGAAGCTATACCTGATCCGCCATGCACAATCGGCAAATAATGTGCTCTGGAATGGCAACGACAATGCTCTGGGTCGAGACCCTGATCCGGAAATTACCGATGCCGGTCATCAACAAGCCAATTTGCTCGGTGCTCATTTTGCCCATCCCGAGGCCGAACCTCGTCAACATCCTTTTAATGCTACTAAGCAAACCGATTACCGGTTGACCCATGTTTATTGCAGTTTAATGACGCGTTCCATACTTACCGCTGAATATGTTGCCAATACCTGTAGGATTCAGTTACAGGCTTTACCTGATATATTTGAAAAGAATGGTATTTACGAGTACGACGATAGTGGTGATATGCAGGGTTTGTCGGGTGCTGATCGTGATTATTTTGATCAGCGATTTCCCCGGCTGGAACTACCCAATGATATGAACCATAGTGGCTGGTGGAATCGCCCGGCGGAAGATCATGCGGGTTTTCTGCAACGTGTCAATACGGTGGTGAGCAATATTAAACAGCGACACGCCGGTAGTGATGACGTTGTTGCCATGGTCACCCACAGTGATTTTATCGATCAATTTATTAATGAGTTAATGGGCGTCGAGCGACACCATCATAACTATCGAAATGACTGGGTTGCGAACTGGTCTTTCCATAACACTTCGATATCGCGCATCGATTTTGTTAACAGCGCCCATACCGTCGTGTATTTAAATCGTATCGATCATTTGCCAGTCGAACTGGTGACATGGTAGTGCCCATCGATGAGCCGTTATCGCCCACCCGCAGCAAAGAAATCACCGTATATCACTCCTGAAGGCATGCGTTTGTTGCTGGATGAACAAAAATATATCTGGCTGCGACGGCGTGAGGTTGTGGCGGCTTTGTCGGCTGCCGCAGCGGAAGGTGACCGCTCGGAGAATGCCGAATATATTTATCGCAAGAAGGAACTGCGTGAGATAGACCGGCGCATTCGTTATTTGCAGAAACGCTTACCCGAGTTAAATGTGGTTGATCAAAAACCAGCCAGTTCTGATCGAGTTTTTTTTGGCGCAACAGTCGAACTGGAAGATGAGAATGATGCGGTGAGCGTCTATCGCATCGTCGGGCCAGATGAATTCGATCGGCAAGATGATTTTATCAGTATAGATTCACCGCTGGCCCGCGCTTTACTAAAACGCCAGTCAGGCGAAGAAATCAAGGTAAGCCTGCCGGGAGGTATGCAGGCTTACCTAATTACGCGTGTTTATTTTTAATCATCACTCATTTCACAGCTATGTAGTAAATAGTTGCTACGTTCGATGCGCTATCTGTCGTTGGCCAGTGAGCAAAGAATTTCTGCACCTTGGCGTAACTTGTCATTGGGTACCGTGTAGCAAATCCTAAAATGGCTATCGCGTTCGCTAAACACTGATCCTGGGATAATCAACACGTTATTCTTGATTGAGAGTTCGGTAAAACTGTCACCGTTAAAACCTTCAGGAGCTTTGACAAACAGATAAAATGCTCCATCGGGGGCACCAAGCTCGAAACTGCTGCTAAGTGCTTCAGACATCAAGTTTCGCTTTTCTGCATAGTCAGATATATGACCACTGATATCAACTTGCGGGCATGACAGAGCAGCGTATTGCGACATACTGGGGGCGCAAACAAAACTATACTGCTGCAGCATCGCCATCGCCTCGATGATTTCCACCGGGCCAGCGGCATAACCCAGTCGCCAGCCGGTCATACCATATGATTTGCTGTGGCCAGCAAGCACCAGGCAGTTTTCGCTAAATTCAGAAATCGAACGCATCGGTGTATAGGCGAATTCACGATAAATCTCATCAGTGATAATGAGAACTCCGTGTTTCGCACAAATACTGGCGATAGCCTGTAATGTATCAACACCGAAAACCCGACCGGTGGGGTTACCTGGGCTGTTCAGCAATAAGACTTTTGTACGAGTAGTGATCATTGATGCCAGCTTGTCTGGATCAATTGAAAAGCCATCGTCGTAGGTATCGAGATAAACTGCTTTCCCGCCATTTAGATTCACCATGTGCTTATAGATGACGAAATAGGGATCAGGAATAATTACTTCATCGCCATCCTCGATCAATGCCAGCAGTGAGAGAAATATTCCACCGCTGACCCCAGAGGTAATCAGCATTTGTTCGAGGCTGTAATCACGGCCGGTAAAGGCTTTTTCCTCGGCAATTAATTGTTCGCGTAAAGGTACCAGACCATTTGTAGGTGTGTAGCTGTTATGGCCCTGCTCGATAGCGTCGATAGCTGCGGCTTTAAGCGGATTGGGGACGTCAAAATCGGGCTGGCCGATACTGAGGTTTATTGGGTCCTTCATTGTGCTGGCGAGTTGAAAAATGCGGCGAATGCCGCTGGAATCGACTCGTTGAGTTCTTGCTGCCAATAATGACATGTTTACTCCTCTGAATACTGTTTCCCCGATGTTAACACTACCTAGGCAAAACCTGTGAGACTGTTATTTGTTTTATCGACTAATTTTGTGGCTGTGCTGTTAGGCTCTAATTTTTTGCAACGATATGATTGCGACGACGCTTCGCTTATAATCGACCTACTTTACTAAATCAACAACAAACTAGAGGCACAGTGGAGCCCGAAAACACAGTTTGGCTAATTGGCCTTATCGCACTGACTGCAGGCATATTAATAGGTGCACTGGGGTACAGGCTATTTGCCCCGTCCGTCAAAGAGGCGGATAAAATCAAATCCGAACTGAGTGATGCCAGGGAAGAATTGGATAAATATAAAGCGGGTGTTACTCAGCATTTCGACAGGACTGCGGAACTGGTAAATGACCTGGCGCAAAACTATGTCAAGGTTTACCAGCACCTGGCGGAAGGTGCACAAACCCTGGGAGCCAGCAAGTCGTTTAAAGATCTAATGGAACAACATCAGGGCAAGGCTTCGATAGCAGTTGATGACCAGTCAAAAGTTACCGAAATAGAGCATGAAGACTTGGCTGTGGAACCAGTGGATGTGCAGGAAGAATCTGAGAATGAAACCGCTGAAAGCCATGAAACCGATGTTTCGGAATCGTCAGGGGATCACAACGAACCGTCCAAAAACATAACTTAAGTCGTTGTCAAACATTGGGAAACCGAGTCAACCATTCAGCTATGGCAAAAGTCAGCATTCCCAACGTAATCGTCAAAAACATATGACGTGTTAGCAGTGCCACCAAAAAAGCTACAGATGCCGCAATTAAATGATGGTTGTCGAGTACGATAGATAATTCGCCACCTCGCATAAAAGTAGTCTGCGACACGATAGCACTTAATACAGCAATTGGTACATTATGCAGTGCTCGTATCAGAAGTGGCGACAGATGGATTTTACCCGCCAGTGCAAAAGGTATATAACGCGGTAGAAAGGTTAAAAAAGCCATCCCCGCAATCAACACCCATTCACTCATGTCTCTTTCTCCACCGCCTTGTGTTCCATCATTAAACCAACTCCGATGGCAGCCACAGAAGAAAACAACAGACCGATTTGATGGGGCCAGTGAAAAGTAAGAATGCTACTCACTACTGCCGTGGCAGCACAGGCCCACTGTGCCCGGTGCTTGAGTAATGGCACCACAATACCGATAAATGCCACGATCATGGCCACTTCCAGTCCCCAGTTTGTAACATCCGGGATTTGTTGGCCCAGAGTCAAACCCAGCCAGGTACATAATATCCAGTTGCTGTACATGGCGATCGCCGATCCCAGATAATACCAGACAAAACCTTCGGCATCGGGTTCGCGTAATGCCTGGTTGCTGGCCACTGCAAAGGTTTCGTCGGTGAGCCAGAAAGCCATAGGTATTCGTAGCAATTGCGGTAATTTTGCCACATGCGGCATAAATGTCGCGGCGTACAACATATGTCTTAAATTGACGATAAAGACGGTAGTCAGTATCACCGGGAATATCGCCGATGACGCCAGTAATGTTACCGCGATAAACTGTGCCGATCCGGCAAAGACAAACAGGGACATAGAGAGCGTCAGCCATTCGGATAACCCATGGCTAATCGCTAACGCGCCATACACAATACCAAAAGGTGCTGCGGCGACAAGCAATGGTATGGTATCGCGAATGCCGATTAAAAAATTAAGACGATTACTAACCAATTCAGATTTTTGGATAATTGAGAAAATGATACCTGGCTACGCGGCAATAAGTCGCTAGGGAGCCTGCCCTATTGTATGCTAAATAAAATCAACATGTCTCATTTTGATTCATGTGCCTGAACATCAGATTTGACAGTAACTCCTTACTAAGGACATACACTCTTTGTTAAAAGTACCATTTTTCCATCATAAGGATGGCATTCATGAGGTATCACATTACGTTGATCTACTACTCGATAACCAAGTCGTTGGTATAGCCTCAGAGCCCCGGTGTTTTGTTCAAATACCTCAATGCTAATTGTCGTACAGCCAGCCTCTATTGCAAGACTGTTTACCTGATCCATTAGCTCCTTACCTATGCCTTTACCTCGATATTTTGGATAAGTAGCTAACATATTGATATAAAAGCTATCTGGCACACACTGCTCCAGCTCTATTAGGGGACGAATAAACTCCGGGAACTCAATTACTGGCTCAGAATTTTCTGACGGAGGCAGCCGGTATGCAAGCAGCATCCCTGCTATTTTATCTGCAACTATAACGAGGTGCACATTACGATATGAGAAATTCTCATTTTCTGATGCCGCATTTTGTGCCCCAACATCGAGAGCTTTTTGACCTTGTTTTCTAGACTGTTCCCAGAAGAAAGCAGGAATTCCTTCACCTGCAATGAGCGCTAGCTCTGCGATAGCATAACAATCATTTATCGTTGCTTTTCTGATTTTCATGTTGTGTAGTTTGGGATTTTAAATTCATGAGTTTTTATGGGTAACGGGGCATGCTAACACTGCAAGCGCTAAAAGGTGAAGCGATTCCGGTGCCTTATGTAAAGCTTGCATTTGTACAAACTACACGATGTTTCACAAGCATCAGTGAGGCCGAAAACTAAAAGCCTGTTGGGTACAGGCAGTATTGTGGTGCTGTGTCCCATATAAGAATCGTAGCAGATCAGGATTTCTTCAAGAGACTGGAAAACTCATTTGCGGAGACAGGTTTGCCGAATAGGTACCCCTGACCAAAATCACAGTTCAGGTTTTTCAGAAACTTGAGTTGCTCCTGTGTTTCAATTCCCTCGGCGACTACGCTAAGGCCTAAAGCGTGAGCCATTGCAATTGTTGCTGCTATCAACTCGCGATCAGCAGCATCGGTTGAAATATCAAAGATAAAACTGCGGTCGATTTTTAATGCATCGAAAGGATATTTACGTAAATAGTTGAGGGATGAATAACCTGTACCAAAATCATCCATTGCTATCTGGATGCCGAGCTTGCCAATATCCTGCAATGCCTGTTCCATGAAGCCATGTCCGCTTATGAGTACTCCTTCGGTGATTTCCAGCTCGAGGTTAGCGTAAGGTAATTTTGCTTTTTTTACAGACTCGCTAATGACCGAGACCAGTTCGGGATCCCTGAATTGACGAGGAGAGAGATTAACTGCGATTTTGAAATCAGGGATTATCTCTTTTTGCCAGCGTGCAGCCATCGCCAGTGCCTCTTCAAGAACATATTTTCCAATCGGTATAATAATACCGGTGTGTTCTGCAACTGGAATAAATTCATCCGGTGAAATGCTGCCAAGCTGAGGGTTGTACCATCTCAATAATGCCTCCGCCCCAACAATATTTTCTGTAGCAATATCAATTTGTGCCTGAAAATAGACTTTGAATTCACCGCGGTCCAGTGCGCTATGAATATGTTCCTCTAATTCAAGTCTTCTTTGTACGTACATATTCATGGATTCGGTGAAAAATGAATAAGTATTACGACCGATATCTTTCGAGTTGTACATCGCAGCATCAGCATTTCGAAGTAGTTCAGAGGCATCAAATCCATCGTCTGGATACATGGCTACACCCAGACTGGATGTAAGAATAATTTCTCGATTTTCGATGACAAATGGGTTGCGAAAAGTTTCAAGTAAATTTTCTGATACTGGTTGCACCTCGGCGGCGGTATCAAGATTTCCCAGTAAAACAATAAATTCATCACCACCCAGACGACCAACGGTGTCACCACTGCGTACAACCGATTCTAATCTTGCGGCTGCTTCCCGAAGCATCATGTCTCCGGCTTCGTGTCCTAATGTGTCGTTTACTTTTTTGAAATCGTCCAGATCAATAAATATTACTGCTACCTGGGTTGATTCACGCTTCGCATCGATTAACAGTTGAGACAGGCGATCAAGTGAGAGGAACCTGTTTGGTAATCCAGTTAAATTATCATAATGTGCCTGGTGTAATAGTTGTTGTTCGGCCTGTTTACGCTCACTGATGTCGAGAATAGATGCACTGAAATAAACTTCAGCCTCACGTTGGAAACTGCTCAACGTGAGTTCTATGGGAAATTCGGTTCCATCGTTTCGTATACCATTTAGCTCGTGCCTAATCCCGCTTTTTGCTAACTCTCCTCGTGCGACTGCTTTATCAAATCCTGCCTGGTGTGCTTTTTGGTATCTCGCAGGTAATAGGATTGATACTGGTTTACCCACAACTTCATCGTATTGATAGCCAAATATATGTTGTGCACCGGCATTCCATTCAGTAATGTTGCCATTATCCCCCTGGACGACAATTATTGCCCCTACAGAAGTCTCAAATATTGAACGATAGCGTAATTCACTTTCGACCAGGGCAAACTCAGCCTCTTTCTGACTGGTTATATCGCTAATAAAAGTAAGGGTGGCTATTTCATTTTCCCAGGTTATTGTTACAACGTTGATGTCAGCCCACTTTGTGGCAGCATTTCTGTCGACAATTCTGCAAGAATAAATTGATGGCTCTGCTTG
>JAAENK010000214.1 GCA_024224415.1 Gammaproteobacteria bacterium | reverse complement strand
ATACCGCCGAAGTGGAAGTCGGGCTTGTAATAAATGCCCCACATTTCATCGGTGAGTAAACTGCCGTCGTAATTAGAGTAGAGTGGTTCATTGCTGTCGACATGGATGACTGGGGGGAGTTTACCATCTTTGGTTTTCTGTAATTCCGGGTCAACGCCGAGGGTACCTTCCTGAAGCGACCAGTAAATCCACATTGGGATATTGTCGTGCATTTGTCCATCCTGGCCTTTGATACTGACGGTTTTGGGTAGCTCTAACATGTCCCAGATGGTCTTGGCCCAGGGCCCGACACCGATGATAACCATATCGCAGGCGATGTCGCCTTTGTCGGTTTCCACGGCCTTGATCGCCGAGCCTGTAGAATCACTTTTAAAGCCAGTGACTGTGCAGCCGGTGAGGATTCGCACACCCTCGTTTTCGGCTTTGGTCGCCAATGCATACATGGCTTTGGTGTTGTTGGCGTAACCACCATGCTTTTCGTGAAGTACCGAGGTAATACCGGTTGCCTGCCAGTCGTGGAATAGAGTTTTCATATAGTCTGAAGATTCTTTTTCACCTTCGATGAAAGTCGATTCATAGCCAATATCCTTATGTTGACTGGCAATAGTAGCTACGTCTTCGTGCATACTTTCGGGGCTAATTTGCATATATCCAACTGGATGATAACTATAGCCTTCGGGATCAGTTTCCCAGACATCAACACTGTGCGCCATGAGTTCACGCATCGCAGGCTGGAAGTAGTTATTGCGTACTACACCACAGGCAATGCCCGATGCCCCAACGGCAATACCGCCTTTGTCGATTATGAGAATATCCCGACCATCGCCCTTGCCCTGGGCCTTTAGACGTTGAGCCAGATGATAGGCGGTACTCAGTCCATGGATACCCGCGCCTATGACTAAGTATTTGACCTGTGTTGGTATTGCCATTGTTCTGCTTTTCCTGAGAGTTGATGACCACAGAATATCCGAAATCAAAAACCGCTCTAAGGGTAAGAACGACCAATCAAAATAAATTTACGACATAGCGGTTGGGAATATCTGAATCAGCTTGCTATAACTCCGCCATCCACATCGACGATGCTACCGGTAACGAATTGATTATCGAGTAAGAATATCGCTGCCTGAGCAACCTCTTCGGGCTTACCCACGCGCGGAATTAAATTGTCTTTTGTAGATTGATCAAAATAAGCCTGTCGAGCTTTGCCTTCGTGGGCAAACATCGGCGTATCGATCAGGCCTGGGCAGACGCCATTGATACGAATAGGCGCAACTTCATTCGCTGCCAGTTTGATAAAGCCTTCGACCGCATTGCCGACCGTGCCTATTGCCAGCATACCCGGACGCCATTTGCGTGCCGGTGAGCCACTGATCAATACAATCGCCCCTTCTTTTGCCATCTTCGGGGCACCAAGTCGTACCGTATTGGTATATCCCCAAAGTTTAGCGAAGGATGCCTGGAAGCCATCCATATCCATTTCTAAAAAAGGGCCGACTGCACGCGTACCACCGGTGGCAGCGTTTACCAGATAATCAAACCCTACATGTTTTTCAAATAGCGTTTCTAGTGCATCTCGATCCAGAACATCGGCGGTCTCGCAGATCATACCCTGATTGTTTTCACCGAGAGATCCTCGACGGCTAACCGTCACCACATCGGAACCTGCCGCCTGTAATAGCTTGGCAATTTCCAGTCCGATGCCCGAAGTACCCCCAAACACGATGGATTTTTTCCCGACAAGATTTGACATGATTTACCTCTTTTAAATAATTCCAGATTCCAGACTCGCA
Organism: Gammaproteobacteria bacterium; assembly: GCA_024224415.1. Lineage (GTDB taxonomy): Bacteria > Pseudomonadota > Gammaproteobacteria. Next base: position 11,184 of record JAAENK010000214.1, on the reverse strand, counting down.
GCCATTAACATACCAAGCTCCTCGCACTGATCTTCAAACTCAGGTCGATATTCACCCTGCAGTATGATCGCATCCTGTACCGGCTTCCAGTTTAGCCCACTGGTTATTTTACCGACCGCGATTCGTGTGCCAGTGCCATCAAGACCGGCGCGGATATAAAGCGCATAAGGCATAGCTTCTGTTTGTTCCAGGCAAGGATAGTAAATCCGGTCAAAAAAATCTTTTAGTGCGCCGCTCATATAACCGAAGTTTTCGGTGGTGCCGAAAATTATCGCATCGGCCCAGAGCACATCGTCGACTGTTGCCTGCAACGGTGGCAGGGACCGGATTTCAACACCATCTACATCCTCATGGCTTGCACCACGTAGCGTCGCATCCACCAGCGCCTGAGTGTTGACGGAGGGATTATGCGCGACGATGAGTAAATGTTTATTCCCGGACATGTGGTGATAATAAATGCCATAACAAATTTTGGGTAGTGTTTAACCGTTCCACAGTTATAATTATCAGCCTGAATATTAACCTTGAACAACCATATGTCAGACCAACCTCAGGGCGAACTAACCATTCGCACCCTCGCCATGCCAGCCGACTCGAACCCTGCAGGGGATATTTTTGGTGGCTGGGTTATGTCTCAAATGGATGTGGCCGGGGGTATCTGTGCCCATGAACGAGCTGGTTGCCGTACTGTTACTGTAGCAGTTGATCGAATGAGCTTTATCGAGCCTGTAAATATTGGCGATGTGCTTTGTGTCTATACAAAAATTATCAACATTGGTAATACATCGATGGATGTCCAGGTCGAGGCCTGGGCGCAAAAGCACTTTCACTCAGGATCAAGACTAAAAGTTACCGAAGCTGTATTCAAATTTGTTGCTCTGGATGATGATGGTCATCCGACACCGGTAACCGATTAGTCAGGGGTTGTTAACCCAGTCTTCTGCGCTATTCAATTCAGGTCTGAGGTAACAGATCATACGCTGGTCAACACTGTTATTTTCGTTTTGCCGCCATGGTGAAATGCCGTGTAGCAAAAGTCGATGCATCAGATATGCCTCCCCAGGGCGAGCAACAACCGGCACCCTGCGGCACTCATCAAAGATTTGTCGGCGAACCGACTGGTAGCTGTCTGTTATGTCCTGGTCAGGCCATTGTGATGTCGCGATACCGGCAAATCGAGTTTCCAGTGCTGAGCGTATTTTTTCGTGGGAACCTCCCCAAACCGCACAAGCTGAGTTTTCTTCAGAATATTCGACCATTGGTATGCCGAGGATAAAACCGTGGAACTCACGCAAATGTCGCCGCCGCTCCGGGCCTTCGGGTAGCAAACCATCGACGTGAGCGGCATCGTGTTGATAGCGAAATTGGAATGCTTTTTCCGACTCCGATTCCATCGGCTGGGGATAACCTGGATAAACAGTCGATACCTGTCCTGCATCCCATTTAACAGGCGCGGGCATAAGCGTTTCATGAATGAAGTCGACGACATCGCCCTGCAAAACAGGACCGCTCTTAACCACACCGTCGCCATCATTCGGTAAAACATTCACGCCGACGAACCAGGTGCCACCGCAGCGTAACCATTTTGCATTGTCGGGGGATGCAATCGCTTTGTGGGCTTCGGGAAGTGCGGCATCCACCCAGTCGGCTATACGCTGATCATAATCGAAGCGACACCAGCCTTTTTCAAAAAACTGTTTTTGATGTTTTTCAAGATTGCGCATACAGGGCATGATGCTATCATGCCTCGCTGATTATTTTAAAGGTCGAATTATGAAACTCGATATTGATTTTGTTCGCACTCAGTTTTCGCAGCTTGATGACGAGCCTGAATTTGTATTTGCCGCGAATGCCGGTGGTAGCTACATCTGCAATCAGGTCAATAATCTGATGGAACATTACAACCGCCATACTCGCGTGCAGCCTTATTCGCGTTTTAGCCCATCGCACGAAGCAGGCGAAGCCATGGATCGGGCCAAACAACTCTGGGCCGACGCGCTGAATATCGATTTATCCGAACTCACCATCGGGCCTTCGACCTCGATGAATACCTACGTCATAGCACAGGCCATTGGCGCAGGCTGGCAAAGTGGTGATGAAATCATCGTCACCAATCAGGATCACGAAGCAAACAGCGGCGTATGGCGTCGCAAGGCCGAGGAAAAAGATGTCACCATTCGGCAATGGTCGGTGGATACAGATACCGGCTTGCTCGATGTCGAGCAGTTGCTGCCTTTGTTAAATGATAAAACGCGTTGGGTGTTTTTCACGCATTGTTCAAATATTGTCGGCACGGCTAATCCGGTAGAGGAGATTACCAGTCAGGTCAAAGCAAACACCAAAGCAAAGGTCTTTGTTGATGCAGTCGCCTACGCACCACACCATATTAGTGATTTGAAAGCGCTTGGCGTCGATGGTTATGCGTTTAGCCTGTACAAGGTATTCGGTCCACACCAGGGTTTACTTTATGTGAATTCTGATATCTATTCTAACCTGACCTCGCAGGTACATTACTTTCTGGCGGGTAACCCAGCCAAGGATTTTAACCCCGCTGGACCACAACATGCACAGGTCGCAGCCTGCGCTGGGGTAATTGATTACTTCGACGCATTGCATCAACATCATTTTGGTGAAACCAATGCCAGAGTAACCGATAAGATGATTGATTTATCCGGCTTGATCCAACAACACGAAAACGAACTGGCGGCTCCACTGCTGGATTTTCTTGCCGACCACAAAGATATTCGCCTAATCGGCAAGCCCGATACCAATGACGATGATCGTGCGCCAACAATTGCTTTTAAACCATTAAAACAAAGTTCTCAATCGCTGGTATATCAATTACAAGATGCCGGCATTGGTACCGAAAATGGTGATTTCTACGCGCATCGGTTAGTTACCGATCTTGGTATCGATCCAGACGATGGCGTAGTACGGTTGTCGCTGGTGCATTACAACCAGCAGGCGGATGTCGACAAAATTATTCGGGAGCTTGATAAGGCCGTTAATTAAAACAGGTTTATAGGTGTGCACTACCTACGGACTGGATTAGTGCAACCTAATCCGTCGCATGTACTGAAAATGAAGGGTTCGATGGGCCTGGATTGCTCCTGCAATCTTTATACATTTCCACCATCCCTGGCAGTCATCAAACCCCTGCAGTTTTATGAACTCGACGGCTAACTAAATTACTCACCAGGTATTTCTGCCGAAGCTTCAAACTCTCCCGATCCCAGAGCCTGTACTGAAAACCAGATCAGGCTGACGATCCCCCAGGACAGTCCTACGACTACACCGGCATCGAGTATGCCGCGCCAGGGTTGGCTAAGCTGGTGAAACACAATGACCAGTATGACGATGCCCAGGGTTAATACGTAGGCGATGATCAAACGCTTGCGTGTGGTGAAAAAATAACCCATGCAAAATAAGGGGGCAGCCAGTACATGAGATAACCTCGGATTGTATTTCAGGTAGCGTGCGCGTGCGGCGACCCGTGGGGAGAACCCTTTCTGAAAACCCTTGTAACCCTCGCTATGCGCCATAAAAATAATATTACCGAAAAACACCAGCCAGTGGTGCCATTGAAACGGAAAGTTAAAGGCATCGATGGCGATATACGCGAGACGATAAACCGCAAAAGATAACAACAGGCAGACACCTGCAACGCCCCAGAAGGCGCCAAGATTACCGATAAGACTCTCCTCTTCGGTAGCTGTTTGGTCGATCATAAATTGTATTCCACGGAATTGGAACTAACAGTATGCCTGACTATCGGGCAGGATTAATATACAACTTTCCCTGGCAGGTTAAAAACGAAAGATTGTTGCGTGGGAGAATCTTTTGCTCTGAGAATCAAATCCCAACACCCCTCTTTTGCCGATTTGCTCTCGAAATCCTTAATGTTATAGTCATGCTTGTTATCGGCGTGATCGGTTTTTCCAAGGCACGTTTTTCCAAGTGAATCCCCGGCATTGGCCGGAAATATTTTGGAGTCCAGGATGAAAGGATTAAAAATTTTTGTGCTGCTGTCAGCCAGCCTGTTGACACACGGTTGCGCCACCCTTAACGAAAACGAATGTAAGGCCGCCAACTGGAAAGCCATCGGTTTTGAAGACGGCAGCCATGGCATGGATCTAGCCCGCCAGTTTAAACGACACCGCAAAGCCTGCGTCGAACACGGCATCAAAGCCAATTTCAACCAGTACAAACTCGGACATAAAGAAGGTATACGTCGCTATTGTGTTCCAGTGCAAGGTTATAAACTGGGTAAAAGTAATCGCCACTTTCCCGGCAACTGTCCGACCGACCTGATTGCTGGAGTGCGTCGCGGTTACAATCTTGGTCATGAAATCTATCTCGAAAAACAGTCTCTCAAAGAAGAAATTAGGCTACTGGAAGAAGGTCTGACATTCTTCCGAGAGGAAAAGACAAAATTACTGAAAGAAAGAAAAGAACATGCTAAATATCTCGCGATAGCTGATCAGGGTCTGGCCAATCCAGCTTCTACCAATCTCGAAAAAGTGGTTTTCTATACTCAACGCAACGAGATGGAAAAACTAATAGCAGAAAAGCATGATGAAATACACGCGGTGGAACACAGCATTGATGATCGCGAGCATTCCATCAAAGAAATACAGGACCATATCAGGTCGCTGGATGCGAGACCAATGCCACAGTTTTAAAGCTTGACTGGAATGGTAGTTGGCCATGTGAAAGTGTTCGAAAGATTCGATTTTAGCTGCAAATGAATCTGCATACTTGATAGATACTTATTTTAACGTTTTATGATGCAGTGCCTCACGATGAATGACGTAAAGGCCACTGCCGATAATAATCGTAGCACCGATACACATTTGCAATGCAGGAAAGTCACCCCAGATCAAATAACCGAATATAGCCGCCCAGACCAATGCAGTGTATTCAAAGGGGGCGAGCGCAGAAACCTGCGCGCGACTGAAGGCCATGGTTACCGTAATATGCGCCGCCAGCGCGATTACCGTCATTAGCAGTAGCATGCCGAGGACTGCCCAGCTAATCGACACCCAAACCCAGGATAACAAACCCGTTGCCACCACTGTCATCATTAAATTAGTCGAAAACACCAGCGAAATCACCGAGTCCTGTTTCGCTAAATAGCTCCCGCTTAAAAATAAAAAGGCGTACGTCAGTGCCGATATTAATACCAGTGTATAAGCCGATAGCTCTCCACCGCCCTGCGGATTCATGGCAATCACGACGCCAACAAAACCGATAAAAACCGCGCTCCAGCGATGCAGGCCAACCTGTTCTTTTAGCAACAATGCAGACATGGCAGTTAGGATAAATGTTGAACTGAAAAAGACTACCGTAGCGTCGGCCAGCGGCAATTGTTTCAGGGCGGTAAAAAAACAATACGGTGCGAGGAAACCCAAAACGCCACGCCCAACATGTGCCAGCGGTTGTTTTGGTACTAATTCTGCAACCTTACCGCACACTAGATAAAACAGCAGTATCATAGTAACCATCATCCAGCCGCGAATGGCAATCACCTGTATCGAGGGCACGTTAGCGATCACCAGCCATTTTGCCACAGCATCCATAAGCGGAAACAGCATCATTGCCACCAACATCAAACCGATGCCATTAATATTATTCTGAGATTTATGGGACATGACCAGACACTGAAGCAAAAACTCTCGCCATAATGCAGCAAAAGCCAGAGCTTGCCTAGATGAATACTCTATACATGATTCTGGATTTAACGTGGAGGGAATAACACCTTGAGTTACCGAAAACGTTCAAGTTTGGCAATCAGTTCAGTTTTAGGTAATTTATCTTAAGGGTCGACTCAAAAAAATATTCCTCTATCAACATTTGGTGGTTCGCGGACAAAGCCTACAAGCCTTATTATTAAACAATAGCCCTTTCGGAGGTGAGGTAGCAAGTATAGTCAGCAATTTGAGTTTCTCCATTTCGATCCTGCAAACTGGCATTTTTCACAGGGTCTAAGCATACTTGGAGCAGCCAAACCTAACACCGGAAACAAATATGAATAACAGTACCAAAATAACCAGCAGGAAAACTGAAAAACTGGTCGAAAACCTGCGCCATTTTCTCGGTGACCGAGTCTCCACTGCAACGAGTCTGCGCGAGCAACACGGGCACGGTGAATCCTGGCACCCGGCACAATTACCCGATGTGGTTTGTTTTGTGCAAACGACTGAAGAAGTCGCAAAAATAGTTAAACTCTGCACCGAAACCGGCACAGCGATCATTGCTTTCGGCACGGGTACCTCCCTGGAAGGTCAGGTACAGGCCGTGAAGGGTGGCGTCTGCATCGACCTAAGCCAGATGAATGCAGTTCTCGAAGTCAATAATGACGACCTGGACTGTCGTGTCGAGGCTGGAGTAACGCGTCGACAGTTAAATCAATACCTGCGTGATAGCGGATTATTTTTCCCCGTAGACCCAGGCGCCGATGCATCTCTGGGCGGCATGACGGCAACCCGCGCCTCGGGTACCAACGCAGTCAGATACGGCACCATGCGCGAAAATGTTCTGGGGTTGACCGTGGTAACTGCGAATGGCGATATCGTCAAAACCGGCAGCCGCGCACGCAAGTCATCTGCGGGTTATGATTTAACCAAACTATTTATTGGCTCCGAAGGTACACTCGGCATCATCACCGAAATTCAATTACGCCTGTTCGGTGTAACCGAGGCCACTTCTGCGGCAATCGTCAACTTTTCCGACGTTGCTTCTGCTGCCGAGGCGACTATGCTGACCATCCAGATGGGAATTCCAGTAGCGCGTATCGAGTTAATCGATACCGCCATGGTGCGTGCGGTGAATAGCTACAGCAAAACAGATTATCCCGAACTCGATACCCTGTTTCTCGAATTCCACGGCACCGAGGAAAGCGTTACCGAACAAGCTAAATTATTCGGAGAAATATCCACCGAATTCGGCGCCACCGGATTTCAGTGGGCCAACAAGCAGGAAGAGCGAAATCGCCTCTGGCGCGCTCGCCACGACGCCTACTACGCTGGCCTTGCCATAGTACCCGGTAGTCGCGGTTATGTTACAGATGTCTGCGTACCGATTTCCCGACTGGCCGAATGCATTGTCGAAACCCAACGCGATATCGCTGAACAGGGCTTGTTTGCACCGATTGTCGGCCACGTCGGCGACGGCAATTTCCATGCCACGGTATACCTTGATCCAGAGGACAAAGTCACCTTCGACAAAGCCCTCGCATTCGACAAGCGTCTGGTGAAACGTGCGCAGTCGATGGGCGGTACCTGCACAGGTGAACACGGCATCGGCCTCGGCAAGCTCAAACATATGCGCAACGAACACGGCGATACCGCCATTGAACTCATGCAAACAATTAAGCAGGCGCTCGATCCACAGAATATTATGAACCCCGGCAAGGTGGTGGACTGTTAGGATTCAATTCGTAGTGTTTGTATATGTTCACCAAGTTTTGGGAAGAATAGTAAAAAAGTTGTTTCAATCGCCGTCTGGTTGGCCAGGATATCTTCGATCGCATTATTAAAGTTATTTTCAAAACGCAGTCTACTCGCGAGCCGATCCAGTGCGCGACCAATCGAATCAACCTCCCGGTAAGAGCCGAACCAGTCATAGTCAACCATGCGTTGGGTGGTGTTGCGCATCTGTTTGCTGGGCATCAGGCCATGACCCTGCAACATGCGCTGATAAAAATTATCGATCACTTGCTGTAACGGTTGTGAGTCGAACTGTGTCCAGTGTTGCATCAACAAATGATCAAAATAAACATCCAGCGCAATCCCGGCAAACCGTCTGCGCTGCGGGCTGAAAAGTTGTTTCAGCGATTGCACCGCATCGTTTTCGTCGGTAAACCGGTCTACCGCTCGATGATTGTGCAAGCCAGCCCTAACCGCCTCGGGCAGCTCACCCTGATCAACACCTTTGGTGAAATCCCCAAGCAGGTTTCCTACCGTCGATTCAATCGTCGGCTGTGACAAAACCAGGTGAGCAAAGTAATTCACTCAACACCCAGTAGATGCTTTAACTCCTCGGCACTTTCGCGGTAGTTAGCATTATGGGGCGATAACAGCATAGCTTGCCACACGGCCTGCATAGATTCTTCAGCTTTGCTTTGCCGCGCCAATGCATAGGCCAGGTTATTCCAGATCTGGTGACTTTGCGGCGATAATACCAGGGCTTGCCGATACACCCGTTCCGCCGCCACATAATCATTCAATGCATAAGCCGTATTACCCAGGCCAGTCAGCGCCAGCAGGTTATCAGGCCATCGTTGACTGGCGCTGGCATAGGCCGAGTTTGCGGATTCTATATGACCGGTTTGTTCAACTTCGAGAGCTGTGGATAAATAGCGTTCGGCATCCGCAGTAATCGGGATTTGCTGCGGTTTGACAATCACCAGCGCCCAATGTCCGGCACGCGCCCAGGTACGCTCAAAATTATCGAAGGGGCGCTCAAGTCGTTTATGCGTACCCGAGCGTAATACGATAGTTTGGGCTTCAAGGTCGTACCCCACCGCCACTGCGTAATGCCAGAAAGGGTAGGCATCAAGTCCCAGGTTTTGCAGCACCAGCACCGGATTGCCCGCCTCGACCTCGCGCAGTAGAGAGTCGAGCCTGCCATCGAGAACTACCGGCAATAAATCGAAACGCCGCGTCGCTGCAATGACTTCAACCTGCAAAGCGCCCTTCAACCCGGGAGTATAGATCATTGGCGTGATCTGTTCGGGGCTAACGGCTATATCACGATACTGTATTACACTGGCAAGCGCCGCCGGGCCGCAGTGATATTCAGTTTGGGGGAAGAATGGTGTGTGTGTCAGTTCCTGCCGGGGCTGAATGGCAGGTGGGTTATTGCGTAGTTCAAGAGTTTGCCGGGGTGTGGTACAGGCACTGACTAAGCTCAGAAGCAAGAACGCACCCAACCAATGTCGGGTGCGTCTGAGGCTTGCTTTGTTTTTAATTAGCCGGCCTGATAAAAGGGAATATGTCGGTCAAGCCAGTCAGGTCGGTAATCACCAGGACTAATAAAATGAACACGAGAGTACCACCCGCGCCAGCACCGGCTGGAAGTCCATCGATACGCTGATGAATTTGTTGTACCTGGCTGTCAGACAAACTACTTACTCGTAAAGCGGCATCACTTTGACTGACACCATTGTCTTCAAGCTGTGACTGAATCCACTGTCGCTGCACGGTTATTGTTCCGGCAGCGGGTGCCAACTGGGTGTGGTTAATCATATCTGCGGTTCCAATCATCGCCGATTGTGCCGGCAAGCTGACAAATGTCGTCAAGCAGGCGATGAGCGCCATCAGACCCGAGTGTTTAAATATACGAATTAGTTTCACGGAATATTCCTCCTGTTTGCATTAATTACTTATTTGGGTAATAAAAGTGTATCAGTCCCTGACTTTAATAATAAGAGCAATATGTAATTAAAATCCTGCTTAGCCTAGTTTCACGCCATCGGGAACTTTGCTATCGGGTCGTGCCAGCACCACAGCACCATCATCGCGATAAAAACCACAAACCAGGCATTCGGAACGCACCGGGCCAATTTGTTTGGTGGGGAAATTAACAACAGCGAGCACCTGGGTACCGAGTAACGCTTCGCTGTCGTATAGATCGGTAATCTGCGCACTGGATTTTTTAATACCGATTTCATCCCCAAAATCGATTTTGAGTTTGTAGGCCGGTTTTCGTGCTTCGGGGAAGTCTTCAACTTCGACGATGGTGCCGATACGTAATTCGACTTTATCAAAATCCGACCATTCGATTGTTTGCATATCTAAGCTCATTTAATTCTCTGAAAATTCCTCACGTATACGGCCGCTGTGCTCACCAAGTGAAGGCACCTGCAAGACCCCTTCATGATGATTTGATCGGATGGCCGCAACAGCTGGGACTTCAGCTTCACCAGCGGGGGTATCGACTTTGCAACGACGCAACTGGGGATGTTCCGAAAGACCCTTTACATCGTTGAGTCGGCCATAAGCAATATCTGCCTTGTCAATCCGTGCGATGACTTCCGCCTGGCTTAGCTTTGAAAACACGGCGTGAATCAAGTCATCCACATAGTCACGATTGGCAACGCGAGTTGCGTTTGATTGCAAACGTTCATCGCCGTCCAATTCGGGCTGCTCCAGCACTTCACTGCAAAAGTTTCGCCATTCGCGTTCATTTTGTATCGCTATGACAATACTCAGATCGTCGGCGCAGGCGTAGCATCCGTAAGGGCTAATGGTCGCATGATTAATACCTACCCTTGGCTGGATCTTTCCCGCATAGTCGTAATGTAGTAACGGCACCGCCATCCACTCCGCCATGCCATCGAACAGAGACACATCGACAGTACATCCTTCACAACTATGCTGGCGTTCGATTAACGCTTCCAGAATCGCAGTATAAGCCTGTTGCCCACAATTAATATCACAAATCGAAAAACCAACCCGACCCGGCGCTTCCGGCGTGCCAGTTATGGAAGCCAACCCCGTCTCACATTGAATAAGCAAGTCGTAGGCTTTCAGATCTCGATACTCCCCCTGCTCCCCATAGCCCGAGATATTGCAGCAAATCAGTTGAGGATAGCGCACCCGCAGATGCTTCGAGCCAAAACCTGCGCGTTCGGCAGCGCCGGGTGCCAGGTTTTGAATAAAGACATCGGCTTCAACCAGAATGCGATGCAACAGATCGGCATCGTTACCGTCTTTAATATTTAAAATTAACGACTCCTTACCGCGATTCAACCAGACAAAATAAGCCGATTCCCCGTTTACCACGCTATCGTATCCACGAGCAAAATCGCCTTCCTCGCGTTCGATCTTGATAACCCGCGCACCGGCTTCGGCGAGCCTGCCCGAACAAAACGGCGCGGCTACGGCCTGCTCCAGCGACACAACGAAAATATCTTTTAGATCGAGCATCAGAATGACTTGGGTAAATTCAAAACATGCGTGGCAACATTCGACAGAATCAAATTGGTCGATATCGGCGCAACCTGATACAGGCGGGTTTCTCGAAATTTACGTTCGATATCGTATTCAACCGCGAAACCGTAGCCGCCGTGTGTTTGCAAGCACATGTCGGCCGCCGCCCAGGACGCTTCCGATGCCAGCAACTTCGCCATATTAGCCTCCGAACCGCAGGCTTCACCAGCATCGAATAGTTCACTGGCCT
>JAAENK010000213.1 GCA_024224415.1 Gammaproteobacteria bacterium | reverse complement strand
GGTTTTCGATGAAGTTGTCAGTGGTTTTCGGATGGCACCTGGCGGTGCACAAGCACGCTATGGTGTAACCCCCGATCTAAGCACCTTCGGCAAAGCCGTTGCTGGTGGCATGCCATTAGCCGGATTTGCCGGTATAAACAAGGTAATGAACTTACTCGATAACAATGCGGTATCGCATCTGGGCACGTACAATTCCAATGCCATTTGCGCAACCGCCGCACTGGCGACCCTGCGCGAACTGAAAAAAGATGATGGTGCAATACTGAATGGAATTCGTCATACCGGGTGTATGCTACGCGATGGTTTAAATGATATTTTCCATCACCAGCAAGTAGCGATGGTGGCTCACGGACCGGGGTCGGTAGTATCTGTTTATGCAAACGACAAAGTACCAAAAAACTATCGTGATACGCTAACGCACAACACGGCATTATTGACCAGATTTCATCAATTACTACTACAACACGGCGTGTGGATTTTTGCTCGCGGTAACTGGATGCTATCCTCAGCACACCACCAACAGGAAATCGACGAGACCCTGGAAAAAACCGAACAGGTGATTGTTCAAATCAAACTAAATCATGCGGGAGTATTGTGATGAACACAGGTGTTTATATTGTCACCGGTGG
>JAAENK010000212.1 GCA_024224415.1 Gammaproteobacteria bacterium | reverse complement strand
TTCAATACAATGATCCTATTCCTTTACCGAGAAACCACATGAGCGATACCAGAAAATACGTGCTCGCTATCGACCAGGGTACAACATCATCTCGTGCTATTTTATTCGATGCCGATTATCAAATAAGTGCTGTGGCGCAACAGGAGTTTACCCAGCATTACCCGCAGTCCGGCTGGGTTGAACACGATCCGGAGGAAATCTGGCAAACTACACTTTGGACCTGCCACCGGGTTATGGAACAAGTAGGGGCGAGCGCCGACAGTATCGCTGCAATCGGTATTACTAATCAGCGTGAGACTACGCTGGTGTGGGACAGAAAATCCGGTAAACCGATTTACCCGGCCATTGTCTGGCAGGACCGGCGTACCGCAGATATATGTCGGCATCTGCGTGAATCCGGTCACGAAACCATGGTTACCGGAAAAACCGGCTTGTTACTCGACCCTTATTTTTCTGCTACCAAGCTGGCCTGGATTCTCGACGAGGTACCGCATGCTCGACAGGCGGCTGAAAATGGCGAGCTGGCTTTTGGTACTGTGGATAGCTATCTACTCTGGCATCTGAGTGGTGGCGCCGTGCATGCCACCGATGCAACCAATGCCAGCCGCACCATGCTGTTCGATATCCACCAGCAACAGTGGTGCCCGGATTTGCTAAAGTGCTTTGATATCCCAGAAGCGGTGCTGCCCGAAGTTAAAGACTGCGCTGCCGAATTTGCGGTTACCGAAAGGTCTTTGTTCGGTGGTGAAATCGCTATACGCGGTATCGCTGGAGATCAACACGCCGCCACGATCGGCCAGGCCTGTTTTCAGCCGAATATGATGAAGTCGACTTATGGTACCGGCTGCTTTGCGCTGCTGAATACCGGTGATCGTTGCGTGCAATCGAATAACCGCATGTTAAGCACGGTGGCTTATCGACTCAACGATCAAACCACTTATGCGTTAGAAGGTTCAATATTTATTGCAGGTGCTGCGGTGCAATGGTTACGCGATGGTATCGCACTGATCGACCACGCCGCACACTCGGGCGAACTCGCGGCAAAGTCAGACCATACGCAGGATGTTTACCTGGTACCCGCTTTCGTCGGGCTTGGCGCACCCTACTGGGATGCCGATTGCCGTGGTGCGATGTTTGGTTTGACGCGTGGTACTGGTCGTGAAGAAATCGCCAGGGCAACGCTTGAAGCGGTCTGTTATCAAACCTGTGACTTACTCAGCGCGATGCACGATGACTGGAACGAAGCGCGTGAAGCCATTCTTCGCGTTGATGGTGGCATGGTGGCGTCCGACTGGACCATGCAAAGGCTCTCCGACCTGGTAAACGCCGAAGTTGATCGCCCGCATATCATGGAAACCACCGCACTGGGCGCAGCCTGGTTAGCGGGACAGCAGGCCGGGTTTTATGCAGACATGGATACCTTCGCCAAACACTGGCAGCTCGAAGCCCGATTTACGCCGAAGATGGATGAAGCCGAGCGTGTCCGTAAATATGCAGGCTGGCAGGATGCGGTAAGGCGTACTTTAAGCGAGCCTAAATAGCCACCATGACGCGCACTGCGTCGAGCCTGAAGCGGGCATGGCTTAACGAGGTTTCAAACTGGCGTAATTGATCACGGAAGAATTCAATTTCTTCATCGCGCACACTGGGATTGATTTTTTGCAGGGCGGTCAATCGATCGATTTCCTTACCGAGCACTTGCTTGCCGCGTTGTCGTGCGCTTTCGATAAGTTCGGGCAATTGCTGTTCTGCGGCGGTTTCTGCTGCCTGCAACAAATCGCCCAGCTCGGTTTGGCGAGCTTTGACTATTTTTAACGAGGTATCAATATCGACACGTTGTAATAGTTGCTTGATGACGTTTCGATCCAGAATATGACCGTGTTGTTTACCCTGTTCATCGAGCACGATAGCGATACTACTACTGGGGAAAAATCGGCTATTGCCCAGGCTGGCGTTATCAGAAAATTCCATCAGGAAATGGCTATCGACCAGCAGACTACCGGGTTTGACACCGGCGTATTTAATCGCAATGAGTGCAGTATTGCCGAATTCGCTACTGAGAATAAGATCCATCGCATTGCGCACAAAGGGATGCTCCCAACTGAGGAAATGTACATCTTCGTTGGCGAGCGCAACGTTGCGTCGATAGGTGACAGTCATGCCATCGTCGGGCAGACCGGGCATTTTGGTGAGCATATTATCGCTCGGCGTAATCACCCAGCTATCCTGCCCGCGTATTTCACTGTTCACACCGTAGCAATCGTAGATGCGTTCCATGAATTTGAAAATATCCATCTCATAGTCGCGCTGCATGGCCTGGTCGGTTAAGGCTTCGGCAAGTTGTGGGCGACAGGAGTTTATTTCTAGCAACTTGTCTCGACCCTGCTGTAACGCCAGGTTCAGTTCATCGTGCAATTTGGCGGTCTGGTCGATAAATTCATCGATTGGCAGCGTGGATTCACGAAGTTGTTTATCCAACGCCTTCTGCATTTGCATATATACCGAATGCCCGGCCGGACAGGTATGCCGAAATGCATTCATGCCCTCGTCGTACCAGCGAAACATCACCGCCTGGGCACTTTGCTGTAAATAAGGCACGTGAATATTAATCACCGCATTCTGGCCGATGCGGTCAAGCCTGCCGATGCGTTGTTCGAGCAGGTCGGGGTTGAGTGGTAAATCGAATAACACCAGATGATGTGCAAATTGAAAATTACGCCCTTCACTACCGATCTCTGAACAAATTAAAACCTGCGCACCGGTTTCGTGATCGGCAAAATCAGCAGCGGCGCGGTCTCGCTCTATCAGAGTCATACCATCATGAAATACTGCGGCGCGGATACCATGATTCAACTTAACCTGCTCGACCAGGCTCAGCGCGGTAGTCGCACTGGCAGTAATTACCAGGACTTTTCGCTTCTTATAGTCGCATAGAAAATCACCCAGCCAGTTAATGCGTGGGTCGTATTTCAACCAGACTGTTTCCATACCCGGGGCAAGTTCGGGTGATAGCAATATTTGCAATTCACCCTGTGTAGTCTGACTTTTATGCCAGGCCTGCATCCATTGTTCATTGGTTTTAAGCGCATAGGCGTGGATTTCGCGTTCTGGAAAACCCTGCACCACATGCCGCGTATTGCGGAATAAAACCCGACCGGTGCCATGTCGGTCGAGTAAATGTTCGATGAGTTCGAGTTTGGCCAGGTCACGAGATTCTTCGTCTTCGTTCACCAGTTTGTCTAGCCATTGCTGGTTGTCGCCTTCTACCAGTGTTTCCTGCAGCATTTGCCATTGTGTATCCTGTAGCGAGCCCTCCTGTTGCAGTACTTCGACCAGATCCGCCAATCTGGCGTAGCTCGATTCATCCTGCAGAAAACTATCAAGATCACCAAAGCGGTTGGGGTCGAGTAAACGTAGGCGCGCGAAATGGCTCTCCTTGCCGAGTTGTTCGGGTGTCGCGGTTAATAGTAATAAACCCGGTGTCTTACTCGCCAACAGTTCGATAGCTCGATACTCTTCACTTACCGATTCTGCCGACCAGGCCAGGTGATGGGCTTCATCGACGACCAGCAAATCCCACTCGCCCTGCAAAGCCTGTTCACAGCGCCGCCGTTGATTCACCAGGAATTGCAGGCTACAAATTACCAGCTGTTCAGTATGAAATGGGTTATCGCCATTGCCCACACCATCTTCATCGGTCTCTTCAATCGCCAGGCACCGATTCTCATCGAATACACTAAACATCAGGTTAAAACGTCGCAGCATTTCAACCAGCCACTGATGTACCAACGACTCGGGCACAACAATAAGTACCCGATGCGCGCGTTCCAGCAATAACTGTTGATGCAAAATCAACCCGGCTTCGATAGTTTTACCCAGCCCGACTTCGTCGGCGAGCAATACCCGGGGTGCGAATCGATGCGAGACTTCGTGCGCGATATACAGTTGATGCGCAATCAAACTGGTACGACATCCCGCCAGTCCGAAAATTGGCGACTGTAATAACTCGTTGGCAATCTGCCGCGCGCGAGTGCGCAATGAAAACCACTTGTTGCGGTCTATCTGACCATTTAACAGACGCTCACCAGGTCGATTGAGTTGCAGGTAATTATTCAGTTTACCCTCCGGCAAATTAACTGCATCACCGGTTTCATTTTCACACTGATAGAGAATCAAACCACCAGATTCCTGTAATGCAACAACCTGTAACAAATCATCGGATTGATTCTGCACCCAGTCACCCGGGTTAAATCGCACGCGCGTTAAAGGTGCATCCTGCCGGGCGTAGGTGCGGACTTCGGCTGTAGCAGGGAAAATAATACTGACAGTACGATGCTCGATTTCGATCACCATACCGAGACCAAGTTGAAGTTCTGCAGCGCTTATCCAGCGCTGACCGATTGAAAATTCCTGCATGTTGCCTGCTGCGAGTTGCGCCACTTTTTATTGATACCCGAGCCGGATTCCGGAATTAATAATCGAATTAAAATTATAGCAAGGACGCAAATAAAAGTTTGTCCTAATTCGACCTCTAACAACACTTGCAGTGTAGGCAATTGTTGCCGAGAATGCGTCCATGATCACTATCGACAACAATGGCTATTTCATAACCGGCTCTGATACCGATGTGGGTAAAACCTATATTGGCTGCGAACTCATTCGACAACTGCGCCATCATGACAAGCAACTTGAGATACGCAAGCCCGTAGAGTCGGGTTGTCAAGCCAACGATAACGGCAGACTAATCACTGCCGACGCCGCAAAATTAAACGCTGCGAATAATAATGCAGAGTCGATGGACCGTGTTTGTGCATTTCGATTCCAGGCCGCACTGGCGCCGCATCGCGCAGCCCGCCTCGAAGGCCATAGTTTACAGATAACTGAGTTAATCAACGCCTGTTCCCGCGATGATGACAATCATCTGCTCATTGTCGAAGGTGCCGGTGGATTCTATTCACCACTCGCCGAAGACGGTTTGAATGCCGATCTGGCCAATGTCCTACAATTACCCCTAATCATCGTCGTCAACGATAGAATTGGCGGGATCAACCAGGCATTGATGACAATACAGGCGGTGGAAAGCCGCCACCTGCCAATCGCCGCAGTGATCATGAACCAAACCGAAGCCGGTCAACCAGCCAACATGGATAATGCCGCCGATTTACGTCAGCATTGTGATTACGCAATTTTTTGTTGCGGCTTCCAACAAACGCTACCCGCAATTTTTGGAAACGAAAACTTATAATCGATGATGCGCGGATACCTGATTATCCTCACCGGTTACATCGGCTGGGGACTGTTCCCTCTCTACTGGTCGCTACTCAATCACGTACCGGCGCTAGAGGTTTTACTACACCGCATGCTCTGGGCGATGCCGGTGTTGTTTTTGTTTATCACCATCAGCAGTAGACGCAGAACGCAGGTAGCGGCCTCCCTACAGTCCTGGGCCTCAATGCGATTGTTGATCATATCGAGCCTGTTTATATCTTTTAACTGGGGCCTTTATATCTGGGCGGTTGCAAATCATCGCGTCATCGAAGCCAGCATGGGTTATTTCTTAACACCGTTGCTCAATGTACTGACCGGCGTCATTATTTTTCGTGAACGCATTGATCACTTAAAAAAGACCGCAATCGCGTTCGCCGCAGCCGGTGTTTTGTACTACATTGTAAATACTTCGGTATTTCCATGGGTTGGCCTCGCGGTCGGCTTCAGTTTCGCCAGCTATGGTTTCCTGCGTAAACAAATGGACACCAACGCCATCCCCGGCTTGTTCATAGAAACGCTCATTCTTTTACCCTTCACTCTAGCTCTTATTTTATGGCTGCATCATCAGGGTGAAGCTGTGTTCTTAAATCATCAATCCGCTACTGACTGGTTACTGATATTAGGCGGCCCGATAACCGTGCTACCGCTGGCATTTTTCACTGCCGGCACTCGAATATTGCCGATGACAACAGTCGGGGTTTTATTCTACGTAACCCCAACCCTGCAGTTTCTTTCGGGCATTTTAGTGCTTGGAGAATCGTTCGATAGTCATCGCCTGATCGGCTTTGCCGGGATCTGGATTGGGCTGGGGATTTTTACTTATAGTTTGATTCGGGGGAAAGACACGTTAAGGGGTTAAATAGACCCGGATCACTTTACTTTATCGACGACTTAACGCGCCTGCGCCTTTAAACCAAGAATTTTGCCCACTGTTTTATTCCAGTTCGATGCGCACTCCGGACCACAGCGTTTTGCCCAGCGCGGCAGAATTACATCACGCGCTATCTGGTCACGGATCAGAAGATCGGATTCGGCGGGTTCGACCAGTGTCATATTGCCAATCTCACCACCTGGTTTAGTTCACCGACTGATCGATAGACACTATTCATTGTGGTCCGTACTCAATCCC
>JAAENK010000211.1 GCA_024224415.1 Gammaproteobacteria bacterium | reverse complement strand
GGAGTAAATCAGCGAGACCTGGATATCCATCGCAAGATTGACGATAAGAAACATAAGATTGCTTACTACCACGCTAACATGATGCCAGCTCCAAATAGCTCCGGAATGGTTCAGCCTGTGATCCGCCAAGAAGGACTGGCTGCTGCCGAACAGATTGAGACGGCCGAGCAGGCCTGCACACGCCGGGCTAAGAATGGCTCTGCACCACAGCATTACACTCCCACTCCACCTTTACCGCCTGAAGAGTTAAACACGGCAGATATCGACCATTTTAACCCTTACAGGAAATGACTACTAATGACAGGCCTATTTTTTTGGCCTCCTCAGTAAAATTCATGTGTTAGTTAAAAAGCTGCCTTTTGTGAACCGGATATCAAAGGTCATACCGCTTTCTTTCCTTTCGCCGATGCCCAGCCCTCTGACTAATGACACCAACGATACTAGCTGTTCCATCCAGCCATAGTTCTGCCACACCTTCGCGAAGTGCAATCAAATGATATCGATTATTAACAATCTGTAGGTGGCGCAACAAGATATCGCCATCTACCTGTACTACCACGAAACAACCGCTTTTAACCAGACCACCCGGGTCTACAATAACGATATTACCCCCACAAAACTCGGGTGCCATATCGTCGCCGATGACACGCAGGGCGAATGGTTCACTGGCACCACATTGGGTCAACTCATCCATTGGCTTTCTTTTGCTGGATTGCCCATAAACCCGCATAGGTTCCATTCAGGTCGATTAGTGCCTGGTGATTGCCCTTCTCCTTCACACGTCCTTTCTCGAGCACTATAATTTGATCCGCATCTACCACGGTCGATAAACGATGCGCTATGACCAGAGTGGTTTTATTCCTTGAAATGCTGGTTAATGCCGAGAGAATATTCTTTTCGGACTGACTATCCAGGCTTGAAGTGGCTTCATCAAAAACCAGAATAGGTGGGTCCTTGAGTAATACCCGGGCAATGGCTATGCGCTGCTTTTCACCACCGGATAATTTTAGCCCCCGTTCACCGACCACTGTGTCATAACCTTCAGGTAAATTCTCGATGAATTCATGGATATCGGCAAGCCTGGCGGCACTGATTACCTCGGCTTTATCCGCGTCGGGTTTGGCATACTGGATATTATAAAAAATCGTATCGTTAAAAAGCACAGTATCCTGCGGCACGATACCTATCGCATCGCGCAGACTTTTTTGACTCACCTCGGCGATATTCTGCCCACTAATCAATATTTCGCCACCGCTGACATCGTAGAAGCGAAATAGCAGGCGGGCAATGGTCGATTTCCCGGCACCAGATGGTCCGACGATTGCAAGTTTCTTACCATCTTCTATTTTGAAGCTGACATCGTTAAGAATACGCCTGTCGGCATTGTAATTAAACGCGACCTGTTTGAATTCAACAGTCGCCCGATCAAACGAGAGTACCGAGGCATTCTTCTGATCGACAATCTCTACTGGTTTTTGCAGCAACTTGATAATCATATCCATGTCCGCCAGGGAGTACTTCAACGAACGATAAACGATGCCAAGAAAATTTAACGGCAAGAATAATTGCAGCATCATGGTATTGATTAATACCAGGTCCCCAAGGCTAAGGTTTGACTCGGCGACACCTTCTGCTGCGAGAAACATGATTCCAGTGACACCAATTGCGATGATCGCACCCTGACCGAAGTTGAGCAGTGACATGGTATTTTGACTTTTAACTGCGACCTCTTCCCATTCTTTCATGGTGTCCCGATAACGCTTGATTTCATGCTCATCATTATTGAAGTACTTAACCGTTTCGTAATTCATCAGACTATCCATCGCGCGGCCGTTGGCGGTCGAATCAAGCGCATTCATATCGTAGCGAAAATGCATGCGCCACTCTGTAACACCGAGGGTAAAGCCTATATATAGCACTACAGTAAAGAATATGATGATGGCGAAATGACTGTCGTACTGGCTGTATAAAATACCAGCGACGAGCAAAAACTCCGCACTAATAGGGATGACACTGAACACCAGGTAGTTCAGGATCGAGCTGATACTCTGTGCGCCACGTTCCATGTCCCGCGAAATAGCGCCGGTATTTCTCTCCAGGTGAAAACGTAGCGACAAAGCGTGTAAATGAGTCAGGGTGCTAACCGACAGGCTATTCATCGCATGGTATCGAACGCGGGCGAATAAAGCATCGCGTAGTTCATTGAATCCCGCATTAACGAAGCGTAGTAGTCCATAAGCAAGTAACAATACGATGGGCACTGTGGTCATAGCCTGACCAACATTTTGATCCAGTGCATCG
>JAAENK010000210.1 GCA_024224415.1 Gammaproteobacteria bacterium | reverse complement strand
GGAGGTACATATTTTCGGTTGCACGTAGCTCGTAGCGACACTGGTCCAGTGACGAGTAACGACTATTTGGACGTCTCTCCTGTCTGATATTCATCAAACGATAGGAATCAGTAGTTAAACCATAAAGCCGGTTCTTGAAAGTTTTGAGCGGCTTGGGCAGTTCGTCTGAATCCATGTCTTCTTCAGTAATCGGATAATTTGCTGCTTTTAGACCAAACTGCAATGCCAGGTAAAGACAGCTCGGTGTCTTACCGGTACGTGATGCCCCAATCAAAATAATATCGGATTCATCATAATTCCGGGTTTTGCCACCATCGTCATGTATCATAGAATAATCAATAGCATCGATTCTCGATTCATAGATAGACGGATTAGCGATTCGATGTGACAGGCCGCCGAGATTGGTCGACTGCACCGAGAGTATTTTTTCCAGCCGAGGTAAAAAACCGGCAAAGGGATCGAGTATTAGCGCCTTACTCGCACTGATTATTTTCTTTAATTCGGGCTCAGCCATGGTAGAAATCACAATAGGCAGCTCGCCTTCCTGATTTATGCTTTGATCAATTTCTTCCCACACTGCTCGGGCCTTCTCTTCAGTATTTATAAAAGGAATAGTCCTGGTTTTGAAATTTAACGATGGAAACTGTGCTAACAGACTGTGTCCAAGGGTTTCCGCGGTAATCGCGGTCCCGTTCGAGATAAAAAATACCTGACGTGTTGCTAGGTTCATAGTAAACGCATGATAGCAGTATTGGTAATGGTAATATTGTGTCGAAACTCAATCTTTTATATCAAATTTCATGGCTTAATGCGCGCGGTGAATATGATAAAGTGCGCTTCTTTAAATTAACCGGATATAAAACCTCAAATGTCAGACAATATCTTGCCGCTGGATAAGCTTGGAATGGATGATGTGCCGCTGGTAGGCGGTAAAAATGCCTCTTTGGGTGAAATGATCGGCAATCTGAGCAACCTCGGAGTCTCTGTACCTGGTGGTTTTGCGACAACTGCGATGGCTTTTAATCAATTTCTAGATGAAGCCGGATTAACCGAAAAAATTCAACAGGCACTTAGTGAACTCGATACCGATGACGTCAAAGCTCTCGCCCGCACCGGCAAACAAATAAGAGACTGGGTAATCGAGGCACCGTTGCCACAGGCTTTTCAGGATGATCTTCGTTTAGCATATCAGACCATGGCGATCAACGGTCAGGATGCCACCGTCGCAGTGCGTTCATCAGCGACTGCGGAAGACTTACCCGACGCCTCTTTTGCCGGACAACAGGAGACTTATCTCAACATCAAAGGCATCGATCAGGTTTTACAGTCGGTAAAACTGGTGTTCGCTTCACTGTTCAATGATCGTGCCATTTCCTATCGCGTACACCAGGGTTTCGACCACGCCGAGGTTTCACTTTCTGCCGGTGTGCAGCGTATGGTTCGCAGCGACCTTGGGTCGAGTGGCGTTATGTTCAGTATCGATACCGAATCAGGTTTCGAAGATGTTGTTTTTATCACCGGTAGCTATGGCCTGGGTGAGACTGTGGTTCAGGGTGCAGTCAACCCCGATGAATTTTATGTTTACAAAAAAACGCTTGGACAGGCCCAGAGTAGTATTTTGCAGAAAACTCGCGGTAGTAAACTTATCAAAATGATTTACGCGGACAGTGACGAACCGCATCGTGCGATACAGACCGTCAGTGTAGACGAAACCGACCAAAATCAATTTTCAGTTTCCGATGATGAAATATCTCAATTGGCGACAATGGCCGTTACCATTGAAAAGCATTATGGCCGACCGATGGATATCGAATGGGCGAAAGATGGTGAGAATGGTCAGCTGTATATCGTTCAGGCGCGTCCCGAAACGGTGCAATCACGAGCCAGCCAGATAATCGAAAGATATGTATTGAAACAGCAGGTAGAACCACTCATCGAAGGTCGAGCTGTTGGTAACCGTATTGGCCAGGGTTGCGCCAAATTGATCAATGACCTCTCACAAATGGATCAGATCGAACAGGGCGATGTGCTGGTCACCGATATGACCGACCCCGACTGGGAGCCGATCATGAAAAAAGCCTCTGCTATCGTCACAAACCGTGGTGGCCGAACATGTCATGCGGCCATCATCGCCAGGGAGCTGGGTATCCCTGCGCTGGTCGGTACCGGTGAGGGCACCACAGCCCTGTCGCATAACCAGGATGTCACAGTGTCCTGCGCCGAAGGTGATACTGGTTATGTTTATCCGGGCTTGCTTGAGTTTGAGCACCAGAAGCACGAATTTTCCAACATGCCGGAAATCCCTGTCAAGGTGATGATGAATGTCGGTAACCCGGAACGTGCTTTCAGTTTCGCCAAATTGCCGCACTCGGGCATAGGCCTGGCTCGGCTCGAATTTATCATTGCCAAGATGATCGGTATTCACCCACGCGCCCTACTAGAATTTGATCGCATGGAACCTGAGTTACAAGCGGAAATCAGTCAACGCATTGCTGGTTATACCGGGCCGGTCGAGTACTTTGTCGAAAAACTCACTGAAGGCATGGCAACGCTCGCCGCTGCTTTTGCGCCAGAGCGTGTGATTGTTCGCCTGTCGGATTTCAAGTCGAACGAATATGCACACTTACTCGGTGGCAGCGTATTTGAACCCGAAGAAGAAAACCCCATGCTCGGCTACCGAGGTGCTTCACGTTATATCAGCGACAGTTTCAAGCCTTGTTTCCGACTCGAGTGCGAAGCGGTAAAACGTGTTCGAGATTCGATGCAATTAAGGAATATGGAAATCATGATCCCATTCGTCCGCACCCTGGAAGAAGCCAGAGGCGTCCATGCAGTACTGAAGGAAAACGGCCTGGAACGCGGTGTTGATGGGCTGAAAGTCATTATGATGTGTGAAATTCCATCTAACGTAATTCTGGCTGAGCAATTTCTTGAGTATTTTGATGGCTTCTCCATAGGCTCAAACGATTTGACCCAGTTAACCCTGGGGCTTGACCGAGATTCCGGCCTGGTAGCCGATGCTTTTGACGAGCGCAATCCGGCTGTTATGCAGTTGCTCAAGCAGGCTATCGTTGCCTGTAAAAAAGCCGGTAAATATATCGGCATTTGTGGGCAGGGTCCTTCTGATCACCCGGATCTTGCGCGCTGGTTGCTTGAACAAGGTATCGATAGCGTCTCATTAAACCCCGACACGGTGATCGAAACCTGGCTATTTATGGCCGATGAGCATGCCAGGCATTGAAACCAATGCACAAATTTCAGGTGCTTCATGACGGTATTTACTGTATAGATTCCGGTTATGTGCAGGATGAATACGCCGCCATTTATCTTCTGCGAGAAGGTGACGAAGTTGCCATTATCGAAACCGCCACGCAACACTGCCTGCCCCGCTTGCTCGAAGTTCTTACAGAACTTGCGATAAGTTACCAGCAAATAAAATACGTTATTGCGACGCATATACACCTTGATCACGCGGGTGGTATCGGTGCGATGATGGAAATATTTGACCAGGCAAGACTAATTGCCCATCCGCGTGGCGCCAAACACTTGATTGATCCAGCAAAGCTCATCAAGGGTTCAATGGCGATTTATGGCGAGGAGACTTTCAAGCGTTTATACGGTGATATCAAAGCTGTCGATGAATCGCGCGTCGATATTGCTGAGGATGGTGATATCTATACAGTGGGAGGTCGTGATCTGCTTTTTCTAGATACACCGGGCCATGCACGCCATCACTTTTGTATATATGATGCCAAAAGCAAAGGTATCTTCAGTGGCGACACTTTTGGTACATCGTATCCGGTTTTGCATTACCAGCAACATGGCCTGATACCATCAAGCTCACCCGCACACTTCGATCCCGAAGCGATGAATAACTCGCTGGACAAGATACTCGTCTATCAACCCGACTATATGTATTTGACGCATTACGGCGAAATTGATCAGCCCGCCGCCAAAGCCATAGAGCTGAAACAATGGCTGTCTGACATGCAGAACCTTTGCCAGAAACTTAATCCTGTTGACAAAGCATCAAGGTTGAAACTTGAAAGTGCATTACGCCAAATGACAGTCGATAAACTCGCCGGACAGGTTTGTTGCAGCGAAGCAGAATTACTTGCCCTGTTAGACACGGACATTAAACTCAATGCACAAGGTCTGGCGGTCTGGTGGGAGTCTACGTTAAATGAATGATTCAGTCTGGAAACCACATGTCACCGTGGCCGCCATCATGGAACGGGAAGGTACCTTTTTAATGGTTCGCGAACGGGAAAAAGGTCGTGTCGTTATCAACCAGCCGGCTGGCCATTTGGAAAAGGGAGAAACCCTGATCGAAGCGGTGATTCGTGAAACCCTGGAAGAAACGCAATACGAATTCGAACCAACCGGGTTGCAGGGAATTTACCGTTCTGTCACCACATATAGCCCTGAAATCACCTATCTACGCTTTTTATTTTGCGGCAAAGTCGGAGCGCATTTAGACGGCCCATTGGATCAGGGTATCATTTCAGCCGAGTGGATGAGTCTTGAGGAGATCATAGCCGACAAAGACCAGCATCGTAGTTCGCTGGTAATGCAATCTATCGATGATTATCTGAATCAGGCACCGTGTTCATTAAGCATAATTAGCCAGATTTTTGCCTGATCGATGGCTGAGTCCAGTAAACCAAAAATTATTGTCGGTATGTCAGGTGGTGTCGATTCATCGGTATCGGCTTATTTGCTCAAGCAGCAGGGCTATGAAGTCGAAGGTCTGTTCATGAAGAACTGGGAAGAAGACGATACCGAGGAATACTGCTCGGCAACCGTAGACCTCGCCGATGCACAGCAAGTTAGTGACAGGCTTGAAATCAAGCTGCACACGGTCAATTTTTCCAGTGAGTACTGGGATAATGTATTTGAGTATTTTCTTGGCGAATATCGTGCAGGCAGGACGCCCAATCCCGATATCATGTGTAACAAGGAAATAAAATTCAAAGCATTTCTTGAGCACGCTCAACGTCTGGGCGCCGATCGTATCGCCACCGGCCACTATGTTCGCAGTGACCAGCAGGCTGGGGAAACTCGCTTGTTACGGGGTCTGGATGCCAACAAGGATCAATCCTATTTTCTTTATGCTTTAAATCAGCACCAGATTTCGCACGCCCTGTTTCCGGTAGGTGGATTGGAAAAATCGGAAGTCCGGGCCCTGGCCGAGCAACAGGGCTTTGACATTTTCAACAAGAAGGACAGTACCGGTATTTGTTTTATCGGCGAACGTAAGTTCAGGGATTTCCTGCAACGTTTTATCCCAGCGCAACCGGGACTGATCCAGTCGATTGACGGTGAAACACTGGGGGAGCACAGCGGGTTGATGTATTACACCATCGGCCAGCGTCAGGGGTTGGGCATAGGCGGTACCGAACAGGGTAAGGAAGAGCCCTGGTACGTCATCGAAAAAGAATTATCGACTAATATTCTGCGTGTGGCTCAGGGACACGACCACCCTCGCCTGTTTTATAACCACTGCAGCATTACTGATTTGCACTGGATCGGGAATACCGATATCGAAACGCCTTTCGTCTGTACCGCGAAAATCAGATACCGCCAGCAGGATCAGGAGTGCCGCATTGTTCAAATCGAAAATAGTAATGCCACCATTCAGTTTGAACAGGCACAGCGCGCAATCACCCCCGGTCAGGCGCTGGTGTTTTACGACAATGAAGTATGCCTTGGTGGTGGCGCCATCGAATCGGCATTCAACAAGAGGCATTAATCAATGGACGTAGTAGAGAACCAGACCCTGGCACTGGCAGGCATGTTTCAAAGCGCAGCGCTCATTGAGCAGTTAGCCTTTAAAGGCGAAATCAGCCAGGCTGCGTTGGATTGCTCGGTCGATAGTCTATTTGCTTTCGAAGCCGAATCGACCGTTGATATATTCGGTAACCTTTCCGGCCTCACCCGCGGTTTGCAATCGCTGGCGAAACACCTCGGTGGTAATAATAAAAATTCGAGTAAGAACCTGGCGTATTACATCATGTCGATGCTAAAAATTTCATCAACCCTGCTTCGAGATAAGACCCTGGCTGAGAAGCTGCAAAATGAATTACAGCATATTCAGCAGCAAACAATTGATTTCGAAATGAGTCGTAGCAGCTTGCTGAATAAAATCGACGGCCTGTACCAATCCACTATTAGTAACATGCAACCCAGGATCATCGTCCGCGGTGAACAGAATTACCTGAGGAATGGCGATAACGCCGCAAAAGTAAGAACGTTATTGTTAGCCGGTATACGTTCTGGCGTACTCTGGCATCAACTCGGTGGCAGCAAATGGAAGCTGATATTTTCCAGAAAAAAATATGTAGCAAGCGCCAAACGTCTGCTAGCAACGCTGTGACGGTTATAACCTATGCAACTGTCGAATATGGCGCAGCAATCCTGCTGAAGCATCGCTGACCATATTAAACACCAGGTCGAAACCATCGTTGCCATAGTAAGGATCCGGAACCTCTTGCTGACTGTATTTTTCTGAATAATCAAGCATCAGGCTTATCGTCGCGGTATAACGATCGGGCTTGATCGATAGCATAGTGGTGATGTTTTCTTTATCCATGCCGATTATAAAATCGAAGTCGTTAAAATCATCCGTAAGAAACTGACGGGCTCGCAAACCCGACAAATCAACATCATGTTTCATAGCAACCTGCTGCGAGCGTAAATCGGGCGGATTACCAATATGATAACCATGCGTACCCCCCGACTCGACTTCGATAACCTCATCTAGCCCCTGCTCATCGACCATTGTCTGGAAAACACCGTGCGCAGTTGGCGATCGGCAGATATTGCCCATGCAGACGAAGATGACCTTGATTTTATTACTCATGATTAGTTTGGAGATTGCTTAAAATATATTTGTAGACTATAGCCTAACACCGACAGGCAGGAAACAATCATTG
>JAAENK010000209.1 GCA_024224415.1 Gammaproteobacteria bacterium | reverse complement strand
TTCTGACCGTCGGTATGGCAGTCGATGCCAACGTACTGATTTTTGAACGTATCCGTGAAGAGCTTCGTGAAGGTCGCAGCCCTCAGCATGCGATTCAGCAAGGTTATGCAAACGCACTTAGTACGATTGTCGATGCCAACATTACTACCTTGATCACGGCGATTATTCTGTTTGCTGTCGGTACTGGTGCAATCAAAGGTTTCGCTGTTACGCTTTCTATCGGTATCTTGACGTCGATGTTTACGGCGATTGTAGGTACCCGTGCCCTGGTTAACCTGGTTTACGGCGGCAAGCGCGTCGATAAACTGTCGATCTAAGGAGACGCTGACATGTTTCAAATAATGAAAGCGGATAAAGTGATCGACTTTATGCGTTGGTCGAAAGTTACATTTGTTATTTCGATTATTATGATTATCGCGGCAATAGGTACTGTTACGACCCAAAAGCTAAACTGGGGTTTGGACTTTACCGGCGGTACGCTGATTGAAGTGGGTTTTGAGCAACCGGCTGATCTGGGCAAAATCCGAGAGTCACTGGAAGGTGCGGGCTTTGGCGATGCTATTGTCCAGAATTTTGGTACTGCCCGAGATGTGATGGTTCGTCTACAACCACGTGAAGATGCAAAAGGTGAGAAGCTGGGTAACCAGAT
>JAAENK010000208.1 GCA_024224415.1 Gammaproteobacteria bacterium | reverse complement strand
TTCAGTAAACCGGTTCCTGCGCTGGAGATACCAAATCTGGCAAATGCCAGTTTTTCTCCAGAAGGCGAGCATTGAAAAATGATGTCTCCAACGCAACAAATGAAGGCACTATGACAAAGGACTCAATGCGTGCAGGCAAGCCAAGGCTTGATCAACTAAGTACTCTTCAGCTACCCACCCTGCCGGCCGGAACATCGTTTTTATTAAAATCGCTGACCAATGAAGATATAGATTTTATCGAACTGGCATCGATAATCGAAAAATTTCCAAGTATTGCCGGCAAATTAATTTCGCTGGTCAACTCGGCCTGGTCTGCGCCGGCTTCCGCGATAACATCGTTGGAAGACACCTGTTCACGTCTGGGCTTTGCCGGAACCTCTGGTTGGGGCGATGAGGCATTATCTGGAAACCAGCTATCGAGGTTCTCAAAGCGAAATTGTGACTACCATAGGCCTGGCTGTTAAGCTGGTTTCAGCCATTTTGAATGAAGAATCCTGTCCCGAACCGGACATTCGTTCATCGAAACTTGGAATCACCGAGGGAAACTTTAATGATGTCTTTGAACAGCTAAAAGGAAAAGTGGTCAAAACCAGCGCAATCGCAAAGGTATTAATGTGATAAATACTAATCATTTGATTGTAGAAGTTCAGAGTAATATTGATAATTTCGCGCTGCACCGGCAAGTTGAATCCTATACCCTGATTACCTAAACCACAGAATTAAGGCCTGAGGCCACAACATAATCTGGAGAAACACTATGCCTATCGGGCTTGAGCATGACATTGTTGACCAAACAACTTATCAGCAAACGGTTGAGCGGTTTCGTGAATCCTCGATCCGGTTGCCGAAAATCATGGAACTCGCCGATCCTGTCACCATCGCTGGATCCCTGCGCAAGGATTTACCGGAAGTCGATCCTGACGCACCGGATGCTCGCAATCTATTTCGCGTGCACTGGCACAATGACGCATCACGTAGAGGGTTCGCGGAGGTACCTGGGCATATTGTCCTTCCTTCGTCTCTGACCGGGGTTGACGCTAAGATTGTCGTTGCTCTGGGCAACCGCTTTCCCATGATCAAGGCCCACAAGGTGCTCGCCGCTTATGGCTGCCTGGTGCCAAGACTGGTTACCGGCCGCTTCAACCTGGACAGGAACTGCGCGGTCTGGCCGTCTACCGGTAACTACTGCCGTGGTGGCGTGGCAATTTCGAAAATACTCGGGTGTCGTAGCGCCGCTGTACTGCCGGAGGGCATGAGCCGCGAGCGCTTCGGCTGGCTGGAGCAATGGGTACTCAATCCGCAAGATATCGTCAGGACTTTCGGTACCGAGAGCAATGTCAAGGAAATCTACGATGCCTGCCATCGGCTGGCCCAGGACCCGGATAATATTATTCTCAACCAGTTCAACGAGTTCGGTAATTACATTGCACATCGTGCGGTTACCGGTCCGGCTTTTGAGCGCATATTTCGCGCCGTTGCAGGAGAATCGACACTAAACGCGCGTGCATTTGTCTGCGCTTCGGGTTCGGCCGGTACCATCGCCGCTGGAGACTACCTGAAGTCAACTCTCGGTAGCGATATTTGTGTCGTGGAGGCGCTGCAATGCCCAACCC
>JAAENK010000207.1 GCA_024224415.1 Gammaproteobacteria bacterium | reverse complement strand
TGATTTTGTGACCTTGCCCGAAACCGTGGGTTTGATCGAACCGGTGAATGAGCAAATACCGGCTTTAACATATAGCGAAGCCGACGATGCTTGTCTGGCTGCAATTCGTGACAAGGCAAAGCAGCATAAGCTCATAATTCTGGTAGGTTCGCAGTTAATCAAACTAGATAACAATCGTATTGTTAATCGCAGCTTTTTACTAGATACCCAGGGAGCGATTACAGCACGTTACGACAAGCTGCATATGTTCGATATTCAGCTAGCAAATGGCGAGTATTACCGTGAATCAGAAATGATCACGCCGGGAGATCGGGCAGTAATTGCCGAAACCCCGTGGGGTATACTCGGCATGTCGATCTGCTATGATCTACGCTTTGCCGCGCTTTATCGCAAACTGGCGCAAAATGGTGCGCTGATGCTAACCATTCCCGCAGCGTTTACCCAAACCACCGGAAAAGCCCATTGGCATACTCTGGTGATGGCCCGAGCCATCGAAACCGGTAGCTACGTGATAGCACCGAACCAATGCGGACATCACGTTGACAAACGTTATTCATTTGGACATTCATTGATCGTCGACCCATGGGGTGAAGTTCTTGCCGATGGTGGTACCGAACCAGGTATTGTTTATGCCAATATTGATATCAGCAAGGTTGAAAAAGCACGTAGCCGAATTCCTGCATTGCAGCATGATCGAAAGTTTTGATACTCGACAATAATTTCTGAAGCTAGCAAATCGAAATCACCTTTCGTAATGCCTGTCCCGTTTACACCGTTATCCAGACGTCTTCGTGAATTACACCGAGCTTAAACCTATTC
>JAAENK010000206.1 GCA_024224415.1 Gammaproteobacteria bacterium | reverse complement strand
TGCCCAGCGATTGCAAATGTGGGTGCAGGCGCGGTTCTTCCGTGCCGACTGGAGATTGGCGGTTGCTTTGGGATTCGTAACTTATTGTTTTTTGGCGCGCCTGGAGAGATTCGAACTCCCGACCGCTCGGTTCGTAGCCGAGTACTCTATCCAGCTGAGCTACAGGCGCTTAATTCGAAGGCGCGATTCTACGGATTATTGCGCCGGTTTGCCAGTCAAATTTAGGTGATATTGATATATTCTCGCCTCACATGCGCACCGACATTGCAGAGTACTTCGTAGGCAATGGTTTGCGCACAATCGGCAACGTGGTTGACTTCCGGACTGGTTCCGAACAGGGTCACATCATCTCCAGGCTGGATATCTTTCAGGCCACTAACATCAACAGTTATCATATCCATCGATACGCGGCCGACGATGTCGCAAAGTTGGCCGTGGATACTGACCTGTGCGGTTTCAACCTTGTGCCTTGGATAGCCATCGGCATAGCCGGTGGCGATTGCGGCGATGTCCATGTCCTTCGGGCATGTGTACAGGTTTGCATAGCCGATCACATCGCCCTGTTTATGCGGGTTCACCGCAAGTATGCGGCTTTTCATTTGCATGGCTGGTTTGAGGTCGACGTTTGTCTCTTTACGATTCGACATAGGGTTGGCGCCATACATGGCGATACCGGCGCGTACCCAGGTATCGTGCGATGCAGGCCAGCCCAGTACCCCCGCTGAGTTGGCCACACCCCATTCATAGCTATCGAGTCGCAGCGCCTGTATCGCGGCAATTTGCCTGTTGGAGAAATCTGATTCGACATTATCTGCGTTGGCTAAATGGCTCATCATATGTATGGCTCCAAGTGTTGACATTCCTTCGAGCTGCGTTACTACTTCAGTCACGATTTCCAACGCGTAACCAAGGCGTCCCATGCCGGTGTCGACTTTTACCCAGACCTGCAAACCTTTCAGGTCATCCGCTCGATGGAGCAGATCCAGGTGGGTTTGCTGATGAATTACCGGGTCGAATTGATGTTGAATACAAGTTGAAAGTTCTTCCTTACCGATAAAACCACCCAGCACCAGTATCTTTTGCATAATACCGGCTTCACGTAAGGCGACCGCTTCACCGACCGCGGCAACCGCAAAAGCGTCGGCATCCGATAACGCTTTGGCAACTTCAACAGCACCATGTCCGTAGGCATCGGCCTTAATCACGGCGATCAAACGTTTGCCGCCTGAGATTTGTTTTAATAAATGATAGTTGTGGCGGATGGCGGCGAGGTCGATGATAACGTATGAATGTCGATTCGAGCCGTGGCTATTCAAAGCTGTCCCCGTAGTCCTCATAAGCCAGGTTTTCGAAGCGCGTGTACTGACCGAGAAACGCCAGTCGCACCATGCCGATGGGACCGTTGCGTTGTTTTCTGATCAATATTTCTGCAGTACCTTTGTCCGGGCTATCTTCGTTATATACTTCATCACGGTAAATAAACAGGATTACATCGGCATCCTGCTCGATACCTCCCGATTCACGCAAGTCCGACATTATCGGGCGCTTGTCGGGACGTTGCTCAACGCTTCGGTTGAGCTGGGATAAGGCAATAATCGGCACATTCAATTCTTTCGCCAGTGCTTTTAACGAGCGGGAAATTTCAGATATTTCAGTGGCCCGATTTTCGCTGCTCCCACCAACCTGCATGAGTTGCAGATAATCGATGATGACCAGGTCAAGACCATGTTCACGTTTCAGACGCCGGGTTCGGGCGCGTACTTCAGTGGGCGATAACGCGGGTGTATCGTCGATAAACAGTTTGGCCTTGGAGAGCATATTCACCGATGAAATCAGCCGAGGCCAGTCCTGGTCATCGAGTTTACCGGTACGCAGGTTATGCGAGTCGATACGCCCGAGCGATGACATCATACGCAGTGCAAGCTGCTCACCAGGCATTTCCATGCTGAATACTGCCACAGCATTTTCCGTGCCCATTGCTGCATTTTCGGCCAGATTCATCGCAAAACTGGTTTTACCCATCGATGGCCGCCCGGCGACGATAATCAAGTCGGATTTCTGCAAGCCCGATGTCTTATCATCGAAATTGCTGAAACCACTGGATATACCGGTAAGCGCCTCGCCACTTTGGTACATTTCCTCGACGCGTTGCACCGCCCTGGTAAGCAGGTGATTTATCGCCGCGAAACCTTCGCGGTTTCCTGCACCTTGTTCCGCTATCATGAATACCTTGCGCTCGGCTTCGTCGAGTAATTCCTTGCTGGGGCGGCCTTCGGCATTAAATGCGCTGGCAGAGATTTCGTTGCCGATTTGAATCAAACTGCGCAACACAGAATACTCACGCACGATGTTGGCATAAGCCTTAATATTGGCTGCAGTTGGGGTATCGTTAGCGAGGATACTGAGATAAGCCAGCCCACCTATCGAATCGAGTTCATTGCGAGCACCGAGCCATTCTGACACGGTAACCACATCATAAGGTTGAGTTTCATCGGCGAGTGCGTTGATCGCGCGAAATATCAGGGCATGATCGTGTCGGTAAAAATCCTGCTCATTGATAATATCGGCAATAGTATCCCAGGCCTGATTATCCAGCATCAAGCCACCAATTACCGACTGCTCGGCTTCGAGCGAGTGCGGGGGTACCTTGAGGTCATCGACGCGTTGACTAAGTTCGGCCACGCGGCTGGTGATTTCAGACATAGAGGCTACTAACAGGATCTGGATTAGGAGTGCAAATGATACTTCATTTAGCGCATTAGTTTTAAGCTAATAACGAAAAAGGCCACCAAAAAAATTGGTAGCCTGTTCAAAAGACTGACCCATCTCGCGATGGAGTGATACCGCTCCTGCCTACTCTTCACCAACCACATTAATGGTCACAGAAGTGTCAATATCGGTATACAGATGGATATCAATCTGATGCTCACCGGTGTTGCGAATCGCACCATCGGGCAGGCGAATTTCACGTTTTTCGACTTCCTGACCCGCTGCCGAGATGGCATCAGCGATGTCAGAAGTGCCAATCGAACCAAATAGCTTGCCTTCGGAACCAACCTTAGCGGTGATTTCAATCGCACCCAATGCTTCGATAGCCTGTTGCCTGGCTTCACCATGTGCTTTGGCTTCGGCCGCAGCATTTTCGAGCTCGACCCGGCGTGCTTCAAATTCTGCCAGATTGGTGGCGGTCGCCATCTTCGCCTTACCATGCGGTACCAGGTAATTACGTGCAAAGCCGGCCTTGACCGATACTTTGTCGCCCAGAGAACCCAGGTTCTCAATGTTTTCCAAAAGAATAACTTCCATCGGATTTCCTCTTTTCAGCTTTCGTTTACGTTTTCAATGTCCGGACTCAGTTAGCCCGGCGTATTTTCAATATTTCCATTTTTACGGAAATTTAACCAATTATCGACAATGCCTGCCAGCGTAGTCACCGCCATTATTTGCGGGAAAATCAGTAACAACGCATAGAACATCCCTGTGGCCATAGATCGATATTTACTCTTTGCGATCTTGGC
Organism: Gammaproteobacteria bacterium; assembly: GCA_024224415.1. Taxonomy (GTDB): domain Bacteria; phylum Pseudomonadota; class Gammaproteobacteria. The sequence continues at coordinate 6,654 of JAAENK010000206.1, read as the reverse complement.
GTGGACGACGGCAATACCCTGGAACAAAAAGGCCGCCGAAACCAGAATCGCCAGGCTGGTCAACCAGTCCTGTACCAGCCAGAAACTCAAAACCATTATCACCAGCGCGACCATGCTCGCGGGTTTTCCCAGTGACAATGACTGGAACTCGCGTTTGTATCCATCCGATTCAGCCAACCTTGCCTGCGTCCAGCGCGATAGCATAACAATCGAAACAAACACCAGATACAAAGACGCGGCCAACGCCAGTATCATCCAGTGCACCATCAGGCGTATATTTTCGCCCAGCTCAGCCACATCATAAGCCTGACTTTGCGGCAACTGTGAAATCGACTGCTGAATAATCGCAACCCAGTCAGACTCCAGCTCGGGCAAGAACACAAACTGCCCCACCACTGCAACCACACCCAGCATCACGCCAGCGATTAATGTTAACGCTATCGAACTGGTTGTTCTCAATGTCTGCGCCAACACTACAATCGGTAACCACTGCGCCAAACCAATTGAAATCCCCAGTTCTGGTACGCCTAATGCAAACGTCGTTACCAGCGTGATTCCTGCTATCGACACCAGAATCGCCTTCATACCCGACTGTACACCTTGCGTCAGGATAATCAGCCCTACCAGCGCGGCTGATATAAAAGTCAAAAACATGGCGACCATTGCGCCGAGTAACGCGGCCCCTGATAGCAGCGGAAAAAACACCGCTAAAACTGCCAGAGCACCAACTACCGCTGCTGCCTGATATGGTCCTTTAAGTGTATACCTTGCCAGTGCCAGCACCTGACACCTCTCGATATTTTATCTCAGCTTATGCTGATCGGTATAAGGCAACAACGACAGGAAGCGGGCGCGTTTAATCGCGGTTGCCAACTGACGTTGATATTTGGCCTTGGTGCCGGTAACACGGCTAGGCACAATCTTGCCGGTTTCGGTAATGTATTCTTTCAGAGTTTCCAGATCTTTATAATCGATCTGGTCAATGCCTTCGGCGGTAAATTTACAAAAACGCTTGCGACGAAAATAACGTGACATGATTATTCAACCCCTGCTTCGGTAGTTTCGGGTGCTGCTTCAACCTCGGCTGCTGGTTTGGCCTCATCTGCTGATTTGGCCTCATCTGCTGGTTTGGCCTCATCTGCTGGTTTGGCTTCATCAGTTGATTCGGCTTCGGCACGTGGTTCTGGTTTGCGGTCTGCCGATTTGGCCGACTCTTCACGCTCGACTTCCTTCAGCATGGCTGACTTTTCAGTCTCTGCAGCTTTACAGCTTAAAGTCAGATGACGCAGTACCGCATCGTTGAAACGGAAAGCACTTTCCAGCTCGTCGAGAGCTTCGTTGCTACATTCGATATTCATCAGTGCGTAATGCGCCTTATGAATCTTCTTGATCGGGAACTCTAGTTGACGGCGACCCCAGTCTTCTTCACGGTGCACAACGCCACCGGTGCCTGTGATCATATTGCGGTAGCGCTCCACCATGGCGGGCACCTGTTCGCTCTGGTCAGGGTGGACCAGAAACACAATTTCGTAATGTCGCATGTTATCTCCTGGATTAAGCCCCCTGCCGCGATAAACAGTGGAGCGAGAAGTTGGAGCGCGGATTCTACCGGAGCCTAGGCCTTGCTGCAAGCCATTCTTGAGCGCAAAATCTCGTACAGACAAACCCCGGCGGCAACCGACACGTTGAGGCTTTCGACAGCCCCTTTCATGGGCAATTTAACCAGCTGATCGCATTGCTCGGCGGTAAGCCTGCGCAGACCATCACCTTCCGCACCCATCACCAACGCGACTGGTGTTTGGTAGTCAAAATCGTAAATCGTTTCATGCGCATCGCCACTAGCACCATATATCCACACACCGGCTTGCTTCATCGCTTTGAGGCTACGCACTAGATTTGTGATTTCAACCAGAGCTACTGATTCAGCGCCACCTGCTGCTACCTTGCGCACCGTGGCATTGAGTTTCGCCGACCGATCTTTGGGGATAATGACTGCATCGACGCCGGTGGCATCGGCGCTGCGCAAACAGGCGCCCAGATTATGTGGATCCTGCACACCATCGAGCACCAGAAACAGAGACTCCCGATTTAGCTCAGACAAACATTGTTCCAGGCTTTTTTGTTGACCTGCAACTACATTGATGAGTAAGACACAGCCCTGATGTTTCTCGCTACCGGCTCGTTTGCTTAATTCGTCGCGTTCGACTGTATGTACCGGAATCTGGGCCTTTAGGGTTTGACCGATTACCGACAATAACCGTGGGTTACGACCCTCACTAACAAACAGTTCGACTACTTGCTGCGGTGTTTTTTGAACAAATTTTTCCACCGCATGGAGACCATAAACATACGACTGGCTCATCGTGCCTTCTTTTTCCTGACCTTTCTGTTAACGTCTTTTTTGCTTTTTCTTGTCTTACCAGCAGTTTTTGGTTTTCTCGATGATTTCCTGCGTTTTGAATCTATACTCGAAATCAAATCAAAGTCAATCTTGCGTTCTTCCATATCGACTCGCGCAACTTCGATAACCAACCGATCACCGAGTTGGTAACTACGATTCGTTAATTCGCCAACCAGACGATGATGCGCCTGATCAAAATGATAATAATCACGCTTTAGCGAGGTAACATGCACCAGACCGTCGATCATTAATTCATCGAGTTGTACGAACAAACCGAAGCTGGTGACCCCGCTAACGATGCCGTTATATTGTTTACCAATATGTTTTTGCAGAAATTCACATTTTAACCAGTCTGCAGCATCGCGGGTAGCTTCATCGGCACGACGCTCGTTGCGTGAACAGCTTTCGCCGAGGCTGGTCATGTGCGCCAGGTCGTACTGATAGTTTCGATTATTACCCTGTTTTATCCAGTGCTTGATGGCGCGATGCACTAACAGATCGGGGTAGCGGCGGATTGGTGATGTGAAATGGGCATAGTCCTGTAAGGCCAGTCCAAAGTGACCAGTCTTAGTATCAGGGCTATAACTGGCTTGCAGCATTGAACGCAAGATCACGGTTTGAATCATTTCGAATTCGGGCCTACCTCGGGCCTGCGCGATAATGTCGGCGTAATCACCGGGGGTCGGCTCCAGGGATTTGAGTTTTATACCAAAGCTCATCAAGAACTCTGCCAGATTGGGCAGCTTGTCGGCATTCGGGCCTTCGTGAATGCGATAAAGAGCTGGAATTTTCTTTCTCTTTAACAGTCTCGCAGCACATATATTGGCAGCGATCATGCATTCTTCAATAAGTAGATGAGCCTGATTGCGTTCGCTGGGTTCAATCGATTCGATCTTGCGCTGCTTATTATATTTAAACACCACTTCACGGGTTTCGAATTCGATTGCATGACGCTTGCGCCGAGCTTTGGCGAGCACCTGATAAACCTCTCGGAGACTATCAAGGTTCTGCCAGACCGGTTTGATAGCTTTCTGTGCTTTTGCATTGTTATCAAATATCGCAGCGGCGACATCGTCATAAATTAACCGCATATGCGAATGTATTACAGCATTTGAAAACTCATATTGTTTGATAGCGCCCTGTGCAGTTACCTGCATACAGCAAACCAGGCAAAGCCGGTCAACTTTCGGGTTAAGTGAACACAGACCATTCGACAGTACCTCCGGCAACATCGGCACCACTTCACCAGGAAAATAAACCGATGTACCACGATTCACCGCCTCTTCATCCAACGCCGAAGCGGATTTAACATAATGTGCAACATCGGCAATGGCTACATACAGAAGGAAACCGCTCTTTAGTGTTTCGCAATAAACTGCATCGTCAAAATCGCGAGCGTCTGCACCATCAATAGTGACGAAAGGTTTGTCGCGTAAATCGAGCCGCTGCTTCTTATCAGCAGACTTTACTTCACCGCTGAAAGACTTAATTTCATCTAGCACAGCGGTATTCCATTGGTGTGGGATAGCGTACTTATTCAACGCAATGGTCACTTCCATACCAGGTGCATTTTCCTGACCGAGTACGGTTTCCACCACGCCAATCGCCTGAGTATGCTGGGTTGGGAATTCGACGATACGCACCATGATGATGTCGCCGGGCTTCGCGGCATGCCCGACATCGCGATTGATGAGAATATCCTGCGTCATGCGCTTATCGTCGGGAATTATGAATTCGATGCCACTTTCACGATAATAGCGCCCTACTACCGATTGATGCGCTCGCTCCAATACCGAGATTAAAGCGCCTTCAGAGCGTTCTCGACGTTTGTCATAACTGGCAATTTTTACAGCGATCTTATCGCCATTCATGAGTCTGCGCATTTGCCGCTCAGGCATGAAAATATCTTTTCCACCGGATTCCGGGGTTAAAAAACCGAAACCATCCGGGTGGGTTTGCACGATACCCTTTTCCAGATCCATGTGGTCAAAACTGAGATAACCACCACGACGATTACGAAAAATCTGGCCATCGCGCGCCATCGCGTTTAATCGCCGTCGTAAAGCTTCAATCAGTTCCTCGTCCTCATATTGCAGTGACTCCGCAATATGCTGTAAAGATACCGGAACTTTATTTGTATCGATGAGGTCGAGCAGATACTCTCGGCTGGCGATAGGGCGATCATATTTGGCAGATTCGCGCGACGCAAACGGGTCACAACTCAGGAGGGATGTTTTTTTTGGCATTGAGTTTCCATATTGAGAACGCGAGTATATAGAAAGCTTAGAGAAGCCTCTACAACTAGATTGACAATGTAATTAAGTGGTGTATATTCCCGCGCCATGCCCAGGTGGCGGAATTGGTAGACGCGCTAGCTTCAGGTGCTAGTGATCGAAAGGTCGTGGAGGTTCAAGTCCTCTTCTGGGCACCACAACACCTTCCTGGAAGATCCAGTAAGAGCCGTAAATAGCTTATTTTAATAATTAAACTGGAATTTTCCTGTCCGTTAAGATTCAATAAGTTTTTGTAACATCCAGCATTTAGTGTAACACCGGCCAGGACAACCAACAGCACCGAAAAGAACTTCATTCATGGCTAATCAGGTGAGACAACTCCTTTTGCAATTCTTTCATCTGAAATGGCTTGATCAATCTGCCTGAGAACCCATACTCTTTGTAATTGGCCATGATAGAATCAGTCGAATAACCACTTGAAACAACTGCCTTTACTTTCGGGTCAATGGTAAGAAGTTCCTTCATCGCTTCTTTTCCACCCATACTACCTGGAATGGTCAAATCCATGATTACTACATCAAAAGGATCACCTGATTTTTTTGCTGAAATGTACTTCTCTATAACCTCAGTTCCATCAATTGCACAATCAACAGAATATCCAAAAGTTTCAAGCATATCCTTTAATAAATTCAGGATCATTTCATCGTCATCCATTACCAGGATGTTGCCGGTCTTAGTTCCTGTTTTATCTGTTACGTCCGAAGAAGTAGTTTCGATTGTTTGAGGTAACGAACTGTCAGCAGGCAGATAAATTGTAAAGGTTGAACCAACATCAGGTTCCGACTTGACATCGATGTGCCCACCATGTTTGTTAATTATACTGTGAACTGTAGTTAAACCAAGCCCACTGCCAGTATATTTGGTAGTGAAATATGGATCAAATATTTGCTTCTGATCCTCTACAGATATACCACACCCAACATCACTTATGCTGAGTTTAACTACTTCTCCCGATAAATGGGGGGCGAAACTGTTATTAAGATTTGTGATATTTTCAACTTCAATTGTCAGCATTCCACCGAAGGACATAGCCTGGTTCGCATTGATAACCAGATTGGTAATTACCTGAGATAACTGACCTTTATCAGCTCTAACATGCCATAGGTCATTTGGTAGATTTATGGTTGTTTTGATATTGCTGCCACTGAGGGAAAAATTTATGGAGTCTCGAATAATTTGCCCAACATTGGTCATTTCCAGCAAAGGATCTCCACCTTTGGCAAAGGTGAGTAGTTGTTTTGTCAGACTGGTTGCTTTCTCCAGTGCCTGATCTGCATTTTGAATGTAAGAATATGCTGCATGTTCAGCGGGAAGCTGTAGTTTTGCCTGTTCAATATTGCCAAATAAACCTGTCAATATATTGTTGAAATCATGGGCAATACCACCAGCAAGTGTACCGATTGATTCCATTTTCATGGCTTGTTGAAGTTGCTCTTCCAAAGTTTTCCTGTCTGTAATGTCAGAAGCTACTGCATGGATCATTTGATCTTCAAATGAAACAAGAGCAGACCAGGCTAATAACCGATATGCTCCATTTTTATGCATGTATCTGTTTTCAAAATAGAAAGTAGTTATACCCTTTTCAAGTTTTACCATTTCTTCAACTGTTGCAGTCACATCATCAGGATGTACCAGATCTATAAATGATCTGCCTTCGAGCTCTTTTTTTGAATAACCCAAAATAGTTTCCCATCCGACATTGACGCGATGTATTACACCTTCAAGGCTCGCAATCAAATGGAGGTTCATTGGTTGCTCGAAAAATTTAGAGACTACATTCTCCGCTTTCTTTCGCTCAGTAAAATCGATGAAATTTACAGCTACTTTTCGAATTTTTTTATCTTCAGAGAAGATTGGTATTGCATTAACAATTGTCCATGTTGTTGAATTTCGATCAGGTCTTTTGACACCAACAACCAGGTCATAACATGGTTGTCCCGAAGCAAATACTTTGCTTAC
>JAAENK010000205.1 GCA_024224415.1 Gammaproteobacteria bacterium | reverse complement strand
TGCATGTCACCTGCAATCAGTGCATTGACCCGTGCCACCGTGTCGGTAATCCCGGTAATTTCGATTGCATCGAGATTGGCGCCTTCACGCCAGTAGTTTTCGTTGCGTTTATGTATCGATTTCACACCGGGCTCAAACGACTCCATGGTATACGGGCCAGTACCAATCCAGTCACCCTTGGTGCCGTTTTTAACGACCTTGTTCTGAAACATGCCCAGCAGGGTGGGCAGGTCTGCATTCGGCGAATGCATAATGGCTTTGACCTCGTGCGGGCCCACTTTCTTCCATTCCTTAACCGTCGCCAGGACGGATTTTATGACCGAAGTCGAATCCTCGGTGAGGTGACGGTTCATACTCCAGACGACATCGTCGGCGGTGAATTTCGAACCATCGTGCCAATCGACGCCTTTACGCAGCTTGAATGTCCACTCGGTGGCGTTAGCATTCGGTTCGAACGAAGTGGCCAGCTCGGGTTCCGGTGTGAGGTCGTTGGCATGCTGGATAAGGCCATTATAGACGGCTCGTCCACGAGTATAGTCGATGGTTGAGGTGAACTGGGGCGGATCGGTCTGATCGTCTGGTCCGTGCAACGCTGCCGCCATGCGCACAGTGCCACCTTTCTTGGGCGTGGCCGCAATCGCAGCGTTACCATCGAATAACAGTTGTTCCGCAGCAATCAGCGAGACACCGGTGGCCATGGATAGCTTTAAAACTTCACGACGGGAAAACCCGCCCTTTACCAGTTTAGCGACCATATCCTTGTCGGACTGGGTCAAATGTTTGTATTCAAGTTCAGACTTGGGTTGATCTTCTTTCATTTCTCACTCCTCAGTTTTTGGTACTTTAGTTAGTGTTGAAACCCATGAGGTCAATCATGCATTTCTGGAATAATTCTTATTAATTTAATTTATATACTTATATGCATGCATAGATTAAGGGCAGCAGGAATAATTGTCAAAGCTTCTTGTCTCCTCTAAACGGGGATATTTTTTAATATCAGTCTTGTGTGAGTTGTGTGCACATCATACTTGATCTATCGCGAGTTTGGCTTTGGTCTAATAAATTTGATCTCAATACTGACTTGCGAACCCTGGATTTCAACAGGCTGAAGGGGAGCATACAGAAGATCTGCATTGAAACTGTAGTTTTGTATCAACAAAAATGCGGTTTTAGCACCTCATGTTAGAAAATCATGGGGTGCACCCACACGAATTTATACTCAAAATATTTCACGAGACAGTAGTGGTTAGTTACTACTTAATCAGTGCTATCGGTACCTCGCTCATCCAGTAAAGTCGTCAGCCAGTCTGGATCCATTTCCGGTACGGAAGAGAGCAACAGGTCGGTATACTCATGATGCGGTGGCGTGAACATTTCATCCTTCGGCCCCTGCTCGACGACCTTGCCGTATTGCATCACGACGACTTCATCGGCTATTGAGCGAACGGTAGCCAGGTCGTGTGTAATAAACATGTAGGAGAGATCGAGTTCATTTTGAAGTTTATCTAACAGACGTAATATGCCTTCAGCAACCAGTTGATCGAGTGCGCTGGTCACTTCGTCGCAAATAATGAAGGTGGGTTCTGCAGCCAGTGACCGGGCAATTCCGATACGTTGTTTTTGTCCACCCGATAATTCTGGTGGATATCGGTTGTAGTATTTGGATGGATCAAGCTCGATTAAATCGAGTAATTCATCGACCCGATTCTTTAGCGCTGGTCCATGTAAGCCACTATAGAACTGCGCGGGACGACCGATAATATCGCATATTTTGACTTTGGGATTCAATGCAGTGTCGGCCATTTGATAAATCATCTGCGCCTGGCGTAACTGATCCTTGGTACGATCCCGGTAGTCGGGTGGCAAGGCCTCACCCTGGAACAATATCTCACCTTTTGTCGGTGGTAACAATCCGGTAATACAGCGCGCGACCGTCGACTTGCCCGAGCCCGATTCACCCACTACGGCAACCGTCATACCCCTGTAAATATCGAAAGAAACATCATGTAGCACAGGGGTGTCACCATAGGAGGCATCTACATTCTTTACTGTAACCAACGCGGTATCATCAGAGGGGCGCGGTTTTTGATCACGCTTAAAATCCCGTACTGCCCACAGTGACTTGGTATAATCATCCTGTGGATTTTCCAACATTGTGCGAGTATCTGCTTCTTCGACTTCGTTGCCTTTAAGCAGCACTTTAATGACATCAGCCATCTGCGCCACAACGGCGAGATCATGGGTGATGTAAAGCGCCGCAGTATCGAATTGATCGACAATGTCCCTAATCGCGGACAATACCTCGATCTGTGTGGTCACGTCGAGCGCGGTGGTCGGCTCGTCGAATATGATCAAGTCAGGGCGACAGGCCATAGCCATTGCCGTCATCGCCCGCTGTAACTGCCCCCCGGAAACCTGGTGCGGGTAACGAAACCCAATCTCCTTGGGATTAGGCAGGCGCAAGCGTTCGTATAGCTCCATAGCATCTTCCTGACTTTCCAGGCGCTTTTTAATGCGATACTGGATCGGTGCCTCGGTATGCTGGTCAATCAGTTTATGCGCAGGATTAAACGATGCGGCAGCAGATTGTGCGACATATGCAATGCGTGCGCCGCGTAGCGACTGTAGATCTGATTCTGGCGTGGTAGTCAATTCCATGCCATCGAATTCGATCGAAGAGCCTTCGCCTATACGACACCCATCCTTGGTGAAACCCATCGCGGCAAGTCCAATGGTCGACTTGCCTGCACCTGATTCACCGATCAAACCCATGACTTCGCCGCGATGCAGCGTCAGGTCGACCCCATGCACAATCCCTACCCATTTCTCGTCTGAGTACCCTTCGATAATCAGGTTCTTTATGTTGAGCAATACGCTTTTATCTTGACTCATCTTGATTACTCCTTCAGTCCGGACGACCGGTATAGCATCCAGTCGACAACAAAATTAACGGCTACGGTCAGTAATGCGATAGCACCAGCGGGAATCAATGGGGTTATCTCGCCAAACGAAATCAGGGTTGCGTTTTCGCGTACCATCGAACCCCAGTCGGCGGTCGGTGGCTGGATACCGAGACCCAGAAAAGACAGGCCGGCAACCAGTAGAAATACAAAACAGAACTCAAGCCCGAACTCAGCAATCAACGGTGCGGTGGAGTTCGGCAGGATTTCCTTACGGATCAAATACCAGGTACCCTCACCGCGCAACTTGGCGGCCTCGATATAATCCATAACCACCACATTGCCACCCACCGAGCGTGCCAGGCGGAATACTCTGGGCGCGTAGATAATGGCGATGACTATGATCAGGGTAACGGTATTAGTACCGAAAATACTTAGTAACAACAATGAGAATATCAGTGACGGAATCGACATAATGACATCGACTATCCGTCCCAGTAATTGATCTAGCTTGCCGCCTTTGGTGGCTGCATATAAACCCGCGGTTGCGCCCATGACGAAGGCCAGGATGGTCGCCAGCAAAGCCAGCCCAACCGTATTCCTGGCACCATAGATAATACGGCTGAACATATCGCGGCCGAGTTGATCGGCACCCAGCAACATGTTTTCGTCGGCTGGGGCGAACGCAGAGGAAATGACCTCGGCTTCACCAAAGGGCGCAATGATTGGCGCGAATATTCCTGCAATGGCATAGGTAAAGATAACAAAGAGGCCAAAACCTGCGGTCAGGGGTGCTGTGCGCATCGCCTTGGCACCATTAGGCGGCAGGATAACCACGAGAAATTCGCGAAAACTGTAAGACACTCCAGCCGAGAATGCGATTAGACCGGCACCGATGGTAACCGTCCATAACATAGCCTCGCCACCGACTATACCCATCACGAATGACACCAGGGTTAGCGAAAATAGCAGAATGAATGCGGTACGTTTCTGGTAATAAGCTGCCAATGAAGAACCACCGATTAGCAGGGCGTAAAATCCAATAATAAAATAATTCATGAATCAGCCCTCACTTCGGATGACGCAGGCGTGGATTGGTCAGGATCGACCCCACATCAGCTGCCAGGTTGAGTAAAATAAATGTTGCCGCAAAAATCAGGCAACAGGCCTGAACCACCGGAAAATCCCGTTTACTGACACTGTCGACCAGCATTTGCCCAATCCCCGGGTATACGAATACCACTTCAACCAGCACCACACCGGTAATCAGGTAGGCAAGGTTCATTGCGATAACGTTAATAACCGGCGCCCAGGCGTTGGGCAGGGTGTGTTTGACGATAACTTTCCAGGCCGGCACGCCTTTCAGACGGGCCATTTCAACATAAGGCGAGGCCAGCAGATTGATGATCGATGCCCGCGTCATGCGCATCATATGTGCGACTACAACCAGCACCATGGTTAATGCGGGTAAAAAAGTACGATTAAGCTTTTCCATTAGGGTCATGCCATCGTCTATTTTTGCAATTGCTGGAAACATCTCCCATTTAACCGAGATAAACAGGATTAATATGTATCCGAGAAAAAATTCAGGGGATGATATCGAGGTAAGCGTCATGACATTTGCAACTCGATCGAATACTGAGTTTCTGTAAAGAGCCACCAGCACACCGAGAAAAATAGCAATCGGAACCGCTATGCATGCTGCATACAAAGCCAGGAACAAGGTGTTACCGAATCTTTCGCCTATGGCTTCCGATACTGGTTTTTGCGATACCAGAGAATTGCCAAAATCTCCAGTGACGGCATTGCCAAGCCACTCAAAGTAACGAATCGGCGCAGCCCGGTCGAGGCCGAGTTGTTTACGAAATGCAGCTAGATTTTCTTCTGTTGCACCCTGACCCAGTACCGCCTGAGCGAGGTCACCGGGTAAAAATTCCACCGCACCGAAGATAATGATTGAAATGACGAGGAGCGTTATTAATCCCAGCCCCAATCTCTTTAAAACTATACCCGCGATATCGCCCATAGCTTCTTTCCCCCTGAAGCGGTACCTGTACTGCAGAGCCGCTTAGATTTACTATTATGTTTTTCTGTACACCCCGGATTGACCGGGGTGTACAGGCTTGCTGATACCCTAGTTTGCTATACAGCTAGGCTGTCTAGGCAAACCACCAACGATGATATCCGCGACCACCGTCAAGCTCCCAGGCAGCTGCGAGGTTAGGTCCGTGGGCAACTCTCTTGTTACGTGCATAAACGAAGTTGGCAAAGAATGGAATCACGGTGCCGCCGTCATCGCTCGCGATCTGGCACATTTCACGGTATTGCTCGGCGCGTAACTTTTCGTCAAGCTCGGCTTTGGCCGTCAACAGCAATTCGTTGAAACGTTTGTTCTGCCAGTGCGATTCGTTCCACGGAGCATCATCTTTGTACGCCAATGAAAACATCTGATCCGGAGTCGGGCGCGCACCCCATTTGACGAAGCACCAGGGCTTCTTCAACCAGACATCGGACCAGTAACCATCGTTCGCTTCGCGCACTACATTGATATTGATGCCGGCTTTCTTGGCATGTTCTGCGTAGAGAACACACATATCCACTGCACCACCCAGGATACTGTCTGCAGCCGACAACGACACATCAAGCGAACTATGCCCGGCCTTCTTCAGATGGAACTTCGCCTTATCAGGATCGTAGGGTCGTTGTGGGATATCGGTTGGTGCGAAGGGCATTCCGGATGATACATGGTAGTCATTACCGACAGTCGCAGTGCCGAACATGATTTTCTCGACTAGTTCGTCGCGATTTACTGCGTATTTCAGTGCCAGCCTGACATCGACGCTGCTATAAGGATCCACATCGCAGAACATCGGTAAAGTAATTGCCGAACCACTGGCCACATTTTCAACCACCAGTTTCTTGTTACGCGCCATCAATGCCATAGTTTTCAGATCGACCGATGTAATCGCATCAACATCATCGGTAATCAATGCGGTCTGGCGAGCATTGGGATCATTCAATACCAGCAACTCAAGTTCGTCGAAATATGCACCTTGACGATGCCATCCATCGTGACGCACCAGGTTAGTACTAATGCCCGGCTTGTGATCGACAATTTTGTAAGGTCCGGCACCAATCATGGTATCCCATTCTATGCTGCCATCGGCTTTCGCAGGGCAAATCGCCAGGTGGTAATCAGTCATGAAATAGGGCAAATCGGCCGAGCCCTGGTTCAACTCGATGACGATCGCATGGTCACCCTTGGCCTTGACATCAACAACCGTAGATAGCAGCGCTGCTGCTGCCGAGGTCGAGCCTTCACCACGGTGATGGTTTAACGAAGCAACAGCATCTTTCGATGTGAACTTCTTACCATTATGGAAAGTGGCATTCTTATTCAACTCGAAGGTCCAGGTCTTCGCATCAGGAGTCGCGCTCCAGGAATCCGCCATATCCGGACCGAGTGTATTCTCCGGCGTGATTTCTGTCAGGTAACTGCGATGTGCGTGCGCGAGCTGGATCATCCCGACGCTTAGGTAAGTACCAGGATCAAATGTATCGGAAGTATTACCATCGTGCACACCGACTCTGAATTTGCCACCTTTTTGTGGCGTTGCGGCGGCAACATCGCTGGTCCACAGACCCGATGCAAGCGGCACTGTCATACCGGCCGCTACGGCGAAGCGCATAAAGTCGCGCCTACCTAACTTGCCACTCTTCGCGTCCTGGGTGAGTAAATCTTTAAATTCTTTCTTATCGCTCATTGAAATTATCTCCTCGGATGGTTTATTTAGATATTCTATTAATTTGAATGTAATGTATGCATGAATATACCGCGGCACATAGCATGTGCGTAATAATTATTTTTCATGCATCAAATCAATCTTTGTCATGCTTAAACTCAAGTAGATTACGTCATCACTGCAGAAATACTACATGATTAAAGTTCAAGTTTCGACAACTTAAGAATATTAATGAACCGTACTCAAAATTTGATCCAATATCATCAGTTCAATTTTTTTTATCAGGATCCACCAATATACGCGGAAACTGGTATGAAACCAATCTAAGTGCCTGCTATTATGCGACGAATTTGTACCAAGCTGAATCATGACAACCCAGGCTAAACATCACCGGTTCTTACTTGGCACTCTGTTCCTGGGCCACTTAACTAACGACTGGGTCTTCGGCACACTTTGGTTCATAGCACCAGCCATCGTAGCAAGCATGGGGCTGGGTCCAACTGAAGTGGGGTTGATACTAACAATAAATGGTATTGGTGCGGGACTGGCGTATATTCCAGCGGGCATCATCGCTGATCGGTCTTCGCGTCCCGGCTATCTCTTATTACTAACTTTCTGGTGGGTCGCGCTGGGGTATTTTTCCGCCACACTGGTACCTGGTTTCTGGGCGATCACTCTGTTGCTGGCTTTTGGGGGGATGGGTGATGCCGTATGGCATCCTATCGCTACCGGTGTATTGGTGAAAACCATGCCAGAGCGACGAGCTCAGGTGTTGGGAGTACATGCGGTGGGAGGTAGTATCGGTGCAGAGGTATTGGGACCGCTCGCAGCGGGTTTCCTGCTGGGTTTCTTCGACTGGCAAACCAGCCTGCAAATTATGGTAATACCAGTTGTTATCATGGGGTTGGTATTCATTCCACTTTCCAGTCGAATCAGCCAGAAAGCTGCCAGTGTAAAAAACAGCATCAATTTTAAGTCTCTGATGAAACACTGGTCGAGCCGTACTGGCATCGGTCTTATGTTAATGATGATTTTCTATAATATGTCACTAATGGCCATGCTTGGCATGACCCCGCTTTATCTGCAAAATGAATATGCTTTAACTCCTTTTCATGCAGGTATTATTTTTGCCCTGACCCTGATGACTGGGGCCCTGTGCCAACCAGCTCTTGGACATTACAGTGACCGTCGCGGCCGCAGGAATGTCATTTTATTTGTTTTCTTCACGACGGCATGCCTGGCCTTCGTAGCTGGAATAAGCAACAGTCCGACCTGGTCGATTATCGGTTTGCTTTCAGCAATAGCACTATTAACAACTGTGCGACCAGCAGTATTGGCAGCGGCAGTAGATTTCTCTACAAGGTCAGAAGCGACAACACTTGGTATCGTCTTTACCGTACTCGATGGCGTGGGTATGGCAGGGGCATTATTTGCAGGCATGGCTGCCGAAGTCGAACTATCCAGAGCTTTTATACTCGCAGCTGCATTGGTAATGGTTGCTGCAATAATTTGCATGAGGATGACATTTCAAGCTGTGTCACATCAACCAACTGCCCCTGACTGAGGAGCAACACGTCGTATGGTAATAATGGCGACACCACTAAGTGCCAATAGACCACCCAACACAATCATCGGGGTAAGCGACTCTCCAAGAAAAATAATTCCTGCGATTACTGATGTCACCGGAAGCAGTAATAAAAATGGTATGACTTGATTGACGTTATACATACCCAATAACCGATACCAGATCGCATATCCCAATGCTGTCATAACCAGCCCCATATAAACTATAGCCCCCCATGCGGACAGGCTGGCGGTCTGGATTTGTGCGAGCTGACCCGATTCGAATAACCATGAGGCTAGATACAACTGTGGTGCAGCAAAAATAGCCACCCCGGTGATGAGCATAAAGCCGCCAATGTTGCCGAGTTTCTTAATCATGATTTGACCAACCGACCACGTAAATGCACCACCAATAACCATAAATGCGTATACCAGATCACCCGAAAGTTTTGGCTCCCCAATAATTAACATGGTACCCGCGAATGCGATCACAATACCAACTAATTGTTTGATAGAAATCCGATCACCGAGGAAAATCCAGGCCATAATTAAACCAAACGGCACTTCGAGCTGTATCAACAAGCCCGCCGTCGAAGCATCGATACCGTTCACGCCATTGAATGTCAGACTATATTGAATCGCAGCACTCACCAGAGATATCCAGAACAAATCTTTAAATAGTTTGAACGGGGGTCTGAAAAACCAGATAAGGCAAGTAGCGGTCAGGGTAAATCGTAGTGCCATCATGAATATGGGCGAGAAATGCGACATGCCTGCCTTGGCTATTACAAGACCCATTCCCCAGATGATCGCAACCAATATAGCGAGGCAGGTATCGACTGACTTCATATATATGGAAACTACCTTGCTGCAACTATACCCACTTCAACAAGCAGATCTGGACTTGCCAGGCGCGCCTCGATACATGCCCGTGCCGGAGCGTTACCTTCCGCCACCCAGCTATCCCAGACTTCATTCATCGCGGCAAAATGGCCGATGTTGGCAATCCATATCTGAGCACTGAGAACTTTTGATTTGTCACTTCCTGCTTCTGCCAAAAGCGCATCGACCTTATCCAGCACCTGTTTGGTCTGCTCGGTTATATTGGAAGTACTATCCTTTGCGACCTGGCCCGCCAGATAAACGGTTTCTCCATGGATCACCAGTTGGCTCATGCGTTGGTTACTGTGTTTTCTTGTGATGCTCATTAGTTAGCGGCTCTTCAGTATTAAATCAGCGGCTAGGGTACAGGGTGCGTGGTTAAATCGCCATAATAAACTCATGATTTACTTATCGAATAATCGATAGCAAGCAATCGATTATTTCAATTTGTGTCACGGCAGGCGATCCCTATACTCTCACTCGATGGTTCGGTAAAAATTGCATTATGACAACAAATAATAAATTACCCCTGCATGACCTCAGGGTTATCGACTTTGGTCACTATATTGCAGGTCCGGCGGTAGGCATGATACTCGCCGATCAGGGGGCCGAGGTGATTTGCATCCATCCGCCTGGCGGGCCGCGTTGGGTCGATCAGGCAAATGCGATTCTTGGGCGGGGCAAGAAATCGATCGTGCTGGATCTGAAAGACAAAGCCGATCAACAAACCGCCCAGGCGCTGGTTGAGCGGGCAGATATTCTGATAGAGAATTTTCGCCCAGGTGTTATGGATCGACTCGGTCTGGGGGCAGATATATTAACGGTTATCAATCCATCACTGGTTTATCTTTCCTTACCAGGATTTGCCGCAAGCGATAGCGAGCGTGCTTCCACCAGGGCTTACGAAGCGATTGTCGCCGCTGCTTCAGGGCAATTCACCGATATGGGTTTGAGTCGTGTGTTAATGGGCATTAACCCATCGTTTACGCCACTGCCGCTGGCGTCGGCCTATGCCGCAACACTTGGCGCAACTGCTGCATTGTTGGCCGCAACCGCAGCCAGGAAAACAGGTAAGGGCGATCGCATCGAAGTGCCACTGGCTTCGGCGCTGATGGAAGGGCTGGTTTACAACGCCATGTATGTCGAGAATTATCCCGAGCGTTACAAGTCACCGCGCGAACGCGAAATAGAAAGAAGACGCAATCAGGGCGAGCCAATGGATATGAGTTATCTCGATATTCAGGAATACCTCGACCCGTTTTATCGTAGCTATTACTGCGCCGATGGCAGGCCGTTTTACATTGTTTGCGCCTCGCATCAGCATCACGTCCGCAAGGCCATGAAATTAATGGGTATCTGGGACGACATGCAGGCTCAGGGTCTGCCCGATTTTGATGCATATCTTGCCGTCAGTGAATGGCCGGAAGGGCAGACCTGCTCGTTGACTTCCTATCCGTTTTCACCGGACTGGGCGCAACGTATTTCATCGGCAATGAAACAGGTATTCAAAACCAGAAGCGCGTTTGAGTGGGAGCAGGTCTGGGGTGAAGCTGGTATCCCAGCTGCTGCGCATCGAACCACCAAGGAGTGGATGACCTCCGAACATGCGCAGGTATCCGGCCTGGTCGTCGAAGTTGATGATCCGCAACTGGGCGTAATCCGTCAGATGGGCAATGTCGCCTGGTTGGCGTCCAGCGCTGAAGCTGTCATGCAAAAGTCCCCCGCGCCGCAACCAGATGCTGATCGCGAGGCAATTTTGGCTATCCTCAACGAGCAACCCCGCAGTGCGGGTAAAGACAATGCCGGTGAAGATGGCTGGTTGAACGGTGTCAAGATTCTGGATTTGACCAATGTGATTGCCGGTCCGACAATCGCCTCAACCCTGGCGCGTTTTGGCGCCGAGGTCATTTCCCTGTCAACCATTGAACCAAGTATGGATCCCTGGAATACGGTGATCTTTGGTTTTCAGGCTGGGCGAGGAAAACGCTCGATGCTCTGTGACTTAAAAACTACCGAAGGCCAGCAAATACTGTCCCGGCTGTTGGCCGATATCGATGTCATTACGTTTAACGGATTAGAACGTCAATTAGGCGGATTGGGGCTGGATGCCGAGCGACTGAAAGAGATAAATCCAGGGGTCGTATTATGCTTGTTTGATGCTTTTGGCGGTCCGGCTCAGGGGCCAAGAAGCAATTATCCGGGTTATGACGATTTAGTCCAGGCTTCGATAGGCGTGATGACGCGCTTTGGCGGTGGGCTCGAAACCCCTGAAGAGCATGCGCACCTCGGCACTATCGATGTGCTCGGTGGATTCGCTTCGGCACTGGCTATTTCGGTAGCGCTTTTCCAGCGACAACAGACAGGTAGCGGCGATGTGGCTCGCGCCTCTTTGGCAGCAGCAGGTCAGTTGATTCAATTGCCGTTCATGATCGATTACCCGGGAAGGCAGCCACTTGATGAACCGGCCGGTCGAGAGGTAAAAGGCTGGGGACCTCTTTACCATTGTTATGAAGCCAGTGATGGCTGGTTTTTCCTCGTACTCGAAGAACAGGGATTACCGCATCTGGTGGAAATTTGTGCTATTAAGGTAGGATCTGGCGATGAGGAATTGCAGAATCAGCTCGCTGATTGTTTTATCAAAAACACAACTTCATTCTGGTCGGAAAAACTTCAAACCATAGGCGCTGCTGTTATGTCGCTAGCCACCTTGCAGGAATTACGCGAAGAAAACCTCGCAATTGAAAGCGAAGCTTCAGTAGATATTTCTAAAAACACCTACAGTTTCGTGCGTCATGACCAACACCCCAGCGGTCGGTCTATCGATATTGTCGCACCAAATGCAATCCGACCACAGCGTGCCAAAATCAGCATACCTTCACCTGCTCGTAAATATGGTATCGATACCCGGTCAATATTGGACGAACTTGGTTTTGACGACAGGGAAATTGAGTTATTGTTCGAGAAAAAGGTTGTTTCGGAAAGCTGGAGTGAAGCATATTTACCAGAATAAAAATCGACGTGGATCTTAGGAGGTGAGTACTTAATGAAGCAACCCACGCGGGTCAAACTCCACGAAAAAGCATTATGGGGCGGCTATGAAAGGTCAGGCCAGCCGGCTGCTGTTCATGATTGCTACTATCAGTGCGCTAGCAACAATTCCGATGTCCCGCAGTTATGGGCTTATATGGACAAGCTCTCTTATGCCCCTGGTAGCCGAGCGAAATTACACGTTAGTACTACCGCAGGAACTTTCGGTATGGTTATATTTCGCGACGGCGGCCTCTGCGAAAAAGTATTTTCAAAACAGGATATTACCGGCGGTTTTTATAAAACTCCGTCAGATTGTTCGGTTAATGGTTGTGACTGGCCGCATGCTATTGAAATTGAGATTGGATCTGAGTGGGCTTCCGGCGGCTATATCCTTGAATTAACCGCTAGCAACAACGAAATACTTAAATACCAGCATGTGTTTCTGGTACGACCGGGCAGCGCTAACAAAGAGGGACGACTGTTGCTTGTTACCGCCAGTGGTACCTGGACTGCTTATAATGACTGGGGAGGATCCAATCATTACGAAGGCATATGCGGAGAAACCGGCGATCAGTTTTCTCCGATACTCAGTATTCACCGACCCTATGCTAGTGGCTTTGTCGATCTGCCCGATGAAGCTCCGCGCATACCACTTAAGCAAAAATCGGGTATGGGTGACAGTATTAAATACCCGCATATGGAATGGGCTTACGCCAATG
>JAAENK010000204.1 GCA_024224415.1 Gammaproteobacteria bacterium | reverse complement strand
AGGACGTGCGCCTGGACGGTCAATTTTGTTGATAACAACGATTGGCTTAAGGCCGTATGCAAATGCTTTTTGTGTTACGAAGCGAGTTTGAGGCATTGGGCCATCAACTGCATCAACGATAAGCAATACAGAGTCAACCATCGACATGATACGCTCAACTTCACCACCGAAATCGGCGTGTCCAGGGGTATCAACGATGTTGATGCGGTAATCATTCCAGTTAATTGCTGTGTTCTTAGCAAGAATGGTAATGCCACGCTCTTTCTCGATATCGTTAGAGTCCATTACGCGCTCTTCGGCTTCGCCGCGACCTTCTAGCGTACCAGACTGCTGAAGCAGTTTGTCAACCAGGGTAGTTTTACCGTGGTCAACGTGAGCAATAATTGCGATATTTCTTAATTTATCGATCAGTTGATTAGACATGGATTTCACATTCACTCAGAACATGCAGCGACCAACGGGCAGCTACTTGGTTAAAAAAACGGCTCATAATTTAACAGATTTTACGCTAAAACCCACGAAATATGTGATTTATATCACCAGTTTT
>JAAENK010000203.1 GCA_024224415.1 Gammaproteobacteria bacterium | reverse complement strand
TCCGAGTCTTCTCCATTCATGCTGGCGGCAACGGGTTCAATCTGCACCAATTGTTCATCATCGCCGAGGCGTATTAAAGTAACGCCCTGTGTATTACGTGCGAGTATCGAAATACCTTCAACCGGAGTGCGTACAAGGGTTCCAGCGTTGCTGATAAGCATGATTTCCTCATTACCGGTGACACGAATGGCGCCGACAACGCAGCCATTGCGTTTTGAAGTCTGAATCGAAATAACTCCCTGTCCACCGCGCCCCTGGGTAGAAAAATCCTGTACGCGGGTGCGTTTGCCGTAACCATTTTCGGTAGCGAAGAGTATTTCGCCTTCATCGGAGTCGGTTGCGATCAGGGAAATGACCTCATCTCCCGACTTAACCCTGATGCCCCGCACACCGGCGGCAGTACGACCCATGGCACGAACACTGTCTTCGGGAATGCGGATACCCTTGCCCGCACTGGTGAATAACATCAGATCTGAATTACCGGCAGTTAATTGCACGCCGATCAAACTATCATCGTCACGCAGATCGAGCGCGATTATGCCATTCGTACGCGGTCGTGAGAAACTGGCCAGCGAAGTACGTTTAACTTTACCGCTAGCAGTGGCAAAAAAGATAAACTGATCTTCGGGGTAATCGCGTACCGGTAGAATAGCTGTAATGCGTTCGTTCTCTTCCAGCGGCAGCAGATTTACCATCGGCCGTCCACGGGCTGTTCGACTACCGATTGGCAATTGAAAAACTTTTTGCCAGTAAACCTTACCGCGGGTTGAAAAGCATAACAGTGTGTCATGAGTGGAAGCAGAAAACATTTGCTCGACAAAGTCTTCATCTTTAACCTTGGTCGCGGCCTTACCTCGTCCACCGCGACGCTGTGCACTGTAAGATTCCAGCGGCTGTGCCTTGGCATAGCCCAGGTGCGAAATGGTCACAACGACGTCTTCTTCGCTGATTAAATCTTCTACGGTCAGATCAGAATGATCGATGATGATTTCGGTGCGGCGATCGTCAGCGAATTGCTCACGTATGGTCTCCAACTCCAGTCTGATTTCGAGTTTGAGACGCTCATCCCGATTGAGTATGTCGAGCAAGTCTTCGATTTTTTCCAGTATCTCGCGATACTCCGCAATAACTTTATCTTGCTCCAGACCCGTTAGCTTATGTAAACGCAAGTCAAGAATCGCCTGGGCCTGTTTTTCGGTGAGTCGGTACTTGCCGTCGATCAAACCGCAATGCTCGGCTATATCTTCTGGCCTTGAAGACTCGGCACCGGCTCGTTGTAGCATGTCCATCACCACGCCAGGCGCCCAGGATTTTTCAAGCAGCCCCGCTTTCGCCGCTGCCGGGTTTGGAGACTGTTTAATCAGGGCGATAATTTCGTCGATATTGGATAAAGCGACCGCCAGGCCTTCGAGTAAATGGGCACGGTCACGAGCTTTGCGCAAATCAAAAATAGTGCGGCGCGTAACGACTTCGCGGCGATGCAGAATAAAGGCTTCAAGTATCGATTTCAGGTCCAGTAACCGCGGCTGGCCATTAACCAGCGCAACCATATTGATACCGAACACATTCTGCATCTGAGTCTGTTTGTAGAGGTTGTTGAGAATCACGTCGGCAATCTCACCTCGACGCAGTTCTATCACCATGCGCATTCCATCCTTGTCTGACTCATCACGCAAGCCCGAAATACCTTCCAGGCGCTTTTCTTTGACCAGTTCAGCAATTTTCTCTAGCAGGCGGGCTTTATTCACCTGATAAGGCAATTCGGTAACAATGATACTTTGTCGACCTGATTTGTTTTCTTCGTAATGCGTACGCGCTCGTAGATAAATCTTACCCTTGCCGCCTCGATAGGCTTCGCGAATGCCGCGTGCACCGTTGATATAACCGGCGGTGGGAAAATCCGGTCCTGGTATACAGGCCATCAAATCCTCAATATCGGATTCTGGCTGATCAATCAGCAAAATGCAGGCATTAACGACTTCGGCAAGATTATGTGGCGGGATATTGGTCGCCATACCCACAGCGATGCCCGACGAACCATTGATCAAAAGGTTAGGGACCCGGGTCGGCAGTACAAGTGGCTCGTGCTCCGATTCATCGTAGTTGGGCATAAAGTCGACGGTTTCCTTGTCGAGATCAGCCAACAACTCATGTGCAATTTTCGACATACGCACTTCGGTATAACGCATCGCCGCCGGTGAATCGCCATCGACCGAACCGAAGTTGCCCTGGCCATCTACCAGCATATGCCGCATCGCGAAAGGTTGCGCCATGCGCACGATAGTGTCATAAACCGCGGTGTCGCCATGCGGATGGTATTTACCAATCACGTCACCGACCACACGGGCAGACTTTTTATAAGATTTGTTAAAATCGTTACCAAGCACATTCATCGCATATAGAACGCGACGATGTACCGGTTTGAGGCCATCACGGACATCAGGCAGGGCTCGTCCAACGATAACGCTCATGGCGTACTCGAGATACGATTGGCGCATCTCATCTTCTAAATTGACAGGAAAAATTTCCTTGGCAATATCAGCCATAAAACTCGGTTCTCAAGGGTTAAATTTCGCGCTGGATTGATTTATTTGAAAGCTGCCGCATTTTAACACAAACCTAAGGGGTTAACACTACTGAATATAAAACATCTTAGAATCAATTTTAGGGCAATATTACCCAAATTAACTTGCAGCACACACAAAATATTGTAAGGTGCCATTCATGAGTACTAATTACCAGATAATACTGGCGGAATGGATAGTTACGGTAAACCCCGAGTTTGAAGTTCTCACCGATTACGCCATCGTAATAAAAGATTCTCACATCCACGACCTGTTGCCTACCACCGACATCAACTACCTTGAATACTATCAGCAGGCCGATGTCTTCGACCTGCCAAATCATGTCATCATGCCCGGGCTAGTTAACAGTCACACGCATGCTTCGATGAGCTTGTTACGCGGGCTAGGCGACGATCTGCCATTAATGGAATGGTTAAACGACCATATCTGGCCAGCAGAAGGACGTTGGGTGAATACTGAATTTGTGCGCAACGGATTTGAACTCGCCGCCGCTGAAATGATGCGTTCTGGTACTACCTGTTTCAATGATATGTATTTCTACCCGGATACCGTTGCACAACATTCCCAGCAAATCGGCTTACGCGCGGTGGTGGGTTTGATCGTACTCGATTTTCCTACCGCCTGGGCTAAAGACGCTGACGACTATCTACACAAAGCATTGGCAGTTTACGATGAAATCAAAGCCAGTCCACTGGTAACCGCCGCTTTTGCACCGCACGCGCCTTATACCGTATCTGATTCACCGCTTGAAAGAATCGCCATGTATAGTAACGAACTAGACATGCCGGTGCATATGCATATACACGAAACTGCTTTTGAAGTTGCCGAAGCTGAGAAAAATACCGGCATGCGCCCGCTGCAAAGGCTCGACCAGTTAAACCTATTAAATCCGAACCTTATCGCTGTGCATATGACCGAACTCAACGAATTTGAGATAGAGCGCATCGCCGAAGCCGGTGTACATGTCAGCCACTGCCCTGAGTCTAATCTCAAGCTTGCCAGCGGATTATGTCCAGTTGCTGAATTACAAAATAGCAACATCAATATCTGTCTGGGAACCGATGGCGCAGCCAGCAATAACGACCTCGATATGTTCGCTGAAATGCGCACGGCGACGCTTCTTGCAAAAGGTGTCAGCGGCGACGCTCGCAACTGCAGCGCTCGACAAGCGATTGAAATGGCGACAATCAATGGTGCGAGAGCATTAGGTCTGGGCAATGACATCGGCTCTATCGAAGCGGGTAAACAGGCGGATATTATCGCACTGGATTTTACCGCGCTAAATACACAACCCACCTACGACCCGGTCACCCAGGTTGTCTATGCCTGCAATAGTCGACAGGTATCGCATGTCTGGATTGCCGGAAACTGCCAGCTCGCCGATTTCCAGCTCTGTAACATCGACGAGGATAAAATTCGTCACCAAACCCAGAGCTGGCGGTCAAAGATCGCCAGTACCGATAAGGAGTCCGCATGACCCAGAGCAATATCGATCCCCTCGAGATTGATAAATTTCAATCAATCGCCAGCCGCTGGTGGGATCGTGAAAGCGAGTTCAAGCCTTTGCACGATATCAACCCATTGCGTGTGGGATATATAGAAGATTATATCGGGACACTCGAAGGTAGAAAAATTCTCGATATCGGTTGCGGCGGCGGTATTCTTGCCGAATCCCTGGCCAGCAAAGGTGCTAAGCTAACCGGTATCGATATGGCCGAAATGTCGCTAAAGGTCGCAAAAATGCATTTACATGAATCTGGTCTGGACATCAATTATCAGAAAACCACTACAGAAGAATTCGCAAAAGGACATAAGGAACAATTCGATGTCATCACCTGTCTGGAAATGCTTGAACACGTACCCGATCCGGCATCGATCATCAAGGCAGCCGCATCTATGTTAAAACCCGACGGACATTTATTCCTCTCCACTATTAACCGAAATCCGAAGGCCTACGTACTGGCCATTGTCGGCGCCGAATATATTTTGAAACTGCTGCCAAAAGGCACCCACGAGTATCAGAAGTTCATTAAGCCATCAGAACTCGCCGCCATGGTGCGCAGCAATCAACTCAATGTTAGCGACGTCACCGGCATGACATATAATCCGATAAACCAGCAATACAAACTCTGTCGTGATGTAGACGTCAACTACTTAATGTATTGTAAAGCTTTATGATAGAAGCAGTATTGTTTGACCTTGACGGTACGTTAATCGATACCGCACCCGACATGGGCGGCGCTTTGAACAATTTACTCATCGAAGAAGGATTGTCACCACTGCCGCTTGAAGACATTCGTCCCTACGTGTCACAGGGCGGACTGGTGTTAACCCAGTTAGGTTTTGCGAAACATGTCAGTGAATCAGAAATCGAGCCACTGCGATTACGTTTTCTGCAACATTATCGTGATACCGTTGCGGATCAATCGAAGCTATTCGATGGCTTCGACCAAATATTGGAAAGTTTGCAAAGCAGTCAAATTGCCTGGGGCATAGTAACCAATAAACCAGAGTGGTTGACGACACCATTGTTACGCAGTCTCGGAATTTCATGTCCTGTAGTAATTTGTGGTGATACCTTTGAACATAGAAAACCTCATCCTCTGCCGCTCCTGAAGGCGGCTGAAATACTTGGTATATCCTGCCAGGACAGTATTTATGTTGGTGATGATGAACGCGATGTAATAGCCGGAAAAGCTGCCGGTATGAAAACTCTGATCGCGGCTTATGGGTACATTCCATCATCTGTGGATCTGGCTAGCTGGGGGGCGGATGGTATTATTCCGCAGCCGTTGGATTTATTGAGTCATGCATTGATGAGTTGACCTGATCGATCAAAGCCAGTTTCCACTTCAAACTCATCTGAAGTTCCTCA
The DNA here is from genome assembly GCA_024224415.1 of Gammaproteobacteria bacterium. Lineage (GTDB taxonomy): Bacteria > Pseudomonadota > Gammaproteobacteria. Next base: position 18,969 of record JAAENK010000203.1, on the reverse strand, counting down.
TAAGCCTTTAATATTCCAAATAAAAATCCCCTATTTTCAAATGCTTACCTAAATTCAACAGGCATTGTTCAGTAACAGATATGGAAACATTTCCATTTGTTTTGAGTTCGAATTCGTAACCTTGTTTTTGCATATGAAATACTAACGGCAGGCTGGATTGATCTTTATGCAGGCACAATTGATTGATGAGTTGATCGATCTCGGATTTTGTTTCAGCGTTTAAGTTAATATGCAAAGCCCGTGCATTTGCCAGTCGATAATCATCCAGCAAACAAACCTTCGAAGCCCTCAATTTAATGCCATTGTTAAAGTCATCATAAGCGATACCGCCATCAACCACCCAGATCAAGTCTTTTTGCACCAGGTTTTCAATTTCCTGCAATAAACTGGGCGACACTCTGACATCAACTCGACCAGTTCGATCATCCAGGGTGACAAAGGCCTCACGGCCGTTAAAGTTATTTTTCATGCGGATGTCGACTACCAGGCCGCACACTGTAGTTTGCTGTTCTTTTTGACGGAAGCGTGAAGTGGTCTGGGTTTCTCCGGTATTTAATCGATTCAGCCATTGGGACAAACTGGCCGAGGCGATTTGTTTGATTTCGCGTTCGACGATTAACAATGGGTGCCCGGTTAAATACAAACCAAGCGCCTCCTTTTCCTGCATCAGGCGTTTCTTTTCATCCCAGGGTTCGGAATGCGGTAATGGTTGGGTCGCCTCGGGTTCGCTGACTTCGGCAAATATATCTATCATGCCGGCATCATGGTTATTTTGTTTTTGTTCTGCGGCCTTTAACGCGTACGGTAGATGCGCCATCAAGGCCGCCCGGTTATCAGAGAAGCAATCCATCGCCCCGGCCTTGATCATGGCTTCTAGTACCTTACGGTTAGAACGCGAAGAATCGACACGTTCGCAAAAATCGTCGAGTGACCGATATTCATCCGTTTCACGACAGCGAATGATTGACTCAATCGCCGATTGCCCAACGCCCTTGATCGCGCCTAAACCATAAAAAATGACCGCCTCAGTCGATGGCGTGAATTTGTAATCGGAGCGATTCACATCGGGTGGCAAGACCTCAAGTTTCATTTCCCGACATTCGTCGATCAGCGTGACAATTTTATCGGTATTATCCAGGTCGGCGGAGAGTACTGCGGCCATAAATTCGGTGGGATGGTGTGTCTTCAACCATGCAGTCTGGTAAGAAACCAGCGCATAAGCTGCGGAGTGTGATTTGTTAAAACCGTAGCCGGCAAACTTTTCCATAAGGTCGAATATGTAGGTCGCATTATTGGCTTCGACATCGTTAGCAACCGCACCCTCGGTGAATATCACGCGCTGCTTTTCCATTTCTTCGGGTTTCTTTTTACCCATTGCTCGGCGTAGCATATCGGCGCCGCCGAGGGTATAACCTGCCAGCACTTGCGCAATTTGCATGACCTGTTCCTGGTAGAGAATAACGCCGTAGGTTGATTTTAAAATCGGTTCCAGCGCCGGATGCGGATATTCAACTTTTGAACGGCCGTGTTTGCGGCTGATGAAATCGTCTACCATACCCGACTGCAAAGGGCCGGGCCGAAACAGGGCAACCAACGCAATAATTTCGTCAAAACTGTCGGGGCGTAAACGCCGGATTAAATCTTTCATACCACGCGATTCGAGCTGAAAAACTGCGGTGGTCTGATAGGCACGCAATAGCTCAAATACTTTTTCATCGTCAAGGGGAATGCGCTCGATTTCGAGTCGGTCACCATCCTTTCTGACATTCACCGAAGTTACTGCCCAGTCAATAATGGTCAGTGTTCTCAAGCCGAGAAAGTCAAACTTGACCAGTCCAACAGCTTCAACGTCGTTCATATCGAACTGCGAAACCTGACCACCACCACCAAATTCGCAGTATGTTGGTGTGAAGTCGGTTAAATCGCTGGGAGAAATCAATACGCCACCGGCGTGCTTACCAACGTTACGTATCAGGCCTTCCAGCGACAGAGCCATGTCGATGAGCATGGTGACTTCTTCTTCCTGATGATAAAGTTCGTTTAAAGCTTCTTCCTGATCCAGCGCTTTCTGCAGTGTGATGCCAATCTCAAACGGTACTAGTTTAGCGATGCGGTCAACAAAACCGTAGGGATGTGACATCACGCGACCGACATCGCGGATTACCGCCTTGGCGGCCATGGTGCCGTAGGTGATGATCTGCGATACCTGGTTACGACCGTAATGTTCGGCAACGTATTCGATGACTTCATCCCGCCGATCCATGCAGAAATCAACATCGAAATCGGGCATTGAGATACGTTCCGGGTTGAGGAAACGTTCGAACAGCAATTCATACTCAAGTGGGTCGAGGTCGGTTATCCTGAGCGCATAAGCCACCAATGATCCAGCGCCCGAACCACGCCCCGGGCCCACCGGGATGGCTTGCTGTCTGGCCCACTCGATAAAATCCATGACGATTAAAAAGTATCCCGGAAATCCCATCTGGATGATGACGTCAAGTTCCAGATTAAGCCGGTCGAGGTAAGGCTGATGATCGATGACCTCACCCGCAATGCATTGCTCCTGCAAAAACCCGAGGCGTTGCTGCAAACCCTGTTCAGACAAATGACGAAAGTAACTGTTTATATCGTAACCCTGGGGCACCGGATAATCCGGCAGGAAGTTCTCACCTAAATGTAAACGCACATTGCAGGCCTTAGCGATATTGACCGTATTTTCAATCGCCTCAGGGATATCAGCGAAAAGTTCGAGCATTTCATCTTTGCTACGAAAATATTGTTTTGACGAATAGGTTTTAGGTCGCCGCTGGTCTTCCAGGGTAAAGCCACTACAGATGCAAACCCTGACTTCGTGTGCTTCGAAATCAGATGCATCCATAAACCTCACATCGTTGGTAGCAACCACGGGTGCCTGTAGCTGATGGGAAAATTCGAGCACATGATTGATATAGGCTTCTTCTTGAGGACGCCCGGTGCGTTGCAGTTCGAGAAAAAAACGATCTTCAAATATAGCCTGCCATTGCTTAAGATAATCCTCAGCCAACTCGAGCCTATGCAACTTGATGGCCTTGCCGATATCACCCTCCAGCCCAGCCGACAGCGCGATAATCCCATCTGGTGCTTCACGCAACCATTCAATATCAACGGTGGCCCTGTCGGCCAGTTGTCCGTCCTGGAACGAACGCGATAACAGGCGCTTCAAATTCAGGTAACCCCTGTCATCCATACACAGGAGCACCAAACGACTCAAAGATTCATCACGATCACCATGATGAACCCAGACATCTGCGCCAAAAATCGGTTTAATGCCAGCGGCGGTGGCGGTTTTGTACAGTTTCACCAGGGCGAACAGGTTCGATAAATCGGTGAGCGCCACCGCCGCCATGCCACGCTTACGCGTCTCGGCGATTAATGGCTTGAGGCGGATAGTGCTGTCCTGCAGGGAAAATTCCGAATGCAGGTGCAAATGTACAAACTGATTAGCCATTAGCAAACATCTCTAACCGGTTTGAAGCTCAGACGGTGCACAGGGCAGGCGCCATGCTGCTTTAGTAATTCACGATGTAATGCTGTCGGATAACCCTTGTGTCGTGCAAATTCATATTGTGGATAAATCGTATCGAGTACGAGCATCTGGCGGTCGCGAAATTCCTTGGCGAGAATGGAAGCCGCCGAAATACAGGGTTCGCTTAAATCACCCTTGACGATGGCTTGCATTTCATAGCCACTCAAATCAGGCAAGCGGTTGCCGTCGACCAGCACTAGCTGAGGTCGGTGGCTAAGCTGTATCACAGCACGTTTCATCGCCTGCAAACTGGCCTGCAGGATATTAATCTGGTCAATCTCTTCGTTGCTCGATTCGGCTATTGCCCAGGCAAGTGCTTTTTGCTTTATTTCGAGTTCAAGTGTGCATCGCTGACTGGCCGACAGGCGCTTTGAATCGGTCAATCCGGCTATCGGATTTGCATCATCTAGTATCACCGCTGCAGCGACGACCGATCCGGCCAGCGGTCCTCTCCCGGCTTCGTCAACACCCGCTATAGTCTTAGCAATTAGCTGATCATACATATATAATACGCCGTCTGTTTTTTACCAAGCCCACTAAATTTTCTGCTTCCACTATGTCTAATTTACTCAAAGTCGCTGTTATCGGTGTCGGCCATCTCGGCAAATGGCACGCTGATAAATACGCTGCCTGCGCTGATTGTGAACTCGTTGCAGTAGTCGACAATGATATTGATGTCGCCAGGGAAATCGCGCAAAAGCACGGCACTCGGGCCAATGCTGATTTTCGTGATATCCTCGCGGATGTCGATGCCGTCAGCCTTGTAGTGCCAACCAGCCTGCATTATAAAATTGCTCGCGAGATACTGGAAGCAGGAATTCACTGTTTAATCGAAAAACCGGTGACTGAAACCGTCGAAGAAGCGGCCGAGTTGATTGAAATCGCAAAACGCAAGCAGTTGATTTTGCAAGTTGGCCATATCGAGCGTTTTAACAGCGTGATGATCGGCGTCGAAGAAGAACTCGACAGCCCACAGTTTATCGAGTCAACCAGGCTTGCGCCATTTAGTCCGCGCGCCACCGATGTCAGCGTCATTCTCGATTTGATGATTCACGATATCGATATCATTCTCGAACTGGTCGATAGTCCGGTTCAACATATCTCGGCCAGTGGCCTGTCGGTGTTGTCCGATACTATTGACATCGCCAATGCGCGTATCGAATTCGAAAACGGCTGCGTCGCCAATGTGACCGCCAACCGCATCAGCCAGAAACGCGAACGTAAGTTACGTATTTTCCACAAAGACGCTTACTTATCGGCGGACTTCCAGAACAAGATTGTCGCCATCAATCGCAAAGGAGAGACTGACAACGAAGTTGGAATAAAAAATGTTGAACATTACGAACGTCAGTTCGACGATAACGATGCGCTCAACCTCGAGATACTCGACTTTGTCAATGCGGTTAAAACCGGTAAGCAACCGATAATTAACGGTGAAGCCGGTAAACGCGCACTGGAAGCCGCGATTCAAATTACATCATTAATTACGAGAACTCTATGAGTATCCCCATGGTTGACCTAAAGGGTCAATACGAGTCACTGAAACCCGAGATTGACGCAGCAATCATTCAGGCATTAGGCGAGACGCGGTACATTCTCGGTCCCAATGTACAGGCCTTTGAAAAAGAGGCAGCGGAATATCTTGGCGTCAAGCACGCCTTAGGCTGCGCCAACGGTACTGATGCCCTGCATTTGGGCTTGCTTGCTGCGGGCATAGGTCCGGGTGACGAAGTCATTACTACCGCGTTTACTTTTATCGCTACCGCCGAGGCAATTCGCTACGTCGGCGCGACTCCGGTTTTTGTCGACATTTTACCCGGTAGTTTGAATATCGACCCCTACCAGATCAAGGCCGCCATCACCGCTAAAACACGTGCTATTCTTCCAGTACATCTGTTCGGTCAGCCAGCCGATATGGACGAAATCATGGCGATTGCCCATGAAAATAATCTGGCCGTAGTCGAAGACTGTGCGCAATCAATCGGTAGCACCTACAAAGGCAAAAGAACTGGCAGCTTTGGCATCACGGGCACTTTCAGTTTCTTCCCGAGTAAAAACCTGGGCTGTTACGGCGACGGCGGCATGGTAACTACCAATGATGATGCGGCAGCCGATGCTATTCGTATGTATCGCAACCATGGCAGCAGCAAACAGTATTATCACGATGTGATTGGATACAATAGTCGTCTTGATGAGTTACAGGCGGTAATTTTGCGTATCAAGCTAAAGCATCTGGATGATTACAATGACAATCGACTACGCGTCGCCAAAACCTATAATCGGCAGCTCGAAAACAGTCAGTTCAAAACACCTCAGATAGGTGACGACCGCGATCATATCTTCCATCAATACACCCTGCTCTGCGATGATCGCGACACGGTTCGTGAATCGGTGCTCGCGCAGGATATATCATGCGCAGTTTATTATCCGGTACCTCTACATCAGCAAAAAGCCTTTGCCGATACAGAACAACCAGACTTACCCGTAACCGAAGAAACTTCACGGCGTTGCCTATCGTTTCCAGTATTCCCGGAGATGACCGATACACAGATTGAAACCGTCTGCCAGGCGATTTTACGGGCTTGATGGCAACGCCACATGTCATGATCCTGGCGGGTGAAGTCTCTGGCGACGCCCATGCTGCCGAATTCGTCGAGAAGTTATACCAGCTCAAACCAGACATTCAACTGAGTGGAATGGGCGGATCGCTTATGCGTAATGCCGGGGTCGAACTGGTATACGATTCGTCGGATATCGCAGTCGTCGGCCTGGTCGAAGTCCTCAGGCACTGGAGCGATATCAAACACGCGATGAATGTGGTTAAAAAGGCCATCGAAGATACTCGCCCCGATTTACTGGTACTGGTTGATTATCAGGAATTCAATTTAAAAATGGCGCAGCACGCACAGCAATTTGGCATCAAGGTTCTGTTTTACATCAGCCCTCAGGTTTGGGCCTGGCGACCTAAACGTATCCACAAAATAGGCCGTTTTATCGATCATATGGCGGTCATATTCAAGTTCGAGACTGAGTATTATACTCGAGCTAATATCCCGGTCAGTTTTGTCGGCAACCCGTTGGTGGACAAAGTTAAAAGTTCAATGTCTGCTGCCGATATGCGATCTCGACTTGGTATTGGGGTCGACTCTGAAGTCGTGGGCCTGTTCCCCGGTAGTCGCAAAACAGAGATAGCAAACCTGTTACCCTTGATGTTCGATACCGCCCGATCGTTGTTACACAGAAAACCTGATCTGAGCTTTGTCATGCCGGTAGCCAACTCGCTGGATTTTCAAGCCATCGAGCTGCAATGCCAGCAGTCGGGAATGAACATTATTCTGACACGCGATGACATATACGATGTAATCCCCTGCTGTGATGCAATTATTTCCTGCTCTGGAACCGTGACGTTGGAGATCGCCCTGCTGGAAGTTCCGATGTGTATCATTTATAAAGTGTCCTGGTTGTCATATCAGATTATGAGCCGCTTAATTAAAATCCCGCATATCGGTCTAGCCAATATCGTCGCCAATCGACTGGTTGTTCAGGAATATCTCCAGAATGATGCGACTGAGAAGAATATTAGCTCGGAGGTTTTAAAAATTCTCGACGATGAGGCATATAGACAGCAAGTGATAATGGGTCTGTCTCGGGTTAAGGAAAACCTTGGTGAGGGGAATGGCGCCAGAAATATGGCCCGACTCGTGTTATCGTTTCTGGAATAATAAACCCAGTATAACCATTCCGCAATACTACAATTCTGTGGAAGTGTTTTCTGCACCATTTGGTAACCCGGATGAAGTGGTATATCAGGCCGGTTTACGTCTAGATCATATCGAAACCTGTATCATCAAATGCCCCTATGCTGAGGACTCTAAAGCTCACGGTGACGCCGTGAAATTATTGAAGACTATTATGCGGCCTACCAGTCGATGGTTGAAAGCGATCCAGAAGGACACCAGTATGGATTATGTACATGCTTATACGGTGATTTCGAAGTCGAGTTAGATATACCCTTTAAGAATAGTAGAGATGGCTCACAAATTCGGTCAATATAGGATTTATTGCACTAAAATCACCCCAATCTATCATGGCTTTTTAACTGAGTTTCGCTATTATCTAACCTCATGACTAGTGATAATTTCCCAATCCAGGAATGGATGACCAATCAGAATTGGATCATATTTTCTGCTTTATTTATCAGCGTATTGATATTTTTACTCAATTGGAAGGCTGTTCGAGTTTTGTGGCTACAGTGGGGCACACGACGTTGTTTGAATCAAATTGGAATAAAACAGCGTAGGAATGTCATTTGTGCAGACGGGCTTGATGGTGAATTTATTCTTGACCGACTAGTCATGCTGCCAAATGCGATATTATTGATCAACTTCAAGCGCTACCCAGGTAACATATACTGCGCTGATCGCATATCGGAGTGGACCCAGGTAGTCGAACAGAAGAGTTTTAAGTTCGCAAACCCTTTATTTGACCTTGAGAATCATCTAACAGCAATAAGGCACCAAATTCCCAATATTCCTATCTATGGTTATTTATTTTTCGACCATACTGCGCAATTCCCAAAGGGTCATCCCGAAGCAGTATTGCGTCCTGACAACATTCCCAGCGAGTTTTTAAGTATGAATTGCTCGGAACCTGATCAAGCCATCTTATCGGCCTGGGAATTTCTTTCAGAATTACCCATCAACAACGGTTCAAGTCGCCAACAACGCCTAAAAACTTGAAAAGTTTGGCTTTAGGGCACAAAATGACCGACTGGCTATTTGGCCCTGTGCCTGTTTTCGTTAGTTATAACGGGCTAAATTTCTATAAATAATTCTAATCATAAACAGACCAACGGAGATAAATAGTAATGAAAAGACGAGACTTCGTACTTGGGGCAGCTGCGGGTGCAGGTGCTACGACAACAGCCCTCTTGTCTGGCTGCACAGACTCAGGTGAATCTGACAAATTAAAAAAGGAATTAGAAGCCGCAAAAACAAAAATTAGTAAATTAGAAAGTGCTGTACCTGCGGCTTCTAAAGGTAGTATTGAGATAACAATGGTGTCGACCTGGCCACGTGACTTTCCCGGCCTGGGTACTGGTGCTCAGCGCTTTGCCGAACGTTTGACTACAATGACGGATGGTCGTATCAAAGTGAACTACTTTGCCGCTGGCGAACGCGTCAAAGCATTCGACTCCTTCGACGAAGTCGCTTCGGGCAACGCCCAAATGTACCACGCCGCCGATTACTACTGGAAAGGTAAACACCCGGGTTGGGCTTATTTTACCGCAGTACCTTTCGGCATGACTTACACCGAAATCAACGCCTGGATTCAATGGGGTGGTGGCCAGGCTTTGTGGGATGAGCTTGCAGCTGGTTACGGGCTGAAATGTCTGCCTTGCGGCAATACCGGCGTGCAAATGGGTGGCTGGTTCCGTAAAGAAATGAATTCAGCCTCTGATTTCAAAGGTTTGAAAATGCGTATACCAGGTCTCGGCGGCGACGTAATAGCCAAGCTTGGCGCTTCTCCTGTATCCCTACCCGGTGGTCAGATTTATGAAAACCTGGTTTCTGGTGCTATCGATGCCACCGAATGGGTAGGTCCCTGGAATGATAGCTTCATGAAGTTCTATGAAGCCGCCAAGTATTACTATTACCCTGGCATGCACGAGCCAGGCGCACAGCTATCTCTCGGCATGAACAAAAAATTCTGGGACGGACTGAGTAAAGCCGACCAGGAAATCATCAAGGCTGCTGCCGAGGTTGAAAACTCTATAATGATGTCAGAATACAATGCCAAAAACGGTGCATCGCTGGCTAGCCTGATATCGGACCAGGGTGTCAAGCTGAAGAGCTTCAACGATGATATCTACGATAGCTTCGGTGATGCCGCTGCAGAGGTATTCGAGGAGGTCCAGGCACATAGCCCAATGGCCAAAAAGATTCACCAAAGCTTCAAAAGTTCGCGTGACGAAATCGGTGCATGGGCCAAGATATCCGATCAAGCTTACGTTGCCCAGCGCAATCGCGTACTGGGACTATAAAGTAGCGAAATAACAAGTGGTATGAAAACGGAGTCTTCGGACTCCGTTTTCTTTCGCCTGAGAGTTGTCATCTTTAGTTATGCTTAAAACTAACATCGCCCTGATCTCGCGTGCTATGGCATATATGATGGTCAGTGGCGTTTTTCTTTATTTGTTCAATAACTATCTGGTGTACTGGCAGGAATTACCCGGTACTTTTGAACTATTTTCACATTACGGCTATTTTGGCCTGGAACAGCCCAATAACCCACTCGACGAAACACAACTGACCCAGGGCTGGACCCAGTTTTTCATCTATTTACTGGTTTTAATGCTGGCTGCTGGCTATTGCGTTAAAACGCATGACCGCAGTATGCAACAGGACTCGGTAAGATTCGCCCAACTGGCGGCGTATATTATTCGCTTTTCGTTCTGGTCTGTGTGTCTGGTCGGTTTCGTCGATATGGTGATTTCTTTCCTGCGCGTCGAAGATTTTCTCGAACCGTTGGTCGGTGAAACACTGACACAGCAACTGGGGCGTCCCATTTTCCGTGGTACTTATGTGCACTACCCACTTATTGTCCTGTCCCTGTTGATCGCTTTTCGACTTAAAAAAGTCAGTTTTACCTGGTTGGCCTTAATGGTGGTACTGGCGGAATTTTTGATTGTGCTAACCCGCTTTGTGTTCTCATACGAGCAGGCTTACATGGGCGATGTGGTGCGTTTCTGGTATGCAGCGTTATTTTTATTCGCCAGCGCTTATACCCTGGTCGAAGAAGGTCATGTTCGAGTAGATGTGTTGTATGCCGGTTTTAAACGTCGAACCAGGGCCTGGTTTGATTCCATAGGCTGTGCTTTGCTGGGTATTCCCATTTGCTGGGTCATCCTCATGCAGGGCATGGGTGGACGCGGCAACAGTATAAACAGTCCGCTACTGAGTTTTGAAGTTTCTCAAAGTGGTTATGGCATGTATGTCAAATATCTGATGGCGGCATTTTTGATTGTTTACTCGGTATCTATGCTGGTGCAGTTTGTGAGTTATCTATTATTCAATATCGGACAACTACTTTCACCCAATCTCGACGATCAACCCAGTTATAAAGAACTGGTTAACACAGAAAGGGTCAGCTAACAGTGGAGTTGTATTTTCTCGTCCTGCTTATACTGATCATGGTGTTTGCCCTGACATCGGGTTTCCCGGTGGCATTTTCACTGCCTGGTGCAGCAATTTTTACCGTTGGCATCGCGGCATTATGTGGATACCTGTTCGAAGGTAATACCGACGCTTACTTCGTACTTGGTGGTCCCAATCAATGGCTTAGCGCCGGTGTAACCAATTTTCGTAGCCTTTACTGGGTAGTCGAGCGCGACACCTTAATTGCAATCCCATTATTCATTTTCATGGGCATCATGCTGCAGCGTTCTAAAATTGCAGAAGATTTGCTGGTCGCTATGGCGCAGTTGTTCGGGCCGATTCCTGGCGGCTTAGGTATTTCGGTGGTATTTGTGGGCGCTTTACTTGCAGCAACTACCGGCATCGTCGGTGCAACTGTTATCGCCATGGGTTTGATTTCCCTGCCGGCAATGTTGCGTAATAATTATTCAAAATCACTGGCCTGCGGCACTATCTGCGCATCCGGCACATTAGGCCAGATTATTCCACCGTCGATTGTATTAATCATACTGGCAGATCAATTGTCGAGTGCAGCGGATCAGGCCGCTACTATGCGAAAGGCGGAATATAAAGAAGCCACCGGTCAGTTTTCCATGCCCGGTGATTTTGACGTTGTTACCGCCAGCGCGGGCGATATGTTCATGGGTGCCTTTATCCCAGGACTGATTCTGGTGGGACTGTATATGGGTTACATCCTGATATCGGCGCTCATAAATCCCAGGAAAGCCCCGCCAGTTCCTTTCGAAGGTGAATACGATGGTAAATTCGTTACTCGGATATTATTGGCGTTGATTCCACCTTTGGCGCTCATATTCATTGTACTCGGTTCTATCATTCTGGGTGTTGCCACGGTTAACCAGGCCGGTGCTATTGGTGCAATTGGTGCGATGCTCATGGGTAGCTATCGTCTTATGGAAGGCAAACCTAAGGCTTACTATCCAGCAGCCATTGCAATCACCTCGGTGATCACAATCATAATCCTGCTAAGCCTGTTCGATTTAAACATTAAGAATATTACCAATGCCTACGACGCATTTGGTATCGCGCTAGCCTGTATTGCAGCGGCTGCACTTATATTTTCCGTCGGCTGGGCGGCCATTCGCGCCTATCGCATAGATGACACCCTTAATGGTGTAATGATGGAAACTGCAAAAACAACATCGATGGTTTTCATAATTTTACTCGGTGCAGCAATGCTGACCTCAGCGTTTCGCGGTTTTGGCGGTGAGGAACTGGTGAAGGAACATTTGACCAGTTTGCCGGGCGGCTTCTGGACTCAGTTTATCGTCGTTATGGCGGTCATTTTCTTTTTGGGTTTCTTCCTCGACTTTCTAGAAATTGCCGTTGTGGTGGTGCCGATTGTCGCCCCTATTCTGCTAGCAGATCCAGGGGCAAACGTTACCGCGGTGTGGTTCGGTGTCATGGTTGGCCTAAATATTCAAACATCCTTTCTAACGCCGCCCTTTGGCTTTTCGCTATTTTATTTGCGTGGTGTCGCACCACCGTCGGTACGTACTTTACAGATATACAAGGGTGCTTCGGCTTTTATTGGCCTGCAGTTGCTTGGCCTTGTCATTGCCGGGGCATTTCCTAGCCTGGTTAATTATCTTCCCAACAAAACTCATTTGACTTCAGATACCGCCCCACCACCTAGCAATCCGAAGTTACAGGAGTGCCTGGAAAATTATATTTTCGCCGACTATGACCTGCAATGGAATTCGATCGAAGCGAGTATCGAACGAGTTAAAACCGCCAATATCGCTTATCTACCCGATGAATATCAGGGTCGATTAAATGACAGTTATACCAAAGCAGGGAAAACTTTTGCACTGGTTGAAAAAATTCGTAGTTCTGCCTCTAAACTAGAAGAGTACTCGATTGAATATCGGCCACTGCACCTCGAGGTTAGGCGTTTGCAAAAATCTATGCACCAGATAGACAAACGCATCAAGGAACTGAAACAGGATAAACAACGTTTAAGTTTTGAAGAAACTGTATCGAAAACGGCAATTGACGGTATTGATAGAGAAATCGACAATCTTGATATTAGTCGCAACGCGATTGCTGCAAAAATCCCAGAAAACTGGCAACCCTCCCGTGAGAAATTCGAATCACTAGCCAAGGTTGCCAAACGCGCTCGACAGGCTTATCGACAAAATGTCGATGAGAGCTATGAAACTATTGTGATTTTACAACGCATGTTATCCGAGCACGAACAACTCGATGGCTTGATGGTAAAAGTTGAGCCACTCATCGATACAATACGCAACCAGAATACCGATGAGGCGATGGAAACCATTAAGGCAGTAGAGAGCGAAATAGACCTGCTGACAGAGACGCATCGAATTAAGTCCAGGCTTTCCAAGGCCCGGCGCGCTTTACGTGGCAATAGTCCAAAGCCCGACAAGGCTATAGAAATGGTTATGCAAGCCGTCGATCAGTTGAAACTGGAAATCACCTGGCGTAACCGTGCCGCGGCTGAGTTGTCTACAGATCTCGAAGTATTTGATCAGACTATCGCCAGTACGATCGGAATGCGAATGCAGGAACGTCTATCAACCGACCAGGCCGAAAGTATTGCGAGTTGTTTGGCTGTGCACAAGGATTTATCGCTACATTTTTAAACTGCCACGGTATTTTCTTCAGTGTTGCAAACCGATTTAATCTATCGAATCCTTTCGATCATTTTCCCAGTGTTTTGCCTGGTAGTGGTTGGATACCTTTATAGTCGGCGATTCAAACCGGATATGACGGTGAGCAATCGAATTAATATCGATGTGTTTGTCCCGATGTTGATATTCGACATCATGTCATCGGGAAATTTTGCTCTGATTGAATACAGTAACCTGGCCTTTGCCGGATTGCTGGTAATTTTCGGGTCTGGACTACTAGCCTGGCCGGTTTGCCGATTGCTTGGATATCAATGGCGAACCTTCCTGCCGCCTATGATGTTTTCCAATTCTGGCAATATGGGTTTGCCTCTCATATTACTGGCTTTTGGAAAACAGGCGCTACCAGTTGCGGTTGTATTGTTTGTTGTGGAAAATTTTCTACATTTTTCTGTTGGTCAACAAATGATCAAACAACGCCTGTCGATTTTGCTCTTAATCAAAAATCCGATGATCCTGGCAACCCTGGCCGGTATTGCAATTTCCGAGTCAACCCTGATTCTCCCAGATGTAGTTCAATTGCCTATTCACATGCTAGGACAAATATCCATTCCCCTCATGCTTTTTTCGCTAGGCGCCCGCTTGACCGAACTGGATTTCCAGGACTGGCGCATCGGATTAGCCGGGGCATTAATCTGTCCGCTCAGTGGACTATTAATAGCCCTGCTGATAACACCATGGCTACCTTTACCCAATCAACAGGTTCCAATACTTTTACTGTTTAGCGTCTTACCACCTGCTGTACTAAATTATCTTGTCGCGGAACAATCACAACAGGAACCCCACCTGGTTGCTTCTATTGTTTTAATCGGTAATTTGGGCGCTTTAGTCACCATTCCATTGGCACTCTGGTTTATTCTTTAGCCAGGAAATTAGCAAGCATAGGAATTCGATCCCCTATTCTTAACGACTGATTTCCTGCTGTCAGCTCGATAATGTATTTTGAAGGACTATCCGCCCCAAAACTTGGGCAATGACTCAATTGGCAAGGATCGAGTCTGTCAATATGGATTACAGTTTGATGAATATCGAACCAGACCACTGTTAATGGTATCAATGTATTTTTCATCCAGATACGATGAAATCCAGCCTCAGGATATATAAACAGCATCCCCGATCGCTCAGACAGGAATTCACGATACATCAAACCATGTTGGCGATGTATAGCAGTTTTGGCAATCTCGAGCTCAAATTGCCTGCCATTTATATCCAAACTGGCTGATTCAAATAGAACCTGATCGCTGGCCTGTAGACAAGGGAAAATACCACCTTCACACAAAGTCAGGAGAATGACAATAACGTTAAGCGGGATTGCTCGACTATTCATGGTTACTAAAATCACTGGTTTACATCGACTTAGGAAATATTTTTAATAATGTTTATAAAAACTTTCTTTAATTTGTTGTTTTCATTATAATTTTTAGAAATAAATTGAAATTTTTGTGAATTAGCCCAAATTTTTAACCGAATTTTCCTCAAATAATGGAAATTGGGTATAGACTGGAACGTCCGGCTATAAAACATTATCCACTGGGGAGTAAATTGATTTTGAGTCGAGATAATACAAGCAGCATCAAGAAAAGTTCTAATGTTGAACCTTACGAGAATGCTCGCCGCCTAAGCGTCTTACGTCGACAGCGTAAGGTTCTAATCGTTGATGATGAATCAACAGGACGAACCATACTGGCCAAGATCATACAACAGGCTGAGGACGATGTCAGTGTCGATTCCTTCGACAACCCTATAGATGCCCTGAACTGGCTCGATAGCAACCACCCAGACCTTATCATTACCGATTATAGAATGCCCGATATAAACGGTGTTGAGTTAATCAAACAAATTAGAGAAAAACCTGCCTGCCACGATATACCTATTATGATGATAACCGTCGTTAGCGAAAAATCGGTACGCTATGACGCACTCGAAGCTGGGGCAACGGCATTTTTAATCCGCCCCATCGACCAGATCGAATGTCGCACCAGTTGCCGCAACCTGCTAAAACTACACGAGCAACAATCGATTATTCAGGATCGTGCCGACTGGCTGGCCAGGCAAGTGGACGTTGCCACGCAACAAATAGTTTCTCGCGAGAGAGAAACTCTGCTAAGACTGGCAAAAGCTGGTGAGTATCGTGATGAAGATACGGGCTACCATGTGGTTCGCATGGCAAAGTATTCCAGGCAGATTGCCGAGGCCCTGGGTCTCAGCGATAAAGAATGTGATGAAATTGAATACGCGGCACCCATGCACGATATTGGTAAAATAGGTATCCCCGACAAGGTGCTACTCAAGCCCGGAAAGTTTGAAGCAAATGAGTGGCAAGCCATGCAACAGCACACGCAGATCGGGCACGCCATATTGTCAAATAGTCAATCAAAATATATGCAATCCGGTTCTATTATCGCGCTCAATCATCACGAACGGTTTGATGGCACTGGATATCCAAACGGCCTTTCTGGCAAGGACATACCCCTGGTCGCGCGTATCGTTGCGGTAGCAGATGTGTATGATGCCCTGATTTCCAAACGTCCTTACAAACAACCCTGGAGTTCAAAGGATGCTCAGGATTATCTGGCGAAACACGCTGGCACACAATTCGACTCTGTCTGTATAGAAGCATTCTTCGAACGACTGGACAATATCCAGGGTATTCAAAAAGATTTTTGTGACGACGATTAACTTCGTTACTTATTCTATGACCCATGGAATCGGAAACTCCTAAAAAAAGTTTGTTTACTAATCTTCGTCTCCGATTAGCCAAGACAGGTGATTTGGAACCTGGGCAGGCAAAGCTGAGAATAGCTATAGGGCTTATTCTTGTTGCTTATGTATTTTTCCCGTGGGCAACCGAAGAATCTTATTCAAAAGAAATTCTCACGGTTGGGAATGCAGCATTTTCATTAGCGGGTTTTATATCTCTTATTTATACCACCTGCTCATTAGCAATATTTGCTGCAATAGTAGTCAATCCTGTGGCATCACCAATACGACGTATTATTGGTACTGCACTAGACACAACATCCTTATCTTTTCTTCTTTTTCATTCTGGTGATGCCAGTGTGCCGTTATTTTTCATCTACTTGTGGGTGATTTTGGGTAATGGTTTTCGTTATGGTATCAAATACCTATACATCTCTCAGGCTATTAGTAGTTTGGGATTTTTTGTTGTTATTTTGTGGGGTGATTATTGGCAGCAAAACCAACATTTTGGAACTAGCCTTCTTATAATGATGTGCCTTTTACCATTATACGCCGCATTTTTATTGAAAAAGTTACACGCGGCTATTGATATGGCCAAACAGGCCAATGATGCTAAATCACGTTTTTTAGCAAACATGTCTCATGAGCTTCGCACCCCATTAAATGGTGTTATAGGCATGGGCGAACTGCTACGGGAAACCAAGTTAAACCATGAACAACTGGGACTTGTCGAATCTATGCATGGTTCGGCAAATACTCTTTTGGAACTAATTGAGAATATCCTGGATATTTCAAAAATTGAGGCCGGAAAGTTACTGACAGACCCAAAGGACTTTGATTTACATAACCTGGTTAATTCGGTTCTCAGTATGTTAGTACCGATGGGTGAGAAAAAGGGTTTGAGGGTTTCATGTAATTTTGATCCTGAAACACCTTTTGAACTAGTAGGTGATCAGAGATATCTCCATCAGGTACTTGTGAACTTAATCAATAACGCCATTAAATTTACCGATGAAGGATCCGTTGTTTTGTCTATTAGGTATGCTGGTGGCGCGGAATCGAGACCGAGGGTTAGATTTGAGGTTACTGATACTGGCATTGGTCTGTCAGAAGAATCAATAAATGGAATTTTTGATAATTTTACACAGGCAGATGCAGGTACAAGTCGGGCATATGGAGGAACAGGACTAGGTACGACTATTTCAAAAGAACTGGTTGAATTAATGGGAGGTGAGATTGGTGTAAATAGCGAAGAAGGAAAAGGCTCGACGTTTTGGTTTGAGCTACCTTTTGTCGCCAGTGTGAATCCACAATCCAGTATATTGGAAAATCGAATTTTGCTGCTTGCCGATGAAGAAACAGCATCGATTATCAGGCCTTCTCTTAAAACCTGGAGCATAGATTTTAAATGGGTGAGAACCTCCACTCGCGCGTTGTCGGAGTTGTTGCAAGCGAGTGATGAAGATTGCCCGTATGAAACTATCCTGGTAGATCAGGCAAGCCTCACCGATATAAACGCCATACAGTTCGCAAAATTAGTTAAGTCAGAAGAGTTACTTGAAACTATAAACCTTGTTCTAATTAATTCCTCGGACACTATGATTGATGCGAACAGGGCAAATCAGTTCTATATATCGACCATTGTAGATCCTGAAGAAAAGCGACCGCTTTTTAATGCAATTCATGCCGCGCAAAGTGTTTCGGTTGGTGACAGTAAAATTGTCACTATGGCCGAACACTACACCAAACAGGGCGGTGCTACTGGGCTTAATATACTAGTAGCCGAAGATAATCCTGTAAACCAGCAAGTAATTCAGGGAATACTTCATAATGCTGGTCACAAAGTCCAAATTGCCAGTGCCGGAGACGAGGCTCTGGATATCATTAGCACTGATCTTGAAAATATAGACATGATCATTCTCGATATGAATATGCCAGAAATTTCAGGAATTGAGGTTGTTAAATCCTTACGTTTCATGGACACTAAATCGAACATACCAGTAATAATGCTTACAGCAGATGCTACACCTGAGGCCAAAGAATCCTCGATAAATGCAGGAGTTAACAGATTTCTAACAAAGCCTATCGACTCACATGGCTTACTAGAATCGATAGCTGTGCTATCAAGGAATACTAAACCGGAAAAAAGGCATACTAAAAAATCTATCGAAAGATCAAGAGTGCAAATTCATAGCTGCTTCGATAAGTCCGAATGGTACGATCACATGGTGCTATATGAATTACAGATTCTTGGTGACGATCCTAAATTTGTGCATTCACTTCTGAAGGATTTCGATATATCCGGTAGAAAACACCTACTTACAATAAAATCCGCAATGTACGAAGATTACCTTGAATATAGAGAAAGTCTGCATGCACTTAAGGGCTCAGCGACTGAACTTGGAGGGAAGAAGCTTGTTGAAGTTTGTCTCGAGGCCGAGTCTCTCAAACCCTATGACCTTGGAAGTGAGAAAATATTATCCCTCGCCGAGAGAACAGAAGACATATTTAATAAAACCGTAACTGCACTACTTAATGCAACTACGGCAAACCAAAAATCCTATCCGGACAAATCGTTAGATCCACAATAGTTATGTAGCGTCTAACTTTCTACTTTGGCATTTTGCCTACGTACCAGTCTTTCCATCATACGCAAGTCTTTTTCTGTGAGTTGTAGTGCAGCATCTGCCCAAACAGTAGCGATTTCTTCAAGCTCACGGTAACTAACTTGATTGCAAATATCTTTGACTTTTTGCATTGATTTAAAGGTATTCATTGATCTGTTGGCATTTTTTATGTAGCGATACACAGCTAATTCACCCTCACCCTCTTCTGCAAG